>JBCDFY010000201.1:0-13448 GCA_039176995.1 Bacteroidota bacterium
AAAGGCAATATTGCAATTACAGAATTGCTATTGGAAAGAGGTGCAAAACCTGATATCGTCAAAGATTTTGGAACGGAAACGCCGATGTCTATTGCAATAGAGCAAAAGAACAAGGCTGCTGTATTTCTTCTGAATAGATACCTTCCAGCAGAACAGCAAAATCATCAATTTGGGAAGCAGCGAAAGATCGTAGTTACTGGAGGAAATCGAGGCATCGGAAAAGCAACGGCGAAACAATTGCTTTTGGAAGGACACCGAGTAGTCATCACGTCGAGAAATGAAGAACAAGGAAATGCAGTCGTTGAAGAGCTAAAATCAGAAACCAAAAATCCTTATTTGGAACTTCTTCAAGGAGATTTATCGAGTATTAGTACTTGTAAAGCATTGGTAGAAAAAATTAAAAAGGAGCACAATGATTTGGAGGTGCTTATTAATAATGCGGGCGTTTGGATGCAAGAAAAACAACTAAACGAAGATGGATTAGAAATGACTTTTATGGTCAACTATCTTGCGCCCTATCTGCTGTGCAAAGAGTTGTTTCCCATTTTGAAAAACAATCAACCTGGGCGAATCGTCAATGTCAACTCAACCGCTCATCTTTTTGGTAAACTAGACATCGAAAAAACGCCTTACGGATTAGACTTCAACAAAGTAAGAACTTACGCCAACTCCAAGTTTTGTGGTATGCTCTTCCACGTAGATTTTGCAAAGGAAATAGAGAATAGCGGAGTCACCCTCAATTCTGTTCATCCTGGAGCGATCAAAACAGGTATTGGAGATGCACCCAATTTTTTGAGCCGAATATTCCAATTTACCAAGCGATTTTTTAAGTCTCCAGCGTATGGGGCAGCTAACCTCGTTCACTTAGCAATCAATGACGAACTAGAAGGTATCAATGGAAATTATTACCACGAGAAGAAAAAGCAAGCACTGAAGAAGACTGTTAAAAATGAAGAACTCAGAACGGCACTTCGATTGTGGACGGAAGAAATGTTAAGTAGGTAATTTACTGATATTCAGTTATTTAATTTCAATGGCAATTTTGATTAGGCGTAGCAAAATTTATCCAGTAATGGGAATTTATTCGATAAAATCTCATCGTAATTCGTTCTTAGCCTTTCACCTTAATTTTCTTATTACTTGCCTTCAACGCTGCAATCAAACCTTCCACATCCTCTGGTGAAATATACAACTCTTTTCCTCCACTATGCACAATCGTAATGCCCATAAGTGCAAGTGCAGGACGACTGCCACCATTCGGATAAGTACTATTTTTCTTGATGCGTTCGATCTTGTCAATCAATACATTACCTTTTAGAAAAGCCGCTCGATAATAAATCCGTTCTCTCTTGATTTCATAATAGGTCTTTGTCCAAAAATAAAAAATGGTACCCAGCACTGCTAAAGTCGCCAATAAGGCTACGAAAGCGATAAAACTTTGCGTTTTAATTACAAACCACAAAGCTACCAAACCAGCTATAATAGTAGGAATGAGTAAAGTGGAGATAAAAGCAACATCTTTTTTTGCTGAAAATTTCATGATGATTAAAGCAATATGTGCCGAAAAAGTTTTGTAAGTAAATCTTACCCTAAGACGCAAAGAGTTAATTTTTTGATGCTAAATATATGAGGGTGTCATTTTCTAGGACGCTCTCATTTTGTGAATTGACAGCTTCATAGAAAATGAAACTGTCAAGAAAGCTTCAAATCCTTAATCCTCCGACGCCAATAGCAACAGCACCTCTTCCAAACTCACTTCCAAATGATTTCGATGCTGAATGCTCACAAAGTAAGAATCAGGTAAAACAGAAGTAAAAGATAAAGCACTCACGCCATCCGTTGCTACCACATCGCCATCTGCTTGCAACAAGGCAGATTGTCTACTAACTACGTCATGAGGTGCATCTTCCGCTCTCAAGATCACTTCCACCCAATCCACAATCGTATCATCGCCATTTGCAGCAAAAACGCTTGAGGGATTATTCACCACTGCGCCATTGCCATAAGGGTCAGTAGCAGGAATTTGTAAGTTGGTTTGCATCAATCCATCTTTGAAGTTCCCTTGTAAAAAGACTTTCGTATTGATTTTTAAACTACAATTATCAATCACTTCTACGCTTGCTTCATCGTTTTGTGCTTGAAAGCAACCATTGGCATCTTCTACTTTGGTAAGTTCATAAGTAAAAGTACCTAACTGATCGGTAGCTTGCTCCAAAACTACTGTATTTCCTATGGTTTGGATATTCTGAATACTTCCTTGATTAACCGTATAACTAATCGTGTAAGGCGCCTGACCTCCTGCTGCAGTAAACTCTACTTCTGCTGCTGGATTATTTTGGCAAACCATCGTGTCGCCCACTACGGAAGCTGCTGGCGTTGCTGTTGGTGAGCAATAAACCACATAAGTAAATACGAAATCTCCTGCTGCACCTTGATGGGTGAAAGTATTGCTATTCAAATCCACGGAGAGCGTTTCTGAAGCTAATAAATCATCACTACTCAAGCCATTGTCATGATCGCAATCGCTAAATAATCCATCATCTTCGTGCGAAGAGACGAATAGATCAAGTTGTGCTTCGTTGCAAGCTGTGCTGCCCAAATCAATCGTCATTGGAATGCTACCACAGACATCTATATCAATGTAATTTGCTGGATTTCCAGAAGCGCCATCTTCTTCCACATTGAAAAAGAAAGATTCTGAACCTAGCTGAATCACCCATTCATTTTGACTGTCAAAAAAGCCATCGTCCGAAGCTGGAAATGCGATATTGGTAATTTCAATTGTTGCTTCGTTGCTAAAAGTTGTGGTGCAACCAATTGGGGGCGTATCTGCCACTGCGGCTGCCGCATCTATTTTTCCCCAACCGAAATCACCGTCGCGATTAGGGTAATAATCCGAAGACTGAATCAGCTGATTGAGCACTTGTCCGCTCGTCCAATCTGGATGATTACCCCAAACCAACGTAGCAATGCCTGCCGTGGAAGCTGTTGCTGCTGAAGAACCACTGGTATAGGCTTGTGAATTATCTGGAACATTCAGGGTAATCGCCGTTCGATCATTGTCCGAAGCGCGTTGCATCACATTCACAAAATCTACTCTCGAACCTGAGTGGCAAGTATTGCACTTGGTCCGATTATTGATGTTTTGATCTTTTACACCCGTTACGGCAATCGTTTCATCCATCGTGGCAGGGAAAATGACGAAAAAGCCTGTAAAAAAAGTAGAAGTACCAGCGGCAGTAAAGATCAATTTGCCTTTGTTGTGCGCATAAATAATCGCATCTGCCACTTGACCATTGTAAAAAAGATCGCCCAAGGACATACTCACAATTTTGATTCTAGGATCATCGCCAATATCCATAAAAGCTTCACTCACGCCCATTTTTTCTTCCGAAGTATTCACCACTACATCTTCGACCGCTCGATAGCTCACCAAATTACATCGGTAAGCGATACCTGCTGGCGTATCGTCAAAACCACGCGGTGCAGCGATCAAACTCAACATCCGCGTGCCATGTCCGCATTGATCTTGCCAACCATCGTAAGGCGCACCTGAACTCGGACGATAAAAACTTTTGCGCTCCAATGAACGACCGCTTGATTCCCCTTCATCAAATTCGCTATCTAATTTATCATTTTCATCAGAAATGCCTGAATCCACTACTGCCACCCAAATATCGTCGCCTTTGTTGCTATTGTTCCAAGCCACATCCACACCCGCAGGCTGATGATGCCAAGAAGCTCGCGATTGCGGCGAAATGGCTGTATAATCATTTGCGTTAATGTTTTCATTGACCGAACCACAACCTGAAGTACTTTTTTCTGGACCTTCTTTGGTCGATAATTTAAAGCTCATCGGATGTACATAGCGCACCTGCGGTAAGGTTCTCAAGTACTTTAACATCTGTAAATCAAACACCTTTACACTCAAAAAGGGCAATTGCTGCACCACACCAAAAGGGAACAATCGCTCTTCTGAGAATTCCATGCCATAACGCTCCGAAGTGGTCTCCAAAATATAATCGACAATGCCCTGTCTAGCCGCTTGCCATTCAGGAGCTTCCACATCAATTTCGTGTATTCTCGCTCGAATGCGCTGTTCCGTTGCTGGTCGAAAACCAATACTCACCATGGAATCGCTATGCACCAGCGCACTCCACAAAAAACGATCCGATGTTTGATCCCAATCGAAGGCGGTTTGGTATTCTTCTAAATAGGTATAAACTGCGGAATCCAATTGTGTTTTTTCAAAAGGAAGCGGATTGTTTTGCGCCCAACTCATCATAGGCAAAAGTAGGAGGCATAGGAAGTGTAGTTGCTTTTTCATGTGCGCTAGTGTCGTTTTGTTTTAGTTGTCGGACGATTCCAAAAGTGTCTGACAGCTTGGACTGTTGTTAATATAGCTCTAAAGATATACTGGAAGTTGGATAGGTAGGTTGCAAAGGTTATTAAGTGTATCCCAAATTGCACAAAATTTTGAATTGCCTAAAATCATGCTCTACATAAAAGCACGTAATTTGGATTTGGATGGACATTGAGTCCATCCAAATCCATCAAGGTTTACTAAGGATAAAAAAGCGGCAATTAGCCGCTTTTTTATCCTTAGTAAACCTTGATCAACTCATGGCGGTTCGATGCCGCCACGAGTTGAAACGAGCAGAGATCAAATTTTTGTTTTTGATGAAAGTGTAATTTAGGACACACAGTTATGAATTTAGTAGATTGGTTATTTTTATTTTATTTCCAGCAACCAATAATTTTTATTAGTTGCTGAAACGCTATATTTTGACATAGTTTCAGCAGCCAATAATTCCTATTTATTTAGTAGACTCAAACACATAATTGAATTTTCCCACAACTTCTAGCAGTCAAAATGTTTAGAGTATGTACTTTTGCGCCGCTCTAATCATCACTATCAAATATGCGTCTTACTTACTTATTTGTTATCCTTACTTTTCCATTGTTTCTAAATGGTCAAAACCAACCTGGTACTTCTTTAAACATCAGAAAAGCAACAGGAAAAATTATCTTAGATGGTCAACTTAATGAGCAAGACTGGCAAGACGCCGATGTGGCAGATGACTGGTATAAAACCTTTCCCGTGGATACTGCAAGGGCAGATTTTCAAACTGAGGCTCGTTTGACTTTTGATGAGGAGTTTTTGTACGTTTCTTTCGTTTGCTACGACGATGACACTCCCGACATTATTAGCTCACTTCGTAGAGATTTTAATTACGATATTAATGATAATGTAGGCTTTTCAATAGGTCCCTACAACGATAAGCAGAATGGCTTTTTCTTTGTCATTACTCCTGCGGGCGTGCAAATGGAGGGTACCGTAACGGGTGGTGGCACAAGCGATAGTTCTTTTAGTACTTTTTGGGATAATAAATGGTTCTCTAAAGTGACGCGCTACCAAGATCGTTGGATAGCGGAACTAGCGATTCCATTCAAAAGCTTTCGTTACCGCTCGGATGTTAAGGAATGGAACATTGCTATGGATCGTTGGGATTTGAAACGCAATACGCAGTCTGCGTGGATTCAGACGCCTATTCAATTTGTTTCTGCTTCCTTTCCCTACAGTGGTCAATTAATTTGGCAAGATCCTATCCCAAAAGCAAAGACTAATATTTCTTTTATTCCTTTCGTAGCGGGTCAAACAGCAAGCAATCGAGAGGTCGTACCCACAGAACAATCATCGGGCTTTCAGGCAGGTTTTGATGCCAAAATATCCGTCACGCCTTCTCTCAACCTTGACTTGACGGTTAATCCTGATTTTTCGCAAGTAGAAGTAGATCAACAAGTTATTAATTTAACTCGCTTTGAGTTTCAATTTCCTGAGCGGCGGCAGTTTTTCTTAGAAAATAGTGATCTCTTTGACCAAGCAGGTTTTCCTGGCGCACGACCTTTCTTCTCTCGAAGAATTGGTTTAGCACGCGATTCTTCGGGCTTGTTTCAACAAGTACCGATTGCTTATGGCGCAAGATTGAGTGGTTCGTTAAGTGAGAAATGGCGCATCAATTTGATGAATATGCAAACCCAAGAAAAAGAAGAATTCGGACTGCCTGCTCAAAACTATACCGTAGCTGCTGTGCAGCGCAATTTTTGGGAGCAATCTAGTTTTGCGCTCAGTTTCGTCAATAAAGCCTCCTTGAATGTAGAAGCAAGCGATTCGACTAGATATTTCGCGGATGGCGTATTTCGACGTGTTCAAAATGGAGAAAAAGAGGTATTGCGCCCCAACACTTACAACCGAGTAATTGCTGCCGATTTGGAAATGTTGAGCAAAGATGCCAAATGGTATCACAGTTCCTATATCGGACGCTCTTTCGATGATTTCAACAGCCGAGAAAACCTATCGGGTTTGCTCTTCACGCGCTACCGAGATCGAAACCTGGGAATGTTTGCAGGATTCAGTTTCGTCAATGAGTTTTTCAATCCCGAAGCAGGATTTGCGCCGGGCATTCGGGTCTATCCAGGGCAGTACAGCTTCTTTAGTAATGCTTCTTACACCTTTTATCCCAGCAATGAAAAAATTATTCGTACAGGACCAAGTCTTGAATTTAACTCAACCTATATTCCAGATGGAACAAATGTGGATCGCAGTTGGTCTTTTGAGTATAGTTTTGCCTTTTCCAACGCTTCCGCCTTGAGTTTAGCTTTCAATCGAGTTTTTCAACAATTGACCTTTAATTTTAACCCAATCGATGCTCGCCAATACACCTCTTTTTTGATAGGCGAACAATACACTTGGAATGCCTATTCTATTGAATATCAAAGTAATCCCCGTCAACTCTTTAATTATAATCTAGCTGCTACTTATGGTGGATTCTACAATGGCACCAACCTCAATTTATCAGGCGAACTTAACTATCGCTACCAACCATACCTAAATATCTCGCTACGCTTCGATTACAATGATTTGGAACTCCCCGACAACTACGGCGCAGAACAACTTTTACTCATCGGGCCACGCATAGATTTGACCTTCACCGATCAACTATTCTTCACCACCTTTGTGCAGTACAACAACTTGCTAGATAACATCAACCTCAACGCCCGTTTTCAATGGCGTTATCAGCCAACTTCTGATATTTTTCTAGTGTATACCGAAAACTATCTTCCTGAGAATCTAGGCAGTAAGAATCGAGCTTTGGTGTTTAAAATGACTTATTGGTTGAATTTGTAATGGTTAGTTCATAGCAGGATCATGTCCAATTTTTTGATGCAGAAAAACTTATTTTGGATTACCTTCGTTGATAAAGACAAAGATCAGGACTAATGATTAGAATACAATTTCAAACAGAGTTGGATATTCAGCAGTTTGTCAGCCAATTGGACATCGCAGCTTTAGAAACTTTCTCTAAAGAAATTGATGCTGCTATTGCTCGTGAAAAGCAGAAAAATAAAGAACAACGCGAAAAGGAACTTATTCAGCAACTCAATATAGACTGTGTACTTTCCCCAGAGTATTGGAATCGCTTTCAGATACTTGTTAAAAAGAGGGAAGAAGAGCCTCTTTCCGAAGAGGAGCAGAAAGAATTACAATTACTCATTCAAGAAGAAGAACGGCTACGCTTGAAAAGAGTAGAAATTTTAGGAGAGTTGTCGAAACTTAGAAATGTATCCTTATTGGAGTTAATGAAACAAATGGATATTCAAGCCAATTAATAATGCCGAAACGCTATATTTCTTCTGAAATCAAGAAAATAATAAAAGAAAGAGCAAAAGGCTGTTGTGAATATTGCCTCGCCATAAGTGCTTTTGCTTTCCATCCCTTTGCTATTGATCATATCATTCCTGTCGTAAAAGGAGGAAACAATAATAGCGATAATCTTGCCTATATCTGCCAACATTGTAACAACAGTAAGTACGATAAAATAGAAGCGGTTGATCCGATTTCCAAAAAAATGGTTGATTTATTCAATCCTCGAACAGAAGACTGGACGGAACACTTCACTTGGAGCGAAGATTATCAGTATATTTTAGGATTGACAGCAATAGGACGCGCAACCGTTTCTTGTTTGAAAGTAAATCGGCAAGAAGCTATTAATTTGCGCGCAGCATTGTATGCTTACGGGGTGCATCCACCTTTTTAATTTGTTCTGTTCCATTTTCTCGCTAGTTTGAGAAATTGACAGCCTCATAGAAAACAGCCTGCCCGTATCGGGAGACTGTCAATATTCTTAACTTGACGACATTCGTTTATAACAGGATTGCTTTTTCCTTATCTTTACCCCAAAGAAAACAATATAATACGTGGCAAGCGACCCAATCAACATATTCATCGCTTATTCTAGAAAAGATAAGCCCTTTCTCGACGAATTGCGTACACATCTCCGCATTTTACAGCGCAATAATACCATACAACAAATATGGTACGATGGCGAAATCATCGCTGGACAAAAGTGGGACGAAGTCATCGAAGCAGAGTTAGAGAAAGCAGACATTCTCCTGATGCTTTTGAGCGCAGATTTTATCAACTCTGACTATGCCTATGGTAAAGAAATGCGCCAAGCCCTCGAACGCCACGAGCGAGGCGAAGCCATCGTCATTCCAATTATTGCCAGAGCTTGCGCTTGGGATATGACACCTCTAGCAGAACTACAAGCACCCATAGAAGGTAAAGCCCTCGGCAGTGCCACCGAAGCTCAACGTCAAGATTATTACACGCGCATCATTCGCGACATCGCCAAAGCAGCCGACCAAAGACGCGCTGAAAAAGAAAATACCCAACGCTACTTCGCAGACAAAGAAGCTTGGGAAAATGCGCTGAAACTCAATTCCATCAATGCGTTCAATGCTTATTTGGAGCAGCATCCAAATGGAACACAGACAGAAGAAGCGAGGCAAGCGATTGCTCGTATTCATCAGCAAAAAGAAAACGAACGTCAAGAAATAGAACGCAAAGCTTGGCAGCAAGCACAAGCAAAAAATACCGAAGCGGCGTACAAAGATTATTGGCAGAAATATCCTAATGGTCGCTTTGTCGCGAACGCGAATACTGCAATTCAGTTTTTGCAGCAAGATCGCCAACGAAACAGTCAAACTGCTGACCAGCAATCCTTTCAGCAAGCTAAACAAACTCATACCGTTGCCGCTTATCGGCAGTATTTGGTGAATTTTCCAAATGGACGGCATCAAAAAGCGGCTTATCGGACGATTCGTAGATTGGAGCAGTCGCCTCGCTCGAATGATAGTTTGAAAAAAGTAGGTTTGGGTGTTCTAGCGACTTTGGTTTTGGTATTGGGAATTTGGGGTATAAAAAACTTTTCAAATGATGCTGAACCAACCAGTTTGCAAGATGATTCAGTTGTGGAAAACGAAAATAATATTCCTTCTTCTGAAATTTCTTCTTTTGATTTCCCTATTCCTGAAATGGTTTTTGTGGAAGGAGGTACTTTTATTATGGGGTGTCAAGATGGTAGAGATAGTGATTGTGAAGAAAATGAAAAACCAGCTCATAAAATAACACTCAATAACTTTTATATTGGTAAATATGAGGTGACTGTAGAAGAATATCTTGCTTTTGTAGATGCTACAAGTAGTCATTATCCATGGTGGTTAGAAAAAGAAAGTATTTACAATATTGAAACGGGAACAAAAAAGAATGTTTACAAGGAATTAGGATATGGGAAGAATGCGTCTAAACTGCCTATTGTTGGCGTGTCTTGGAGGGATGCTACGGCGTATTGCAGATGGTTGCAAAAACAGACAGGTAAAAATTATCGTTTACCTACAGAAGCTCAATGGGAATATGCTGCAAGAGGTGGACAACGAAGTCTCAGCTATCAGTACTCTGGAAGTAATTCCCTTAGTGAAGTTGCTTATTATCCTGAGAATTCTAACGATAGACCTCATGATGTAGGTTCTAAAAAAGCGAACGAGCTTAATTTGTATGATATGAGTGGTAACGTAATGGAACAATGCAACGACTACTACAGTTATCATAAAAATAGTTCAAAAAATAATACTACAAATAATTCAAGTACTAAAAGACGAGCAATTCGTGGTGGTTCTTGGAATAATGATGCCAGCTTATGTCGTATTGCTTATCGTTATGGAAGCTCTGAGCATAGTAGAGGAATTAATGCAGGTTTTAGAGTAGTATACTAATTCACTCGCGCAATGTTTTCCGACGCTCATGGCTCGCGAGCATTTATAAAATCCTCGTTTGTAACGAGTTTGAGTAACCGCGATACCATGCGCTTATTCATTAACTCCGTTCGCGCAGCATGTTTGTGAGGTTTTATAAACCTCAACACATCATTTCCCTCGTTTGTAACGAGTTTTAGTATCCCTTTTTTCCTACATTTGTACGAAGCAATTTTAAAGATATTAGAGCAATAAAGAATGAACGATGAGCAATTTAGACGTAACTTTTCGGGAATTAGATCAAGTATTGCATTTATTAAAGTTCACCGTTTGCACAGCATGTTTGTGAGGTTTTATAAACCGCAACGTGTTATTTTGCTCGTTTGTAACGAGTGTGAGTTACCGCGATACCATATGCCTGCTCGCATATAGTGTTCTAAAACGCACACAGCTTGCGGGTATTTTGAATGCGCAGTGAAATATTGGCAAGCCTCTGATTCTGATAGATTGGGTAAGGTGTTAAACATGCTCTTACTATCGATACTTATCCACAATCTCTTTTGAAACCCTCAATCCTGGTTTCATTTCTTTTTGTACAAGTGCAACTGCTTCCACAACTTTCCCTTGTTTTACAAGCTGTTTGATTTGATCTTCTAACTCTTTAGTGATTTTCATTTTCTATAATTTTGTTCTTCAATGTAAAGTGGAACACACGCTCTGGCAAGCCAACTAATATGCGTCAATTTCTGAATGCAAGATAGTTTAAAAAGTATGATGCTACTCGTGCGTAGTGAGGTTCAACAATCAATAATATTCATCTGATGCTTTTTCTGTTCAAACAATTGGGTAATTCATTTCCCAAGAATTTTACGTGCCTTTTGCTGTACCTCATCATGAGATAGAAAGCGTCCTTTTTCAGCGTCTTGATGAGAGCGTTGAATAGCTTCTCGAATGGAAGACAGATTCGCGTCAAACCATTTAGTATGTTCTATTTCCTCTTTTTTATTCGAGCTGAACAATGCCTTTAGATGAAGGAAGTCTTCTGCTCCCATAGTCAACACTTGTGCTGCCATTTCACCAATAAATGCTTTTCTTTCAGCTTCCAAATTCATTGTATTAATAGTTTATACGCCAATAAATCAGCTACCTAATAAGGAAACACGTTATGAAAATAAGTAGTTGAGTTTGAGACGAAGTAAATTCCGTTCATGTAACATATTTATGAGGTTTCATAAATTGCAACTTACTATTTTCTTAACTTATAATGAGTTTGAGTCGTCAATTATCGCGGTATGCTAATGCGATACCATACGCTCATAGTGATTTCGAAAATATTATCTTGAGAAGAAGAAGTGACTGTCGCATGAACGAGTTTGACTGATTAGTGTTTAAGCGTTAACGATACGTAAGATAAGGGTAGTTACAGCACAACAATAAAATACCACATGCCACCACCTATTCAATCAAATCCTGAAACGGACAGACTAGCAGCACATTACAGAAGAGCGCAAAACTGGATGAAATGGGGACCTTACCTCAGTGAAAGACAATGGGGAACGGTGAGAGAAGATTATAGCGCAAAAGGTACCGTTTGGTCTTATTTTACACACGACCATGCTCGAAGTCGCACCTACCGTTGGGGAGAAGATGGCATTGCAGGTATTTGCGATCGCTACTGTCGGATTTGCTTTGCCGTAGCGATGTGGAATGGCAAAGATCCAATCATCAAGGAAAGACTTTTTGGATTGACGGGCAAAGAAGGAAATCATGGCGAAGATGTGAAGGAATTATACTATTACTTGGAAAGTACGCCGACGCATTCTTACATGAAGCATTTGTACAAATATCCACAAGCGGCTTTTCCATACAGCGATTTGCTCCACATAAATGCTAAGCGTGGTTATGAAGAGGAAGAATACGAAATCTTGGATACTGGCGTATTCAATAATAATCGCTACTTCGATGTTTTTACGGAATACGCAAAAGGCGGAGAGGACGATATTTTAATCAAAATTACCGTTCATAATCGGGGCGACGAGAAAGCGGATTTGACCTTATTGCCCACTTTGTGGTTGCGCAATTTGTGGTCGTTTGGACTGATGGAAGAGAAACCCAATATTCAACTTCAAGCGGAAGGTGAAGATGCTAGTGTAGCAAAGATAAGTCATTCAGAAACAGGAGACTATTATTTATACTTCGAGACGCCTCAACGCTACTTGTTCACGGATAATGAAAGCAATAAGGAACGCTTGTTTGGCACAAAAAATGTAAGTCCTTTTGTCAAAGATGCCATCAACGACGCCGTGGTTGATCAAAATTACGAATTGGTAGAACGGCGTTCGGAAGGAACAAAATTTTCACCGCTTTACACCCTTGAACTGGAAGGCGAACAATGCGGAGAGATTCGTTTGCGCTTGAGTAAAGCTGCGGATTTGAGTGATCCATTGGAAGCTGATTTCGATCAAATTTTTGAGCAGCGGATTCAGGAGGCAGATCAATTCTACGCTCCTTTTTCCCCTTCAAATGCCAATGATGATTTAAAAAATATACAGCGACAAGCCTACGCAGGTATGCTTTGGACGAAGCAATATTACCATTACGATGTCAACCGCTGGCTGGAAGGTGATCCCAAGCAACCTGCTCCTCCGAAAGAACGAAAAAGAGGGCGCAATCACGAATGGACAAACCTAGTCAACGAAGATATTATTTCCATGCCCGATAAATGGGAATATCCTTGGTACGCCGCTTGGGATTTGGCATTTCATTGTATTCCTTTGGCACATTTGGATGTTGCTTTTGCTAAAAAACAACTGCTGCTGTTCCTGAAAGAATGGTACCTCTCGCCCAAAGGTCAACTGCCTGCCTATGAGTGGAAATTTGAAGATGTCAATCCGCCTGTACACGCTTGGGCTTGCTTAGAAGTTTATCGAATTGAGCAAAAAGTGGCGGGCGTCAGTGATGTGGATTTTCTGAAAAGAGCCTTCCACAAACTTCTCATCAACTTCACTTGGTGGGTCAATCGAAAAGACCACAACGACAACAATATTTTTGAAGGGGGCTTTCTCGGTATGGACAATATCGGCGTATTCGACAGAAGCATGGACATTCCCAATGGTGGTTCACTAGAACAAGCTGACGGTACGAGTTGGATGGCGATGTATTGCCTAAATATGCTAGATATGGCACTCGAAATCTCGCAAACTGACCCAAGTTATGTGAACTAAGAGTAAAATAGGACAAATAATAAAAAGTCAAATATGTAATTGATTTCAAAGGAAGTCAAGACACATGATCATAACAGCGGCAGCAAAACGGGCAAAGACATGAGTTCTTACTCCCTTTTCAGAACGCAC
>JBCDFY010000202.1:0-13419 GCA_039176995.1 Bacteroidota bacterium
AAGCCATTTTTTGTCCTTAAGAAACCTCGATGGATTTGGATGGACTCGACGTCCAACCAAATCCAAAACAAATCGCTCTTTGCAAGCACTTTCAGTATTTGTGTAGTTTGTTATACATACAAAGACCTTATATTATAGTTTTTGCGTTATTTTAAATAACCTATGAGTTCAGATTTTAAACAAAAAATCTAATCTGACCTCTAACAGAAAAATCCCATTTTTCAGTCTGACCTCTGACTTCTTCCCGATATTAGCCAACTCATCTAAAATTTGAAACTATGAAAGTCGTTTACCTAGCCTTATTCCTTCTTCTTTCTACCTTCCTCCATAGCCAAATCACCTACCAAGATGCTTTTCCTAATCTGAGATTCAGATTCCCTGTCGAAATAGAAAATACAGGTGTGCCAGGTGACGACCGTTTATTTGTAGTAGAGCAAGCAGGCGAAATAGAAGTCTTTGATAACGACCCAAATACTTCCACTAAGACTAAATTTTTGGATGTCAAAAATGATGTGTATTACAATAACTTTCCTGGCGCAGAATTAGGACTGCTAGGTTTGGCGTTTCATCCTGACTATCAAAACAATGGATATTTCTATATTTACTACACCAAAAGAAACGGAAATTCTCGCCCCATCATTACCGTGGAACGCATTGGCACAGACCCCAACAATCCTGATGCTGCCAATCTCAATGATCGCTTGATTCTATTTGAATTCATCAAAAATCAAAGCAATACCAATCACAACGGAGGCAAAATCACCTTTGGTCCAGATGGCTATTTGTATGTTTCCATTGGTGATGGAGGAGGTGCAGGCGATCCTCAACGAAACGCACAAAATAAGACCAATGTATTTGGTAAAATTTTGAGAATAGACGTGGACGTAGATGGAAATAATCCTGTGGATAATAATGGAATCCAACCCGAAGGGAATTATGAAATTCCTAGCGATAATCCACTGACAGGCGCAAATGAACGACGCGAAATCTACGCTTGGGGCATTCGGAATACTTGGAAAATGAACTTCGATCAGCAAACCAATCGCCTTTGGGCAGCCGACGTTGGACAAAATGAATACGAGGAAATTAATTTGATTGAAAATGGCGGAAATTACGGCTGGAGTCGCTACGAAGCGAATGATGTTTACAATTCTTCTGTATCTGCGCCCAATCCCATTTTCCCCATCTATTTTTACGACCACGATCAAGGCGATGTCTCCATTACAGGTGGTTACGTCTATCGAGGTTCGCAAGTGAGCAGTACCAATCCTAGTCTTTTTGGGAAATATTTGTTCGCGGATTACTCCTCTGGACGCGTTTGGATTTTAGATTATGACCCTTCCACAGGCAACTCTTCTCGAACCTTCTTATTTAGAGCGTCTGGCATCAATGTTTCTTGCTTTGGAGAAGATTTGAGTCAAGAAATGTACTTCGCAGATTACACAACCAGCGGCGCAATTTATCAACTGGTGGATGGCACAACGAGTGGCAATGCCGACGCGGTAGCAGGAGTAGGCGAGTGGTGCGATTCGCCCTCTGGGACAGATGGAATTATCTACGCGCTTGCGGAAGATGATGGTGATCTATACGTTGGTGGAGAATTTCTTATGGCAGGCGGCGTGATGGCGGAGAATCTCGCGATTTGGAATGGTACAACTTGGCAAGCATTTGGCGCAGGTACGAATGGCAGAGTGAACGCAATCGCCGTAGCTTCCAATGGCGATGTCTATGTAGGCGGAAATTTCACGCAAATTGATGGTGTGAATGCGAACAATATTGCCAAATGGGACGGCTCGACTTGGCAAGCATTGGGAATGGGAACAGATGCGCCCGTTTTGGCACTTGAAATAGATGGAAATGATAAAGTTTATGTCGGTGGTACATTCGCAACGGCAGGCAGCATAACCGTCAACAATATTGCTTCTTGGAATGGCAGTTGGTCGGCACTCACGGATGCAATGACTTCGGTTGCAGGTACAGGAAATGAGGTGCGTTCCTTAGAAGTAAACGAAAATAATTTGCTCTACGTTGGTGGAAATTTTGGCGTTGCAGGAGGAAAGAATGCGAGCCGCATCGCAACTTGGAATGGTAATAATTGGGGAACATTGGGCGCAGGCACAAGCGGCTTTGTACAAGCGATTTTAGGTACGCCCGATTATATTTATGCAGGTGGAAATTTTGGTCTAGCAGGTAATATGACCGTGAATCGAATTGCGCGCTGGAATAGATCAAGTTTGCAGTGGGAAAAACTAGAAAATGGTTTGTCCAATAGCGTAAATGCTTTGGCTGAAAAGGATGGATACATCTACGTTGGTGGTTCGTTTATGAATGCGTTGAATGACTCGCCTGATCCAAATATCATCGTCAATAATGTCGCGCGTTGGAGCGAAAGCGATGGTTGGGAAGCCTTAGGTGATGGAACAGCAGTCGGTTTGGAAGGTTTGGTGAATGCACTAGAATGCCAAAGTAATCAACTTTACACAGGTGGAAATTTTGGGTATGCAGGAAGTCCAAGCAATACCGTCTCCAATTTTGCTTGCTGGTCAGTGGTTTCTTGTCCAAATACTTCAGAAGTTGGCGGCATGAATGTGACAGGAACTTACGGAGCTAATCTTTCTATTGAAACTGCTAATCCTTGTGTGGTGCAAAGTCAGGCAGAGTTGGTAGCTGGCGAATTGATTGAACTCAAAAATGGTTTTCATGCTCAAGCTGGCAGTGAATTTATCGCTAGAATTGGAGCTTGTGGCAGTAGTAATTTCCCTCCTTTATTCACTGATAATGAAGAAGTTATCGAAGATCGAACACAACAAATATTATCAGAGAATGAAGTGTCAGAAAAAGAAAATTCCGTCTTCAAAATCTTTCCTAATCCTACTGCTAAACTTACCAATTTCCAATATGAGTTAACTACCACAAGCCAAGTTGAACTGTCACTTTATGACTTGAGCGGCAAATTAATTCAAGCTATTTTACCCGCTCAACAACAAGATGCTGGACAATATTTCGTAGAATTTTCCACTGAGAATTTGGAAGGTATTTATTGGGTAGAAGTGCGAATTGGGGAGCGGCGTGTGACGAAGAAGTTGGTGATTTTGAGATAGAGAATAAGAAACTGAATGTCGTCAACTTAAGCTCTGCTTTGCGAAATTTGCGGTTAAGACAGTGGAAGGAAGAATTTTATAAAGCTAAGTTTACAAAGTCTTCTCTCCCTCAGATCTATGCGGCAGACTTCGCAAACTACACGAAGTTGACGACATTCGAGTAAGAAACTACCTCCTTGATGGACTACTATGCAGAATTATTCCACCACTCCCGTATAAATAAAAGGAATGGTAAAATCCTGCTCGTAGTAATCCTCCATTTCTTCGCTGTAAAATTTTCGTTTCAAGGTCAGCCGATTTGTTCCAGCATGCGCGTGCTGCATTGGAAAAGTACAAATGAAGCCTTTCTCCTCAAAGTTGGGGTGAATATGGAAATCTAAATAAACCGTAGAGTCAGGGATCGGCTGTGCATTGATTTCAAAGGAAAAAGATTGCTTGATGATCGACTTTACGCGCTCCAAGTACTTGCGATAACGCAATTGTTCTCTCTCCTCAAATGCAAGACTTAAACGCTTTGCTTGACCTTCATCAATTGAAGAAAGGCTATCACGTTGTTGCTCAAAAACAGTTTTTCTCTTTATGTATTGCTTTTCATATTCAGATTCTGTTCTTCGAGTGACAGGAATAATATACATCACATTAAAATCATCTAGGCTATTGAAACCCACCTCATTGATCGCGGCAATAGAACTATCCCTTTGGGTGACGAATTTATCTATCGCTTCTGTATATTTGACGAAAACTTCCATCGTTGGCACATCAATTCTATGACTAGGTAAACTAAGAACGTCAATAGTCTCATAGTTTTTCTCCTGTCGCTCTATTTGTCTTAAATCATCATAGAATTCAACTTGAAAGGTATTGCGGACATTCTCTTCAAAAAAGAACGAACCCAGTTCCGTTCTGTATCCTATCTTAGGAAAAAATTGATATTCAAATCTTGGAAAACGAGCCGTCTTAAATACGATGAATCCCATCAAAAGAGGGGCGGAGAAAATGGCAATCCATTTTGTAGACTTTTGATCAATAAAATTATACCAAATTGGGCGCCATAGAAAAGATAAGGTAGCAATGCCCACGAAGCTATAGAGTGGTAGGTAAATCTTAGCAAAAATAGGCTGCTTGATAGACTTCAGTAATCCAAGCGTAACAAAGTCAAAAAATACAATACAAGCAGCAATGAGGAATAGTAACAGAACAATAGATTGTAGCAGGTCTATTCCAATCTTAGATAGTAGGATGTCAAGCAGCTTGATCTCTAAATCAAATAAGACCAGCGACATCGACATGAAAAATAGCAAATAGGTAAAAGCAAACACCGAGCTAGAAACATGCTCCAATCGCTGAATGTAATCATCAAAGCTGCCTACTTTGCGCTTTAGATACTGCTTAAGTCGGTCACTGTAGCTAAAACTATCGAAGTCAATATTCCCTGATACATAGCGCAATCCAAGTGCTCCAATCCATAATCCTCTGGTGAATACCAGTATCAGCAAAGAAAAGATAAAAATGTCAACACTTACTTGTAATACAACTAGCGATAAACCAAATAGATAGGAAATACTATTGTCATCATTCGCACCAATGTAGTAAGCGCTTATGTCCAAAAAATCTCGTAATTGAAATAGACCGAACAGCACAAAACCCGAAATGATCAACTCTAAGTTCCAGCTCTGCTCTTGTAGTTGATCGAGCCATTGGACGAGTTTGTTTTCTTTTTGATTGGACATTTTATAATGTTTGATATGTAACTACGCTGCTCGCCAGCATCTGTGATGCGTTGCGGTATATCTGCGAGTCTATGACTCGTGTTGTATTGCAAGATAGATAATTTAACGCAAGTCACAGACTTAATGACCGTACGTTTAGCGTCATAGACGCTGACGAGCCAGTTGTGACTTCAATCTTGTTGTGGTGCAGTAAGTGTTCCCGTATAAATAAAAGGAATCGCATACTCCATTTCGTAATACGCTCCTTTATTTTCGTTGTAAAACTTTCGCTTCAAGCTCAGAGAATTCATGCCAAGTTTTGCATACTGCATTGGAAATAGACAAAGAAATCCTTCTTCTCCAAAATTGGGATGAACATGGAAACCTAACTGAATCGTAGAATCAGGAATGGATTGCTCATTGATTTCAAAAGAAAAGGACTGCTTGATTAAAGATTTGACGCTCTCCAGATACTCACGATAGAGGAAGTACTCCCCCTTGTTAAATTCAGAAACTAAACTGTATGCTTGTTCTATATCTATTAATTCCAAACTGTCCACTTGCCGTTGGGCGATTATTGCTCGCTCCTCATATTGCCTATCATATTCGGATTTTGTTCGTTTGATCTTTTTGCCATTAAAGACATTTCTATCTTCTAAGATATTGATACCTAGTTCATTAACGGCAATGATGGAGCTATCCTCTCTGGTAACAAAATCGTCGATATCGCTATCGTACTTAACGAATACCTCCATCAGCGGCACTTCAATCCTATGAGAAGGCAAACTCAACACTCGAATAATAGAATACTTCTTTTCTTCGCGCTCTGCCGCTCTCAAATCATCGTAGTACATTGCTTGAAAAGAGGTGCGCGCATTTTCGATAGTATAGCGAGTAATGTGCCAATCTAAATCTGTTCTATGCTGGATTTTTGGGAAAAATTGATGGTTGAAGGTAGTAAAAGGAAGATCTTTATAAAAGATGAAACCGATCAAAACAGGAACAGTGAAAGCTGCAATCCACTTCGTTGATCTTTGGTCAATAAAGTTATACCAAATGGGACGCCATAAGAAAGACAAAGTAGCTGCGCTGTAAAATCGGTAAACGGGTAAGTAGATAGCAGAGAAAACAGGGAGCTTAATACGCTTGAACAAGCCAAGTGTGATAAAATCGAAAAATACAATGATGCCTACCAAGAAAAAAACATCAGTAATGGTATAACCTAATTTTGCTAGTCCAATTTCGCTAAACAGGTAGTTCACCAATTGAAGCCCAAAGTCAAGGGCAAGCAAAGAAATGAACAGGAAAAACAATAAATAGGTAAAGGCGAATATAGAACTAGAGATGTGTTCCAACCGTTGAATGTAATCATCAAAGTTGCCTACCTTCCGCTTTAAATGTCGCTTGAACCGATCGCTGTACTTGAAGCTGTCATAGTCAATTTCACCTGATACATAGCGCAGCCCAATGACTCCAATCCATAAGCCTCTAGTAAAGATCAATAGCAGCAACGACAAAATGAAAATATCAATGCTGATCTCTAGCGCAAGGAAAGATAAAGTGAATTTGTTGTAAATGCTATAGTCATTGGCATTGAAGTAGTACAATTGAATGGTCAGAAATTCCCGCAATTGAAACAAACCAAACAGCACAAAACCCGAAATAATCAACTCTAAGTTCCAGCTTTGCTCTTGCAGTTGGTCAAGCCATTGGACGAGTTTGCTTTCTTTTTGCTTAGACATTGTTTCATGTAATTTTATTTGAACCACTCAGGCACTAAGATAAGTGAGCGTTTAGGTATTTGATCATTAGTGAATTACACTTTTCTAGTCTTCTACTTTTGCAAAAAACATACTGTAGTTCAGTATTCACTTTTTCTCACATAAAACTACGAAAACTCCTCTCTTTTCCAACCGCTTAATGACTTTCCATTCTGTCATTAATTCCTCAACCTCTTCATCCGAAAAATCATTCATTACATTGGAGTAAAAAATGTGGTCTTGATTATTCAAATCAGCTTGCGAAAAACCTTCTTCTATGCCATTTAATTCTCGAAACTTTCTTGCGCCCACTTCTGGAAAAACGCTTCCGATTTTCTGAAAATCAAGTTGTTCCTCTTTAATATGATCCATCATCTCTGCTCTCAAATCATAATAAGGTAAATGCGATAAAGTCGCATCCCAACCTTGTGCGATTTTGGGTGGATAAATCCAAAAATTGCCGCTGAATAAGCCGAAGAAAATAATTGGTAAGAGTATGTTTTTTATGCTTTTATTTCCTTGTGTTTGATGGTTGAAAACTAGATAAAGCAAAAACAAAGAGCAAGCAAAAAAGACAGGAAGCAAGTAGCGATGTGCAGTTAAGTATTTATGAATCAATAGACTAGGAGTGAGTAAAATGACACTCGATATAAGCAATACTGCTAGAAAAGTGAATTTCTGATTGCGTAGAGGATTAATTTTTCGTGTAAACTTTAAACTCAATAAAACGATTAATGGCAGCATTACAAATACACGTCCAAAATCCACTAACCGCCAACCTAAAATCCCAATATTCTTCAAAAAACCTTTGAAATCAACTCGCTCAAAACTTGTTGCCCAAGGGGAGTTTTCGTGGTAGCCAATCCAGCCTGTTGCGTAATAATGATAGCCTAGAAAAGCTAAAGCAAGTAAACCTGATGGAATAAAGACTAAACCGTTTTTGAAGAGGTGTCGGACACCTCCAAAGATGTCCGACACTTGCCATGATTCGTAGACTTTTAGCACATAAAGCACCAAAACTACCATCATACCACGCATACTCACCATCGCCAATCCTAAAGCTGCTAAGACCAATAGCCAATCCCTTCTTTTGATAATTGCCAATATGCCGAGCAAAAAGCAACTCATCAAAATCGCGTCGGGACTGACTAAGATATTTTGTGCAGCGAAAGTTGGATCAACTAGTATTAAAAGGATTAGCCAAATGCCTTTCTTTTTTCCCAAAAAGTAGTCACCAATTTTATTTACCACATAAATACTCAATAGTGTGAATGGTAATATCGCGAAATGGCTGACTGCCAAGGTTTGTCCAAACAGCTTCCAAAGCAAGGCTAAATACAAGCCAAAAAAAGGAGGATGTCCACTATCTATGTTTTGAGGTAAAAGGAAAGATCGAAAGTCATTTTCATAGTAAAAGTGAGCGTGTTTAGAACCAAGCTGAATAGTATCCCAAAAAAAGGGATAATCTTTGATGAGCCAGAAAACTAAAAAGGTGAAAAGGTAACAGAAAACTAACAGAAAACTTGAGTTGAAATATGATTTTATATCTTTCAATAGATTTATAAGATGTTTGGTAAGCAAAATAAATTGCAAATTTATTGAGAAATGGCAGTCTATTTTAGCTTACTCACTCCTAATGATTATAACGCTATTATCTTCCAAAGTTTAGTAAAAAATCGTAACCCTACAGCGTGACTTTTCACATTCAACTTCCGTCAGAATTGCGAGTGACCTAAGAAAATTCAACAATTCTATAAATAAAACCGCACTAATTTTTCCCACTCTTGTTCTATTTAGGAATTAAAGGATAATAATTTCGTGCCGATAGCGGTTCTAGTTCAGATATTCAATTAATTATTTAAGCAAAAAAATTATAATATGTCAAATCAAAGAAGAAATAACGGACTTTTCTGGTTAGGTCTAGTAGCTGGTGCAGCAGCTGGATATTGGTTAAATTCTGATAAAGGTAGAAAATTCCAGCAGGACACTGCTGATAGAGCAAAAGTATATGGTTCTCAAATTAAAGAGAACAGCCAGCAGCAAATTGAGCAATTGTCTAGCAATGTCAACAAATGGATTGAGCAAGGACAATCTTATGCAAGCGATCTCCAGACGGTAATGAAAGACAAAATCAATACGGCTTCTGCTAAGGCAAAAACAGTAGTTAACAATACAGAGAGCAGTTTCCAAAAGGGCGCGCGCAAAGCAAAAGAGGCAGTAAGAGGGCAGAAAAAACAGCTTAAAAATTCAGTTGAAAACGGAACTGTATAATCTAGCTTAGAGCTTGTCTGAAAATTTATATAACTGAAGATCAATAGTTTGTAGTTCACGCCTGAAGCGGACCCTAAGAAAGAATTTGTGAGCCCGTACGGATGAATAAATTATTTTAACGGTAGGTTCATAAGATTTTGGTTATCAGGACGATGAAATTTGAACAAGTTCTTAATGAGCTATTAAGCAGTAAATCAGGATAAGAGAGAAAGGATAATATTCTTTCTCTTTTTGTTCATAGTACATTACTAAAACGCAATACTACACACCTAATGGAAAACGGATACCAAACAGAAAATGGCACAACCGATTTCTTGGAAGAAGTTGGAAAACTCAATATTTATGCACAGAGTATTATTAACGATAAGATTGAGTTATTTAAATTAAAAGCAGCCGAAGAATCTGTGAAAACAGTTTCTGGTGTGGTACACGCAGTCATTTTAGCAACGCTTTCCATGATTTTTCTCATCTTCATATCTGTTGTAGTTGGACTCGCTTTGGGAAGAATGCTCGAAGATTACGTACTTGGCTTTTTGATCGTATGTGGATTTTATGGTTTGCTTATAGTACTTTATTTCGCTTTCCGAAAAGTACTCGTGATGAATCCACTCACTAAAATCATCATTCAAAAAATAATGTGAACAAGTGATTACAAATATTAAGTCATTGGATTATCATAATATGTAAAAACGGAAGACTACCTAACTGCGATAGAGAGGTCTAATTAGAGGCCTAAGTCGATAAAAAGCAAACAGATGAAAGAAATTTTACCTAAACCTACCACCTTCAAGGAACTCCAAGAGCGTAGAGAAATTTTAGAGCGCTCAATGGAACTTAATACCTACAATGCTAAGCGTTCATTCAACGAGGCAGGGAATGAATTGCCAAGATTCGTTTTGAAGAAAGTTGCTGTTCCAGCAGCCCTAATTGCGGCAGCTGCAATTGGAGTAGATAAGTTGATGAAAAACAATAATCCAGAGGAGCAGAGCTATCAAACAGAGCAAAGGGAAGAACAAAAAGAAGGGACTTCTTTCTTAACTAAGGCTTGGATGTTTGCGATGCCCATTATCCAGCCATACATCAGAAAATTCATTCGCGACCAAATCAGTAGTCGTTTCAAGAACTCAAGTCAATAGACGTTGCTTAGAAACCGTCCAATATCCCTGCTCTATCAGGCTGAAATAGAGGGTAAATAATAACGATAAAATTAAGTAAATCAACATTATTGTGGTTCCTCCAAGAAGAAACTGATCAATCATAAACCAGCCACTGAGCTGATAGATAATGGTCACGCCCATAGAGAATTTAAACAATTCGAGTGGAATTGCCATCCAATGTTTGTCCATCAAAGCAGTGTAAGAAAATATAGAAATAAAGGCAAAAGCCATGTATAGTAATATGGTGCCGTAAGTAAAAGCACCGAAATTAGCTAAGGCGTAGTAGATCAATAACACACTGATAATCAGTTGTATCCATGACCAAATGAGTAGTCTTCTTGAAGGTTGCGTATTGTACTTTGGTCGCTCAAACACATTCGCCACTATTTTTGTAGGATACTTGTCTGCTACATCACTCGGTCGCCAACCCGTCGGCATAAACCAAATTCTCACCTTGTCCCACCAATTTTTCGTTCGCCACGCATCCTTAAAGAGTCCCCACACATGCATAAAATTAATCCAAATTGGATTCCATGTGCTTACTGGTTTTAGTGTTCCATAAACAGGCGGCTGATCGTCTAACTCTTCTTGAAAAGTACCAAACCATTTGTCCCACACGATAAAAATAGCAGCATAATTTTTATCGATATATTCAGGATTGATCGCATGGTGGACACGATGGTGCGAGGGCGTGACAATGAGGTGTTCTAACCAGCCCATCCTGTTAATCAGACGTGTATGATACCAAAATTGAGCAAATAAATGAATCGGTGCAACGATAGCAATGACAATAGCTGGCACACCAATTAGTGCAATCGGAATGTACAAAAAGAAATAGATGCCAAATACCTCAGAAATAGATTGCCGCAAAGCACAAGACAAATTGAATTCTTCGCTACTATGATGAACGATGTGTCGATTCCAAAACAGATTAACGGTATGATTAAAACGATGCGACCAATAGGCTGCCAAATCCATTAAAACAAAAGTCAGCAAGAATACCCACCAATGCGCTTGAATTTCAAACAACGCCCAATGTTCTACCATCCATTGATAACTCAAAATGACAATAGACAATCCAAGAATCTCTTTAATTGTATTCGTCATACCTGAACTAAGGCTAGAGATCGTATCCATTCCTCGGTTCACTTTCTGTCCCATTCGCCATGCAGCAAAAGCCTCAATTAAGATGAGGATTAGAAAGAACGGAATGGCATAGGTGAGGGCGGCGGCATAAGCTTCCATGAATTTGATTTTATTTGTTCTAAACAAAAATACAAATTACTTCGGAGAACTAATCCCAAAAAGAAAAAGCGTTGCTTGGAAACTTCCAAACAACGCTTTTCTTCAAAAATATTGGATGTGTATTATTACTCTGCCACTGCAGCTTCTGCACCTCCTTCTTTCGCTGCCGCAGATGCCGCAGATTTTAATGCTCTCGGTACTTCAACCACTGCAACTGGAGTTGCGAGAGAAACCATGATTTCCATATTATCTGTTATGTCTACATCTTTCACTCGAACGGCCTGACCTAGCTCTAGACCAGAAATATCTACCTTCAACTCATCCACCAAGTGCTCGGGAGTTGTTTTAATTTTGATACGGCGCAGGTTCTGAAGTAACTTACCACCTACTTTCAGACCTGGAGAATCACCGTAGAATCTAACTGGTAATTCTACTTTTACAGGCGTTCCTTCTACTAACTGTAAAAAGTCGATGTGTAAAATACTATCAGTTAAGGGATGATACTGAACTTCCTTAACGATGCAGCTATAAGTATTACCACCAACGGTAATATCCGCCGTCTTGAAATCTGGAGTATAGATCAAAGCCTTTACATCATTGACAACGGTCGTAAAATGACGCACCTCATTTCCTCCATACATAACACAAGGAATCAACCCTTGCTGACGGATTTGCTTTGTTGCTTTTTTCCCTAAACCTTCACGAGGTCCTCCACTAAATGCTACTGTTTGCATGATGTACGCTTATTTTATGTAGTTATGTTCTATTATGTATTTGGTACACTGAAATTTCGGGCTGCAAAAGTAGCCATTTTTTTAAAGTTCACAAATATTTCTTTATTGAAAATCCAATTATTGAGTACTGTTCGTAATTACAGAGAAACATCACCTTCAAGAAGACCTTTCTTTTCTTCAGATGTCTCTTTGGAGATACTTACCAACAATATCAAACACTAGAAAGAACTTCTATCTTTTATGTATGTATCCACATTATTTATTTTGAATATCAAATTAATATCAGTTTGTAATGCTAAAGTTCATGATTTCCTTGCTATTAACTGCTTGTACATCCGTAGAATTCGTACCTGATGGAATAGAAAAAGATCCGCTTCGGTTGGCGGAAGATTTGTTGAAAGCAGCTCGATATGACTCATCTGCTGATGAGATTAAAGCAGACTTAGCAAACTTAAATTTCAATTATTTGCATACAACTTTGAATACAGATGAGAAGAAACTGGCTTTTTGGATTAATGTTTATAATGCACACGTTCAGCTCTTTTTGAAAGAAAAACCAGAATTATTTGAGGATAGAGGCAACTTCTTTTCCTCTCCAAAAATACCAATTGCAGGAAAGATACTCAGCTTTGATGACATAGAGCATGGTATCATTCGGCGTTCACAATCTAAGCTAACTTTAGGATTCATTCCAAAACTCTTCGTCAATAAATACGAGCGAAAGATGCGAACCAACGAACGAGATGGGCGCATTCACTTTGCCCTCAACTGTGGTGCAAAAAGCTGCCCACCTGTAGCCATTTATGAAGCAGACCGGATCAATGAACAATTGGATAAAAGTAGCAAACGCTTTTTGAAAGGCAGCACAACTTATGAGGTAGAGGAAGAAAAAGCATATGTGACAGCGTTATTCAGTTGGTTTCGAGGGGATTTTGGAGGACTAGATGGAGTGAAAGATTACTTGCGTCGCTATGAAATCATTGAGGAAGACGCGAATCCTAGTTTATCTTTTAAAGATTATGATTGGACGTTATCGTTAGGGAATTATATTGACTTATAGAGAGATTTCTGAAGCAAAAATTGAGTGCTCAAGTGAGGGAGGAATTCTTACTGTACAGCGCAAGCTACTACAAAAACTATCTGCACTACATGGAAACGCTTTATGAGCTATGTAGTAAATTGCTACCACTAAAATTTATTTTGCTATATTTGTTCTATAATTGAAACAAAGAGGAGAGTTGAGCGTAAAAAAAAGAGCATCCGTAGATGCTCCTATGCTCAAAATTCATGAGACTATAATTGCCATAGTAAGTCGTTTCCAAAATTAGTGTAATTATCTGTTTCCAAATCACTCTCCTCTTTTTCTTTCCCATTGATTACATCACAAATATAGAGTTTTTTTTAGCCTTCCATAAGTACATGATGTGCTTTTTCTGTACAGA
>JBCDFY010000203.1:0-13326 GCA_039176995.1 Bacteroidota bacterium
CAACTAGGCGGGATAAACCTGTTGCTGAAGTTTGTCCAAAACTTGAAAGTAAATAGTCGGTGTATAAATCTAATTTATCTTGCATGCTACAAAGCTAGGCTTTCATACCTTTTTTTTCAAAAAGGTGCGTAACATGAGTTATTAAATAGGATTTTGAATTAAATAAGCTATTTGAGCTTAAATCTTTGAATTTAAAATCCTTACCTGGGTATCCACTTATAAACTCTAGAGAAGAGCTAACATATTCGTAGTTTGGATTTTCTATTAAATCAGATATTGTTGAATTTAAAAACCCTTCTATCAACTGAAATGATGAATCTGAATTTATGTAATCAGCAGGATAAGTACTTGATTTTAGTCTGTACTCGACTATAGATGTATTTTCTTTACCAATCCAAGTATGACGGATAATACTTTTTTCAGCCAGCTCCAGAGTATCAATTGTTTTAGATTCTAGATTAAAAATCATTGCCTCAAAGTTGTATTCTTCCTCACCAACTGATTGATTGTTATATTGCCCTAACACAAAAGATGGTAATAACAATAATATCGTTGTGAATCTATTCATATTAATTATTCAACTTGAAAAATGTGAACCTGAGAATATTCCGCACATAAATTAGAATGAACGTACACTCTAATCTGTTTTGTTCTTTATACTCCCAACTCCTCCGCAGGCTTCCACAGCAACTTCTCAAACTCCACAACTTGGCTATCTTCAACTTTCACCCCTTCTTGCTCCAATAATTCTTGCATCATGGTAGGCGTAGGAAAATGACGGCTGCCACTAAGATGTCCCAAACGATTGACGACGCGATGAGCAGGTACGTCGTACTCTGCACTGAAACTTTTATTCAAAGCCCAACCCACCATCCGCGCTGCGCCAAGCGATAAGTAATCCGCAATTGCTCCGTAGGTAGAAACTCGTCCATAAGGAATCAGGCGCGTGACTTCGTGGACTCTTTCGACATAGGTTTTTTCCATATTTTTTGCTTTATCATCAAAAGTACGCCTTTTCTCAAACGAATATGAACACGAATGTCTAGTTTTGCGCTATCTTTATTGGAGATCTACCAAAACTAACATATGAAAGATACGATTAACCATAGCTTACTCACCGATTTTGATACGCAACTGTTCGGCGGCGGCAAACACTTCCGAATTTATGAAAAACTAGGTAGCCATTTAACCGAAATGGATGGACAAAAAGGCGTTTACTTCGCAGTTTGGGCGCCAAATGCTAGAAAAGTTTCTGTCATTGGTAGTTTCAATGATTGGAATAACAAAGCCAATCCACTTGCTGCTCGTTGGGACAGTTCAGGCATTTGGGAAGGTTTCATTCCTGATGTGGAAAAAGGAGCATTGTATAAATATAATATACAAACGCAAAGTGGATACCACATGGCTAAAAGTGATCCATATGCCCGCTTTTGGGAAGTACCACCCAATACCGCTTCCATTGTTTGGGATATGGAGTATGAGTGGAATGATTCGGATTGGATGAAGCAGCGAGCGGAGAAGGCAGAAACGATGCAGCCGTATTCTGTTTATGAGGTTCACTTAGGTTCTTGGAAGAAAAAAGCAGGTGGTGCAGAGTCGCTTTCTTACAGAGAACTGGGTAAAGAACTGGTAGAATATGTGGCAGAGATGGGTTTTACACACGTGGAATTTATGCCTGTGATGGAGCACCCCTACTACCCTTCTTGGGGCTATCAAGTGACGGGTTATTTTGCACCAAGCAGTCGCTACGGAACGCCCGAAGAGTTTGCTTATCTCGTCGATCAATTTCATCAAGCAGGCATTGGCGTGATCTTGGATTGGGTGCCTTCGCATTTTCCGACGGATGCTTTCGCGCTTTCGCAATATGATGGCACACACCTTTACGAGCACGAAGATCCACGCAAAGGATTTCATCCAGATTGGAAGAGTGCGATTTTTAATTATGGAAGGAATGAAGTCCGTAGTTTCCTGATTTCCAATGCTTTGTATTGGTTGGAGAAGTACCATATTGATGGTTTGCGTGTAGATGCAGTCGCTTCTATGCTGTATTTGGATTATTCTCGAAACGAAGGAGAATGGATTCCGAATGAGTATGGTGGACGGGAAAATATGGAAGCGATTTCTTTTTTAAAAGACTTCAATCAGGCGGTTTACAAAGAATATCCAGATGCCGTCACGATTGCTGAGGAATCTACAGCTTGGTCAGGCGTTTCTCGTCCTGTTTATACAGGTGGTTTGGGATTTGGGCAAAAGTGGATGATGGGTTGGATGCACGATACTCTGGAGTATTTCAAGCGAGATACGCTGTACAGAAAATTTCATCATAATGAAATTACGTTCAGCTTAGTTTATGCTTTTTCAGAAAACTTTATGCTGCCACTTTCACATGATGAAGTGGTGTATGGCAAGAAGTCTATCATTGGTAGGATGCCAGGTGATGAATGGCAGCGTGCCGCGAATTTAAGAGTATTGTATGGTTATATGTTCACACATCCAGGTACGAATTTACTCTTTATGGGAGGTGAATTTGGGCAAACTACGGAATGGAGTCACGAGAAAGGTTTAGATTGGCAAGTACTAGAGCATAAAACACATCAAGACATCCAAAATTGGGTGAAGGATTTGAATAAACATTATAAAGATTCACCTGCGCTTTACGAGAAACAATTTGATCCAGAAGGCTTTGAGTGGATTGAAATTGGTGATGCACAGAATAGTATTTTATCTTATGTGCGCAAAGGCAAGGAAGACAGTAAAATGCAGTTGATTATTTGCAATTTCACACCTTCACCTAGAGAAAAATACCGCGTTGGGGTACTTGAAGGCGGCGAGTGGAGATTGGTACTGAATAGTGATGAAAAACAGTATGGTGGAAGTGGTTTGTTCAAAACTAAATCGGTAGAAAGTTCTGATGAAGGTTGGAATTTTAAGCCACATTCGATTTATGTGGATGTACCGCCACTGTCGGTGACGGTATATGAGCAAGTCTGATAAGAAATGATATTTAGTTATCGGACGCTTTTGGAAGCGTCCGATAACTATGTTTAGTACTTTACTTTATTTCTAACAACTCTGCTTCCTCTCCTACATCAATATATTTAAGTTTTTTTGCTCCGATTTCCACTACTACCTCCGCATCTTCATACAGACCTTCCTCTAATACACTTATTGCAAGAACACCACTCACTAATTCTGTAAGTACTTTATGGTCTGGTATTCCTGATAATTTCAATTTGACAACACTACTTGGCTGTTTTGACCAATGAACCTTTACACTTCCATTGACCACTAAGCTATGGAAACTTCCAATCTCGCGTTCTTCTTTTTGTGGAAATAGTTTAGTACCATAACTCTCAAAAAAATCAATATCATCTATGCTTGCGCGACCTTGAATGTGTCCTTTTAGACCTTCTTTAGTTCTATTTCCGATAGCGATATAATCAGGCGTGGTAATGACGACTCGATTGGCGCAAGGTTCAATATTGTAGTTTTTCAGAAAATCTAAATACTTCTTTTGCAATTGGTTTTCTAGAGGTTGGTTATTTATCAAGATACCATTTTTGTTGAATGTGAGCATCATTTTTCCTTTCTTAGAAGCAATTATTTCATCTTTCTTCAGTTTGTTCAATAGACTGACTTTCAACAACTTAATATTCTTATCAGAAACGTTAGGTATGCTTTTACAACGCTCTAAGTTCAAATCAATTGACAACCAACTAGATTCTTTTGAAGGAGCATTCGTCATTGACTCAAAAGTATCCATCAATTGTACTTGCGTCACATCTGACAATGATAAAAGTTCAGGTAAATCATAATAATTATCTGCCAATAGAGGAATTTCCTGTTCAGGCAAAGGCATAATCGCAAATTGCTTTTCCAAAGTTATTTCCTCTGATTTATCCGTCTCCAATATTGCTGTTTCTACCAATTTTTCATTTGTTTCTTCCTCTGCGATTGTAGGAATAGTTCTTTCTATTGGTATTCCATTTGAAGTTATTTTTTCTGCATGATTTCCATGCGTTAACATCAAAGTTGTTCCGACAATTAAAGTGATGACCGTACTACTCATAATGATACTATTTAGACTAATTTGAGAAATCCAATGCGTTTTGGGAATGGGTAGCAAAGGAAGCGTTTGAATGATACTTTGCACTTTGGCTTCGCTAATTTCTGGAGGCAAATTTTTCAGTGTTTCAAAAAGCTGCTTGTCTTTGTATTCCTTATTCATAGCGTCACGGTTTGAAGGGTGGAAAAAATAGGATTAATTGCATTTCGGGTCGGTTTTTCTTCCATCAGTTGCCGCAGACGCTTTCTTCCTCTACTAATCTTCGTTTTCACTGCTCCTTCTGTACTTCCTTGAATATCAGCGATTTCCTTCATACTGAAACCAGTAATTTCAAACAAAATCAAGGCGTCTTTTTGATGTTCGGGCAAACGATCCATTGTTTTATAAAGGATTTGAATGTCCAATGCCAAATCAGGAGAAATACCCTGTGTTTCGAGTCGTTCAGTATGTTTTTCGAGCAGTGCAGTTTGAAATTTTGCTTTCCGCCATTTGCTAATCGAACGATTTCTAGCTGCTCGAATCAAGTAATGCAAAAACTGTCCTTTCTTTTCGATTTTTTCAAAATGGGTATAAGCCGAAAGCAAGACGTCTTGCACTAAATCTTCAGTATCCATTTTTCCATATGCCAAAGCAGAACAATAGCGAATAAAGGCATCGTGGCAGCCATTGTAGGCTTCTAGGAAAGCGGCTTGTTTTTGTGCTGTCATAAGTGATAATTGCTGTTTTCAGAAGGAGAGTCGCAGCAGTTTAGAAAAGGTTACGCTCAAAACTAAAAAATCCTTGTGATTGCGAGAATCACAAGGATTTTTAAGTATGTATCCCAAATTGCACTTTTATTGAAAAATAAATGAGGGCATAACACTTATCTCTTTGCTTTTTTCAAATCAATCGGGCATCGAACCCGATTGATTTGATCAGGGTTTACAAGGGTGAAAAAATGGCTAAATAGCCATTTTTTTACCCTTGTAAACCCTGATGGATTTGGATGAACTCGACGTCCATCCAAATCCACATTACGCACTTTTAGATAAAGCACTATTCTGACAAATTTAAGATTTATGCAATTTGGCACACACGATTTTCAATGCTTTTTAAATCATGTATTTATAAGATAAGAGTAGTTCTAAAACAGCGTTCCTGTCTTACTCGGCGGCACGATTCCTAAATGTTGATAGGCTTTCTCGGTCACTTCTCGTCCTCTTGGCGTTCGCTGAATATAGCCTTCCATAATCAAGAAGGGCTCGTGTACTTCTTCTATTGTACCAGCCTCTTCCGCTACGGCAGTTGCGATAGTGGTCAGTCCAACTGGTCCACCTTTGAATTTATGGATGATGGTGGAAAGAATTTTGTTGTCCATTTCATCTAATCCACTTTCATCTACATTGAGTGCAGACAATCCAAATTTTGCGATTTCTTGATCAATCGTTCCATTGCCTTTTACTTGTGCAAAATCTCGAATTCTACGCAGTAGGGCATTTGCAATACGGGGTGTTCCTCTGCTTCTTCTAGCTATTTCCAGCGCACCTTCTTCCGTGATTGGAACATTGAGGAGTCCTGCTGAACGCTTGATGATTTTGTTTAAGGTATGAATATCGTAGTAATCCAAATGGCAAGTGATCCCAAAGCGGGCGCGCATTGGTGCAGTGAGCAAACCCATGCGTGTAGTTGCCCCAACGAGCGTAAAAGGCTCAAGTGTAATTTGAATACTCCGCGCGTTCGGACCGCTATCAATCATAATATCAATCCGAAAATCTTCCATCGCGGAGTACAAATACTCTTCCACTACATTATTTAAGCGGTGAATCTCATCTATAAAAAGTACATCGCCTTTGCCCAAATTGGTCAATAAGCCTGCCAAATCACCTGGTTTTTCTAGCACAGGTCCAGAGGTCATCTTCATTTCTGCTTCCAGTTCATTAGAAACAATGTGCGAAAGTGTCGTTTTCCCCAAACCAGGAGGCCCATGCAAAAGCACATGATCTAGGGCTTCTTCTCGCTGCTTGGCAGCTTGAATGAAGACTTCTAAATTGTCAACTATTTTCGGCTGTCCACTGAAATCTTTGAGCATCTTCGGGCGTAATGCCTTTTCGATTTGCACTTCTTCTGGCTCAAAATGATTTCCCGTTGGATCTAAATTTTCATTCATTGAAATAAATTTCGATTGACGACAAAGATACCAAATAGAGCTTATCCACAAATTCAAAAGTGGACATAAATTGAAAATAGGAGGTTTAGCTTCCAGAACTCGCAGAAAGTCTTTTCAGCCTGAGGCAGACTAAAGTTTCAAAGGTGAAAAGACTTTCTGCTAATGGGTTTTTAAGGGAGAAAAGCATGAAAAATTATAGATTTTTCATGCTTTTCTCCCTCAAACTCCATCAGAACAGACAAAAATTCTCCTTCAAAAGATTTTTTGTCTGCGTCTCTACAAATTTTTAAAATGTGTCCACTTTTGAGTCCACAACCAATATTTACAAAGACCAATTGATTGATTTTCAGAGTGCTAATTCAGTGGTAAGCATTTCTAGGAATAACGACAAATGGGTAGGTAAATATTTGGTATTTCAAGCCTACTCACCAAATAAAAACTAGCTTTTTGCTTGAACTTTTGGAAATTAATATGCTTTACTCCGTGACCTACATCACAGACATCGTCTAACTATACCAAAAGAAGCATCATCACATTATGATGAGACTTTATTTCTTAATTTCAAACATAAAAAAATGAGAAAAGGCTTTATTCTTTTTTTATTATCCTGTTCTATCCTATTAGCCAATCAATCTTTTGCTCAAAACACAGATGAGTTGATGGCTCAAAAAGAAGCAAAAGCAAAGGAACTGGCAGAATTGGAAGGACAATTAGGGGATTTGCAAGGCAAAGTAGATGCATTGAAAGGAGAAGTAGCAAGTCTTACCGATCAATTAACACCTTATCCGCGTTGGTCAACAGGTTTGTTAGGAACAGTTGGTTTGAATGTTGCAGGTTTCAGCAACTGGTTATCCAAAGATCAACCGAATACTAATGCAACAACTATCGGATTAACTGCTGGTGCATTTGCTAATTTGCAACAGGAAAAATACTTTTGGAACAACGGTGGAAACTTGGCTTTGTCTTGGTTGAGATTCGTTGATAAGGATGCTCCAGATACTCCAGACGATCCAGAATTTCAAATAGCAGCAGATGCTTTAAATGCAACTTCTCTCTTTGGCTACAAACTCAATGACAAGCTGGCAATTTCTGCTTTGGGGGAAGTTAGAACAGCTACTCAAAGAGGTACGTTCTTTAATCCGGGTTATTTAGATATCGGAGCAGGTGCTACATGGACGCCAATTCCAAATTTAGTGGCAGTGTTCCATCCGTTAAACTACAACTTCGTTTTTTCAAACGATGATGAAGTTACCTATGAGTCCTCTTTGGGATTGAAAGCAGTGGTTGATTATTCTGCTAAGTTGACGGAAAATATTGCTTGGAAATCCAACCTTTCCACCTTCTTTAGCTACAAAGACGTAAACAATTTTTCAAACTGGACTTGGGTGAATACTTTTTCTACTGCTTACAAGGGAATTGGGATTGGTTTAGATATCGGTTTACGCGGTAATAAGCAAGAATCGTTCAATGCATTCAATAGTGCAAATCCGACGAATATACTTTCAGATATTGATAATCTTGATAGTAAGGATAATGGGATTCAGGCTTACTATGTACTCGGTCTAGCTTACAATTTGACGAGCAACTAAACTGCTAATTATCAGTCGTTTATAAAAAAGAGCGATGAATTAGTTTTCATCGCTCTTTTTGTATTTAATAGCGTTCATAATAATACTACCTTGTTTATTAAATCTCTGCGTACTACGCGCCCTCTGCGTGAACACACATCATCTCTTACTTAAAAATACTTTCCAAGCCAGCACTAATAAAATCAATCCACTCACCACCATACCTATTGTAAAAGAGATGGAAGTACTAAATTCAGCCTGCACCGCTCTTCCAATTGCCTTCAAAATATTATAGCTTCCCAAAAAACAAGTCACCCCCACAATCAGTAGCATAATTAAATTCGCAAGAGCAGGATTGGTGTAACCGTCGGGTAGCAAACTTTTATCATTGATGGCGAGCAGCAAGAAAATCGTCACGATGGGCAGGAGCATTCCATTGATTGCTTGTGCCAGAATGATGGCAGGAATCGGTTGAACGTCTAGAAGTGAAAATAATAGCCCAACGAATAGTACGCCAAAGCTAACCAAACGAAACGCCGTAGAGCGCACACTCCAATCTTGCTCTTTCCCTTCTTTTTGGAATAAAGATTGCGCTGTAATAGCAGCTGCTAAAGGTGCAGTTACTGCCGAACTCAAACCTGCGGCACATAGACCAAAAGCAAAAAAGTAGGCTGACCATTCGTTCGTTTTTCGAGCGAGTGTATCCGCTAGATTTTGGAAAGAAAATTCACCCGTAACGAGCGTCCCAACCACCAAAATTGCCATCGAAATAAATCCTCCAATTAGAACCGCAAGACTAATACCTGTTCGCATTTCTCGGATACTCTGACCTTTGCTGATACCAGAAGCAAGGAAGAGATTGTAGGGTACAATTGTCGTTCCTATTAAACTGATAATCAATAGTGTAGAACCAGCAGGTGTAGTAGGCAATAAAGCAGATTCTAAGATGCTATAAAATTTTACATCACTTTGAAAGGCGGCATAAATAAAGAAAACACCCATCAGAGCAACGATGACTCCTAGCGATTTTGCCATCCATTGAATATTACCTAGCCAAAGGATGATTGCGCAAACAAAAGCAATGATTAAAGTGATGATTTTGGGCGAAAAAGCCGTGAACAAACCAATTCCTGAAACTGCGCCAAGCAAATTCCCCGTTTGATAAGCCGTGCAACCAAAAGCAACTGCAAAAAAGACGATCAATTTGATGCTTTCGCTGTTGCCTCCTTGATATTTAAGAGACAGAATTTTACCCAAATTTTTTCCAGAAGCAATGGTAATACGAGCAGCAGCTTCTTGTAAAAGAATGGTTGCCAAAGTGGAAAAAAGCAATGCCCAAAGCAACGTCAGTCCGAAATTAGCACCTGCTTTTGCTGCCGTGGTCACCGTGCCTGGACCAATGAAAGCCGCAGAAACCAATGACCAAAAGAGGACATTAGAGAATAAAGAAGTTCGTTTTGTCAAAACTAGCAGTACAGTTGGTTCTTGACAAACATAATGGATTTAGAAGAATTTGCAAAATTCAATTCTCTTCCACCTCAAATTCCACACGCCGATTCTGCTGTCGTCCTTCTTCAGTATCATTGGAAGCGATGGCTTGCGTTGCGCCAAAACCAAAATATTGTAGGCGATTTGCGTCAATACCATTTTCTACAAAGTAATCAAAAACGCGTTTGGCACGAGCATCGGAAAGTCGCTGGTTGTAGCGGAGATTTCCTGTATCATCAGTATGTCCGCTGATTTTTATTTTTAAGGTTTCGTCGGTTCTTAAAATGCGCACAATTTCGTCGAGTACTGGATAAGCACGATCTAATAGAATCGATTTGTCCCACTCAAATTGGATACTTCCTAAGTCTAATTCATCCGCAAAAGCTAGATGCTCTTGATCAGAGCGTACAAAACGTACATCATCTATGAGTATATAACCATAGCCTATATCCGCATGAGTAATGTCAACATTGGTTCGATTATCTTTATAGAAATTTCCAATCATTAAGTAACGATAAGTACTGTCGGCAATGAATTTACCACTCACTTTTTGCCATTCTCCATTGTAGCTGATAGTTTTCTCTTCATTCACTTTTGCCTCATATTCGTATAATCCTTCATCATAGAGCTGACGAACCTTTTTCATGGAGAAAGCAGCCCCAATATTATTACTCAAGATGCCTGTGTACATTGGATTCACATAAAATTCGAGATAATATTCCACACCAATTTTAAGTGGTTGCTTCAGAGCAATTTGTAAATACTCTTTGCAGTGCATCACTCTTCCCTCACAACCATAAGTCTTAATACCAACCATCATCTTTCCAGATCTTGGAAAATAAGGCTTTAGATCATACCCCTTTCTAGGAGGTATCATTTTATCTTTAACTTTTAGAAAAAATAAATCGGGCGAACCTTGCGTCGGAGAATTCCAAAATTTCATCGCTCGATTGAACTTAGAGAACGTACCCATCCAGCGGTCGGTAATTTCATTGACGCGTTCAAAGCTTGGATTTGGAACTAGATTTTGTGCGGTGGAAAAGGTGATGATTTGAAACAAGAAACAACTTACCAATAAAAAGCGCATGGTTTTTTATTGAGATAACGCGCAAGTGGAAAGGAGGTTACAGTTAAGGAAATACACGTCCATTTTCATTTTCAAAAAAAGCAAGCTGCATTTCCTGACCATCAAAGAAAGCGTAAGAATTATTGTGCAGCCATTCACCAATATTGATGTATTGGGATTGCTGATTACGCAAGGTCATTTTTATCGGTAAATGCCGATGACCAAAGACGAAATAATCGATATGTTGGTCGGTATATTCATTTGCAAAAGTGACTAACCACTCGCGCTCTTCGCCTAAGAATTGCTCTTCCACAGGATCGCTTTCCCTGCTTTTTACGGAAAGAAAACTTGCCAAACCAACTGCAAAATTAGGGTGCAATCTCGCAAAGAGCCATTGACAAAGTCTATTGGTAAAAAAACGCTTCATCAGCTTATAACCATGGTCTCCTGGACCTAAGCCGTCCCCATGACCAATGAAGAAGGTTTTACCATTGATTTCACGAATAATTGGCTCGCGATAGATTGGAATATCTAGCTCTTCTTCGAAGTAGCGGAACATCCAAATATCATGATTCCCTGTAAAAAAATAGATAGGAATACCTGCATCTCGCAGCTCTGCTAACTTGCCCAATAAGCGAACATACCCCTTGGGAATCACACGTTTATACTCAAACCAAAAATCGAAAACATCGCCCACCAAATAAATCGCTGTTGCTTGATCTTGAATAGAAGTTAGCCATCGGACAATCTGCCGCTCTCGTTCTCGACTGCTCAAACGACCAGCAACTCCTAAGTGAAAATCGGACGCGAAATAAGTTTTTTTCATGCAAATAGACGGCTGAACAATTCCTAATATTTTGTGCCGAAATTACAATTATTTACCAGAGTAGTCCAATTTGTATGTGTTCCAGATTACACACAGTTTCAAACTAAATAGAACAATGCTCTGTCTATAAAGCACATAATGTGGAATGGGATGGACGTCGAGTCCATCCCATTCCATCAGGGTTTACAAAGGGTGAAAATTGGCTAGAAAGCCAATTTTCACCCTTTGTAGACCCTGATCAAATCAAGCAGGCTCGATGCCTACTTGATTTGACAAGAGCAAAGAAACAAATTGATATATTGTTTTCGATTTTGAAGCAAAAGCGCAAATAACTACACTTACTACTTAATCTCCAATTTACTTCCTTCCGTTTTCAAATCAATCAAGACTCCTGGCGCAGCAGAAACTTCAATCAAAGTAGGCTCACCAATGAATTCTAAATAAGTTTGTACTCCTGATTTACCAACCACTTCAAAGCAAACTTCGTACAATACAGTGCCGTCTGCTTTACTAATTCCTCCCAACTGTGGATCAAACCAAGCAAAAGTCAATAAGCCTTCTTCAATTTGTCTCGTTCCGAAATTTTCCATACTCAATCCAGGCAGCGCAAATTCTTCTACTGACTTGAATTTCAATAAATTAGTATCCCATTTCAAAGTATATTGCATGGATAGAATCTGCCTGAACTGCCGACCGTAAATTTGCATACAAACTGTTTTTTCGGGACTTGCTTTTTTATTGTATGCACCTAGAATAAGTGGATTTTGAGCATTGAGTTCGTTTGGAACAATCCCAGCGAAAGCAATGAATAAAATGGAAAACAATAAATTTTTTATAGCCATCTTGTGCTGTTATTGATTTAAATAGCAAATAGACATGAAATATATGCCATTGAAAGAACGCAATGATAAGCTACTTGGCTGTTAAAGAAGGATTAATTCTTTATTTTTTTCTCCTTTTCCGAATCAAACCTTCTTGAACGACGGACGCTACTAGTTTCCCATTTCGATCAAAAATATTTCCTCTATTAAAGCCTCTCGCATTGGATGCACTTGGACTATCCAGTGCATAAAGTAACCATTCGTCGCTTCGGAAATCGCGGTGAAACCACATGGCATGATCTATGCTGGCGGCAATAATTTCTGTCCAAGTCGTGCCATGAGGGCGAAGTGATGTTTCTAAAAGATTATAATCGGAAGCATAGGCAAGTAGGATTCTATGAATAGCCGCTTTGTCTTGAACTTCGCCTTTTACACGCATCCAAATATGGCGGAAAGGTCGTCCTTTAGAGGGATTGACGAAATGAGGCATTTCCACTGGTCGAAATTCGATGGGACGTGGCATTTCAATGCTTTTCTGCAAATATTCGGGCAGCTTTGCTCGGTTGTTGCGCATCAATTCAGTCGCGTTTTGCAGTGCTTCTGGTGGCGGAACATTGGGCATATCAATTTGATGCTCGTAGCCATCCTCTTGAATTTGAAAAGACGCAGACATATTAAAAATGGCACTTCCATTTTGTATCGCCACTACCCTTCTCGTCGTAAAACTTCCTCCATCTCGAATCCGATCTATATCGTAGATAATCGGCTTATTCACGTCACCTGGTAGAATGAAATAACCATGCATGGAGTGTGCTAAACGTTCTTCAGGAACGGTCAAAGTTGCAGCTTGCAAGGCTTGAGCGAGTACTTGTCCTCCAAAAACGCGGCGACTACCAATCGAATGACTTTTTCCTCGATAAATGTTTTCTTCTATTTGTTCTAGTTCTATTTGCTCCAAAAGTTGTTGAGCATCTTTCATATTGTTCTTTTTTATTTCCATATAAAAAGGGGAAAACACTAGTGCGTTTACCCCTTTTTTTAGAAAACACGCTATCCGAGCGTTCTGTTGGAAAATATTGGAAAGTTTCTTGAAAAAAGCAATTGAGAACAGTTGCAAGCAGAAAGGATTTGTCTGGAAGATGAAGTTACTGGACAATTGTATAACACCAACTAGGAACTATCCAGCGTGATTACAAAGGGTACATTCAAAGTAAGATTGGAGGGCAGCAGAACCATAGCGTAGTTATATACAATTGTTTCCTTTATTGTCATCCGGAAGGATAATTTCAGATTCTGCTAACCCAAATGTAGAGATGAGCTTTTATCCTTTAAAGTCTAATTGCTC
>JBCDFY010000204.1:0-13272 GCA_039176995.1 Bacteroidota bacterium
ATAATGGTATGCCTTTTATCTTCTAAATGCTCTACAACAAAGGTTAACAATTTTCTTTCTCTTATCAAAACAATTCAAATTTTAGCTAAAATAAGATATTTCTGGAATCTGATTCCAAAAATATCGGATATTTCTGGAATCTGATTCCAGTTTTCTCCAATTTCAGTATTTTTTCCACAAAAAAAGGAGATACTCTAAGAGTACCTCCTTTTTTGTTTCGATGATAAATGATCTAAAATACTATTTCATTATCGTAATATCTCCTCGAATAATTAAACCTTCTGCTACGTCTAATCTTAAGATGTAATAGTAAGTTCCCTGTGGCAATTCTCTGCCATCTAATCCAATTCCACCCCAATCATTATTGTAAGGCTTCGCTTCGTAGACTACATCTCCCCAACGATTGAAGATAGAAATCTGATTGTCAGGGAAATTATTTCCTCCTAGCAAGACATCAAATTCTAAAAAGTCGTTTTGTCCATCTCCATTTGCCGTGATAACATTGGGCAAATCAAAATCACGGGGTTCTTTTGGTTCTATTTCTACGGTCACCGTAGCAGAGCTACACAAATCAGGACAAGTGATGCTACAAACTTCGTAAGTGAACTCGTCAGTGGCTTTGGTAAATCCAGCAGCTGTAAAAGTAGCTACCCCATTTTGAAAAGAAGTAATTGTACCGATGGATGGTTTATCAATAATTTCGGCATTCCAATTCATCACATTGAATAAGTCATCATTGGCAATCACTTTAATGCCAACACTATCTTCTTTTTCACCAAGCTTCGCCTTATCGTTATTAGCGATTGGCAATGATTCTACTGCTATAATCACCGTATCTGCGCTATAACTTGGACATTCTGCTGTAGAAAGCGTCCAAATAAATAAGTTATCTCCTCTGTCCAGTCGTCCAATTAAGGTTTCTGGACTATTCGCATCTGCGATTCTGGCATCTGGGCTGCTGGTCGTCCAAACGCCTTGTGCCCCCTCTGGTAAATTCGCCATTAACATCAGACTATCAACATCACAAGTAGTCTCGCCACTTCCTGCATCGGCTATTTCCAATTGGAAGTTTTGAGTGATCACCACTTCATCACTTGCCGAGCAACCATTTATGGTATTCAGTACAGTAAGTACATACGTTCCAGCACTATTTGCAGTGATTTGTGCAGTGCTTTCTGACAATTCTTGTCCATCCAATGTCCAGATGTAGCTAATCGAATCTCCAACTACTGGATTGATGTCTCCAATCATTGTAGAAGTATTACAGCCTAAGTCTTCATCTTGACCTGCATTTACAGTTGGTGTTTCCAAATTGGAGCCTACGGTAATAGAAGTAGTTGCTTCACACATCGTTTCAGTGTTGCGCACCAATAGATTGTAAGTACCAGGCATCGTAATGAATGCTGCTGCTCCCTCTAATGGTCGAACTTCGTTCCCTTCCACACTAGTCCATTCGTATTCGATATTTTGTCCATTGGAAGAATTGAAGCCGCGCAATAGAACTAAGGTATCTCGACAAGAAATATCTTCTGCCTCTTCTATCATAGCTACCAGATCAGAGGCATTACTTACTTCTACAGCTAAAGAGTCAGAACAGCCATTCTCCGTGTTACTCAAAATAAAAGTATAGATTCCAGATTCTCCTACCTCTGGAGTCAATCCTGCACCATTTATTATATTGCCGCTCGGGTCCTTCCAAACAAAAGTTTCTTCGGCAGTTGGACTGGTTGCTGAAGCATCTAGCATCACCACACCACTTCCACAATCTAGAGTCAAGGCATCAGTATCATCTACTAATGAAATTTCTGACAGTTCTTCATCTCTATTTAATATAACCAAAGCTGTTCGAGTGCAATTCAAATTGGTTTCCGTTACTTCAACAGTAATCAAACCTGCCTCTGAAATATCATTTATTGCCGCTGCTGGGTCAGGTACATTTTGTCCATTGTCTGCAATCCAATTATAGGTATAATTTCCATCCGCAGGAAATGCGTTAATGGTAATTGTAGCTGCGTCCACAGTACACGTCAAGTCTCTTGAAGAATAATCAATCTCTACTTGTATGCTGGAGGTGTCTGATTGCGTCACCATTACACTATCGAAAGCTGTACAGCCTGCTGCATCAGTAATGCGAAGTCCATACAAACCTGGTTCTTCTACGGTTGCGATGCTTTCGTCCGCATTCAAAATAATGCCTCCCTCCTCTAGACGTACCCAACTATACGTTCCTTCCGAAGAACCTGAACCATCTAGTTCAGTTGTTCCACCCGTACAAGGGATTGGAATAGGTCTCGCAATCATTACTGTTGGACGATCTTGGGTGGCAGTAATAGTGATAGAATCTATGGCAGTACAGCCATTAGAAATATTCGTCACTTCTAAATAATAAGTTCCAGGATCAAAAGCTTCTGCTTCAGCACCATTTGGTCGAATCAAAGCCTCTTCAGCACCACTCCAATTGTAAATAAAATCTGTTCCTTCGGAAGAACCACTTGCATTTAAAATAACACTAGCAGTAGCTTCACAACCCAGTACGGTTTCTCCGCTGACATTTGCGGTTGGTTCGTCTGTATTTTCCGTCACCACTACATTTGGCAAGGTACTCGTACAACCAGAAGAGACATTGGTAACTAAAACTTCATAAACTCCTGGTTCTGAAACCATTGGAGTAAATAATGTATCGTTAGGCGCATCTAGGCGAATCCCATCTTTGAACCAAATGACGCTCACATCACTTCCAGCAGTATTACCCACTTGAATATTCAATGCCACTTCGGTTGTGTTGCAATCTAATTGGTCTATGAATCCTTGTTCAGGAATTGGTAGCTGCTCATCTGGATTAATCGTAACTGTATCCACTGCAGAACAGGCTGAGACTTGGTCGGTAATTGTTAAGATGTAAATACCAGGACTACTTGCTTGTGCATCCAGTTGGTTTTCTGTACCTGCTACCAAGCCACCGCCTTCTCCTGTCCACTGCGCAGTAAAATTATCTCCTGTACTTGAACGACTTCCCCCCAAAATGACTGGGTCACCAGAACAATTCAGAATGCGATCTGGTCCAGCATCAGCAACCACATTGATACGCGCATCATCTACTACTACGGTGTCTCGGGCAATACATTCATTGCCATCTGTACCATCTTTAACTAATCTCAGTATGTAAGTACCTGGTGTTTCAATAGTTGGATTAAGCGTCGTTTCTCCTTCTGCCACTAAGCCTCCATCCAATGAAAACCACTCGTAAGAAACATTATCTCCTTGATCGGAATTACTGCCATCCAATTGGATAGTCTCTTCCGCACAAGTCAATGTTCTATCTTCTCCTGCATCCACATTGGGTTGATCAGATAGAGTCACCATGACAGTATCTGTTGCACTACATCCCGTTGAATCATTAGTAACCATCAATAAATATTCTCCTGCTTCATTAGCAAGGAAATTCTGTGCAATAGTCGAACCTCTCCCTTCTATGACTTCCCATTTGTAACTAATATTATCACCTACACTGGAACCCACGATTTGTAATAAAACATTCGTTTCTCCGCAACTCAAGTTTCGATCTGGGCCTGCATTAGCGATAGGTGCTGGATTTCTGGATTCTAATGTAACAGTATCTGTCAGAGTCAATCCGTTCTCATCCGTCACTGTAAAAAGATAAGTCCCAGCTGCCAAGCTATTGATACTAGAAGTAATTCCTGCCTGGTCTCCAGCTTCATTTGTCCAGAAGTAAGTGTAAGAATCTTCTGCTCCCCCATTCACTACAATTCGGATACTTCCATCTTCCGAAGTAGAACAGGAAGAAGGCGTAGTAGATGCCAACTCTAACTCCAGCGCATCCGCAATACACAACTGACCATTCAGTGGATTGAGGGATAGATTTTCGTCCTCTGTTGCAGGACTTTTCACTTCAAAAGGTACTGGCGAACTCGTAATTTCCATATTGGAGCAAGACAGGCGTTGCCCTACGGCTTTCAAGCACAATTCAAAAATAGCGGTTTCGTCCTCTAAATCAACGCCATTTCCATCAGGACTTTGCCAAGTCATTCCCATAATTCCCAAAGAAGATAAATTGGTCGTGAAGTTACCAGCAGCTAGGCCTGGCAAATCACCTGTCGGACGAACCTCCACAAATTCAAAAAGACTTGGATTCCAGTTGATTGAAAATTTTACTTCTGAGAAATCTGCAAAGCGTCTAACTACGAAAGGAATACAAACTGTCGAATCTGGCGCAACATTGAGCGCATCATTTGCTTCAACAGTCAATCCGCCTGGATCGAAAATACAGACGTCGTTTCCGAGGTCAGTTACTACTATTGAATTTCCACCTGAGTTGGCTGTGATGGCGCGAATTGGGTCTGGAATATCAGAAAAGAAAACCGCATCACAATCGCCGAGCTTGGCGTCTTCTTTTGCATTGAAACAGATACTATATAAGATAACGTCATCAGGTAGCGTTTCTCCCGCAGCATCATTGCTCGTCCAATCCACCGATAGAAAACCCGCAGCGGCATTACTCACATCAAAATTACTTGCATCTAAGCCAGGAATTCCAAAATTATCCACTCGATCAAATTCTAAAAGTTTGGTTTCCCAACCCATAGAATATTTTAGCTCTACTATTTCGTTGAAATTTTCTGCGGTCACATCTATGCAAAAAGATTCATCAGGGGATACTGTTGCATTGCTCACATTCAAATTCAGACTTTCGGGCGGCAATATCGTGACTGTTCCATCGGAAGTATTCAAACCTGCGTTTCCGTTGCTTGTTGTACTCACAAATATAGGTTGTGGATCACCGACAAAAGAAACTGGCGTTGAAGTCCCTACAGGTCCAATTGCTCTGAAGCACAGGGAGAATATTCTCGTGCCATCTTGTTCCAATACTCCAGTAAAATCATCCCAAGTGAAGGTCAAGAAACCTGTTCCTGTATTACCCAGAAAGAAGTCGTTGGTATTTAGTTCGTCTAAGTTTAGATTTTCTACACTAATAAACTCTAAAACATCAGCATCCCAATTCAAAGAAAAATTCATTTCTGTCACCGCAAAGAAATCATCCACCACAAAGTCCAAACAAATCGTATCTCCGGGTTGTACACCGCCACCATTCGCTTGTATGCTCACTTCTCCCTCTTGTTCTTTGACTAATACTTCCCCGTCCTTTAGTAATTTACAAGCATCATCTCCCTCGGCACCTGTAACAATTTCAATAATTGCAGGTTCTGAGGAAAAGATAACCTCTGAAGAGCTTCCACCCTCTCCGACGACTTCAAAACAGAGATCAAACATAGGAGTATTCGGGGCAACGGTGACCGCATTTGCTCCATTATTAAACCAACTAAACGTTATAACTCCATCCGAGGAAGCATTTCCTGTAAAAAAACTCGAAAGACTTAAAAAGGGAAAATCGAGATTAATATCTTGAACAGATTGAAATGCTAATACATCAGTATCCCAAGCAATAGAAAATTGCGCGCCTAAAACATCTACAAAATCTTCAGCAGTATAGCTTATACATACCATTTCGCCTGGATTCTTCACTTCTTTAGTCGCACTGATCGTTACTGGTGTACCCGCTACTGTAATCTCTGCATCAAAAACTTCATCTACTGTAAATCCGATGTTGCTGCCATTGCCTACGCCTGCGCGAAGGATGGTTTCGGAAGACTCGTTGATGTCAATTTTAGTCTTTCCACCACAATCAGGGGAAGTGGTGAAGCAAATACTAAAAATACGATACTTTTCTTCTAAATTCCTAGTTGGAATCGTGACACCATTTTCAGTCTCATCCTCCCAATTGAAAGTCAGAATTCCATTCTCCACGTCTGCCGTAAGAAAATCCGAACCTGTCAGTCCCAGATGCATATCTTCGTCTCTTGGAATGACTTGGTCAAATTGAATTACATCAGGATTCCACGTAATCGTAAAATTGACAAAGAAAAAGTCAGTGAAATCATCCACAATTACATCCACACAAAAGTCTTCTCCATTCCCAAAATTACCATTTTCAGGATCTATGGCAATTGCTAAACCATCCTGTGCTTTTGCACCATTGAAAAGTAGGATAGAAAACAAGGCGATGGATAGGACTCGTAGCACTTTTTGATGTATATTTTTTTTGTTGAAAATTCTCATTAGATACGTTGTCGTTTAGTGCTGTTTTATAATTTGATCTAGTGACTGTTCTTCGGGACATATACGAAGATTGAGTCACCTTATATATATTGAAATTTATCGGCTGAAATAGTAAGCCAAATTGATCTCGTGAGAGCCTCCAGTGAAAGGTCCAAAGGCTTGGAAGAAATAATCGTAGCCATAGCCAATTTGCAGATTACTTTCGTAGCCCAGGTTGTCTCCCAAAAAGACGCCACCTTCGAGATGAGCTGCTTTGGCAGTTGAACCACCTGCACCAATCCAGAGTGCACCTGCGAACTGATAGCGCAAATTGACATCTACACTAATCGGTGCACCAGGAACATATTTGACCCAAACGCTTGGTTCTAAGAAACTATCGTTCCAGAAATATTTGATCCAGCCTGCTTGGGCGTAGAAATGTTGTGTGCGCTTGGTCAAGAATTCTTCTCCATCATCGCCCAACACAGAAAAATCTATACCAAAGACTTGTGGCACAGAAAAGCCTCCATATACAAAGTCTCCATCTAGTGCACCGCTCAGTTGTTGATAAGCAAAAATCCCTACTCCAACGTCTGGATACATCTGCGATTGATTTTGAGTGAGGCGAATATCGCCTGGCTGTTTGGCTCTTAATTCGGCAGCTTTTACACTGTATTGAACCATACCAGCCGTCAAGCCAATACTGATACCCCCATAGGCTGGATCGCTAGAGATGACTCCCGCTGCTCTTGCATAAAATCCAGTAAATCCCGTTGGTCCTGTCTGGTCGTTGAGTAAATTTCCTCCCAGTAAAAAGTTCACACCAGACTGATCGTCCAGAAAATAACTGCCGTGAAGGACAGTTGTCTTGGGTGAGTTTGGAATATCCATCCATTGAGAACGGTAGGAAAAGCCGAATACCCCATTCTGATCAAAAGCCATGTAGTTGCTGCTAATCGAAGCAGGGTTGATGGCACTAGCGTGCTCCCGATACTGTGTAAACAGTGGGAGTTGTTGAGCTTGTACGAAGCTCGCGGAAAATATGGCGATCAATAGAACGCCGAAACGTAATGTGCTCATGCATTGTTTGGATTGCAATGGTAAAGTGTCTTTAATCATCGGTTCTTGTCCTTATAAATTACTTAAATATGGTTTCTACGTGATGAGTAATTAGTCATCATTTTTTCTAAGGGAGGGCAAAATTACAAAAATTTACGTCCTTACGAATAGCTTAGAAATTATTTTAACTAATCTAATTTACTTTTACAATGTATTGATTATCAAATTAAATAATATAGCACTAATTGATTATATGTTTATTCAAAACGTTCATAATTGGTGCTTCAATTTGTGGTGTAAAGGATAGCGATAAGTGCAGCAAAAAATGAGATAAGTGCCTTATGGACACATTTGATAAATAACCTTTTTTGTACTAAAAAATTGTGACAGATTACTTATTATTCTATTCATTAATGTTAAAAAAGTATATCAAAAGCAACTTATTGAACTTGGAATGGGCGCACCTGCCTCTGCCAAAAACTCCACTGTCCCATTTTTATATACTTTATAAATCCATGAGTGCTGTTGTATCGTATTTCCTTCCTTGAATTTTATCAAATAAACTACTTGCCAGCCGTCCGTTGAAGGCTGAACTTTTATATCGCTTATACTCGTTTCTCTTGAGTTCAGATTGATCTTCTTGACTTCCTTGATTTCGTAAAGCTGATTCGCGATGGCAGCCATATTGATAGGTTCTACTGAACGAATCACTAACCTACTTCGCTGATTATCAACCTCTTGATAAGAATCAATTATTAAATCATATTTCTCTATTAGCTTATTCAAAACGGAATTATCTGTAGCATTGACTCCTTCTTTTAATGGCTTAGCCCAAGTTGCATCTCGGTCGTAAATCATCTCAAGATAGTCCACGGAAAGATTAGAAGTGGTGTGTATGTTGCAATTAGAAATGCGGCGCGCTAAATCGTCTTGCTGATAGATATTGAGCAACAAATTATGATACAATTGCACTTGCATTTTAGGCAATTCTACACTTTGGTTACTCCATTCTTCTTGAGTTCGCAAAGATAGACGAGCAGCATCTATCAAAAACGCGCGTTTTAATTGACTAGGCACTTCCACTCCTCCCTTCGAATTGAGTTGCAAGTTAGGTACATAGTCATAGCTTATTTGTGCTATTGTAGTACTCGCATACAATAGCAATGCCCCAATGGATAAACGACTTACTTTCAGCATGGCTACTAATTTTACTTAATTCGGTTTCTAACTAATCGGATGATATAAAAAGTACAAAACTCAACGCTCCATCCGATTATTTGTCTTTGATAATTAAATTACTGTATAAATACGGATGTCAAGTATCAATTTATCAAAAGTATTAGTTAGGTTCGGTCGTTTGCGATTAAGGTATAATAAGTAGCTCGAATAGTATTTTAACAAGCACTGAACAACTAACCATTTTATATTCAATGATTGCTAGGAAGCGCAAAAGTATTCGATAGATATTAAACTACGAAATATCAGGCGCACAAGTACAGGCATGAATACATATGAATTCATATCTGTAATTTTCTCATAATTGTTTTAATAGTAGCACAAGGGAAGTTCACTGATCTTTGATAAGGATTAATTTTATTTCATGTCACAATATATAAAACTTTCTAAATAAGTACTTCCTCTTTTGTCTGATGGGTGCATTTCATTTGGTCACAGCTAGATATGCCATTTTTCTTATCCAATTTATTAATAAAAATAACATTTTGAATTCTATCTTATCTGCTCAATCTAGCCCATAATCCTCCTGCTGTCCAAAATAGGTACTTGCTGTCACTCCGATAAAGAAATACCAATCAGGTCCTGCATTCTTAGCGTGTATTGAGATTCCGTCAACATAGTCCGATTGGGTATATCTGAATCCAAACTCTCCAGCAATCGTTGTCCATTGTGTAAAGTCCAAACGAAGGCCTGCGCCAACTGGAATGACAAAAAAATTGTTTTGATCTAATGGTTCAGGGAAACGAATCATTTCACCTACTCCATTAAAAGGATTATGTATATAATCAATTTCCTTATCCGCAAAGGTTAATCCAACTCCTAGGGTAAAATAAGGATTGATTTGAGGACGAAACAGTCCTACTTTGTCAAATCTAGACTTGGCAAATGGCACCCATTCTGCTGAAATAGATGCTTCGATCAGGTCTGCAGTGAAACTCCAGTCCCGATTTCTAAGCCCTTTACTCGTCGAATTAGCGTCTGCTCCAGAAATTCTACCATAGTATACTTGACCACGCAAGTTGAGCTTTCGGTTATAATGATAAGTGGCAAAACCTCCAAAAGAATACTTTGTCTCTCTAAAATCAATTGGGTCTTCGGTCAAATCTCCCTGATACCCTGCAAAGCCTATAAATCCTCCAACTTCAACATATTTTTGAGCTTGCACTTGTACGATTTCACATAAGAAAAACAAGACTAGCGTGAGTGTAATCATTTGTTTCATATAATAGCTTTAAGTGAAGTGTGTGTGAATTATTTTTTAGTGCCTGTTCATAAGTTAAAAACCATAATCCTCTTGCTGCCCGAAATAAGTACTCAAAGTTGCTCCGAAAAAGAAATACCAATCATCCTTTTCTGGATTGGCGTTAAAGGATATACCATCCAAATAATCCGAACGAGAATAACGCCAGCCAATTTCTCCCGCAATCGTTGTCCATTGCGTAAAATCAAATCGAATCCCGCCGCCGACAGGAACAATTAAAAAATTGTTTTTATCATTGGGTTCAGGAAAACCTACCTTTACTAAAGGACTATTAGGGTCTACTTGTACGTCTTTATTGATAGTAAATGAGCTACCAATTCCTACGCTAATGAAAGGATTGATCTGCGGTCGGAACAAACCAACTCGATTGAAGCGATACTTTGCAAAAGGCAAGAACTCTAGCTGAAGAGAAGCCTCTGCCATATCTGTCGCAAATCGCCAACCTCTGTCAGCATTAGGACCATGAACATCATCTCCTGAAATACGGGCGTAGTAACATTGCCCTCTAAAGTGTAGCTTATTGGCATAGTGATACTTGACAAATCCTCCAAAAGAGTACTTTGATTCTCTGAATTCGACGGGTCTATTTGTCAAATCACCTTGGTAATTGGCTATTCCAATAAATCCCCCCATTTCTATGTACTTCTGGGAAATGGCACTAAAAGATAGGAATAGTAGGGCTAGTGTGAGTGTAGTAAACCGATTCATGGTGGCACATTAACTAAACTAAAGTAATTACTGGGCGGCCTAGTTTGTAGCTACAAAAACTGTTGTGCTTTAAACAGGCATAGATGTCTTTATATTTCTATGATTAAGTAAAAAATTCCTAATCAAATTTATACATTTTATTTATCTAGCATATATAAGTTGCGTAAAGTTAGGACTATACCTCAACTCTATCAAAAAAAGGGATAATTAATTTGTGTTAAGATTTTTGTAGCGGTAGATCGGAAAATTTGATCCTAGGTATCTCATGTCTCTCAAAATGCTTCTCATCTTTCAGGAAAAGACGAGAAAGTAAGATCCATTCTGATATACTTTGAATCAAAAATTTGCTATCTGTAAAGTGTGGTTCTGCAAAAGTATCATATTTATCGAAAAAACAATATGAAACGGAACGCCTTTATTTTTTTCTTATTGCCAATGCTCTAGTGACAATCTATTCTTATGGGTGTAAATAGTAAAACATTATAATCGTCTTTTAGCTTTTCTACCATTGCTTCACAACGAAAAATCTTTTGGAACTAGTAATGCTATTCTTTGGCTACACTTCTTCGGCTGCGTCGCTCTAAGTATTGGTAGGTAGCAGCTTGACTCCGCACCTTTCCATCCTTGTTGTCAACGTAAGCATTGCTTTGCTCGGGCAAAATTTGTCTAGCTTTCACATTATCCAACAATTGTAAATCAATAATATCACGCAATTCCTTAAAAACTTTAGCATCTTTCACAGGAACTGCCACTTCTACCCTTCTATCTAAATTTCGGGTCATCCAGTCTGCAGAAGAAACGTACATTTTTTCGTTGCCTCCATTACAAAAGACATATATTCTGGCATGCTCCAAAAAGCGATCAATAATGCTAATTATTTCTATATTTTCAGTGTAACCTTCAAGTCCTGGCACTAAACGACAAATTCCTCGAATGATCAATTGAACTTTCACGCCCGCTTGACTGGCTTCCACCAATTTTTCTATCATCTCTGAATCTTCAAGGCTATTCATTTTCAAGATCATGTAAGCTACTTTACCTGCTTGTTTATTCTTGATTTCTCGACGGATAAGTTTGCTGAACTGCCGACGAGTAGAAAATGGGGAAATCAAAACCTCTTCTGTCTTTGGGAGCAAAATTTTGCGTTCTAATAAGTAGAAAACCTGCCTGATTTCCTTAGTCAAATCTACATTCGCAGTTAAAATAGCATGATCCCCGTATATTTTAGCTGTTTTTTCATTGAAATTGCCCGTCCCGATGTAAGCGTAATGGCGCAATCGTCCTTCCTCTTCTCGGCTGATTAGAAAGAGCTTAGTGTGTACTTTGATGGCAGGAAAACTATAAATTACTTTTGCACCTGCTTCTTTTAATTTCTCACCCCAATACAAGTTGGAGGCTTCGTCAAAGCGCGCCTTCACTTCAATAAAAACAGTTACCTGCTTACCATTTTCTACTGCTTTTAATAAGGCTTGGGCAACTGCGGACTTAGCCGCCACACGATAAAAAGTGATGCGAATACTTTCCACCAATTCATCTTCTGCGGCTTCTAGCAAAAGTTTTGGAATGTAGCCAAATGACTGATAGGGAAAATGCAAAATGATATCTTGCTGCTGCAAAAGTGCAATTATGGAATCTGTTATTTCCAGTTCAGGATGCGGTAAGGGAGGCAGAGGAATATTTTCTAAATCAGGACGATTTTCAGGTATCGGAAAAGCAAAAAAATCATTAAAATTATGATAGCGTGCACCTGGTACGAGGTCATTTTTTTTGATTCCCAGCTTCTTGCGTAGCGTGTTTACCATGGTTTCAGGCATTTCGGCATCATAGAGAAAACGTGTTACCAATCCTATGTCTCTACGCTTCAGATTTCGTCGAATTTGCTCCACCAAATCTCCTTCATACTCATCCTCTAAGTATAGTTCCGCATCCCTCGATACCTTAATTGAGTAGCAGTTTTCTACTTTATTGTTGGGAAATAATTTTTGGATATTGTAGCGAAGAATATCATCCAGAAAAGTGACAAACAATCCTTTTCTTCCTCCATCAAGTACAACAAATCGTCCAAACTGTTCGCTCGGAATCACCACGATCGCAGGTGGAGTCATTATGCCTAAATCCACCACAAAATAGAGTGCTTTATTTTCAAGTAGCAAATTCAAATCTTGTTCTACTAGAAAATAGGGACGAATTACTGTTTGCAACTTTTCTTCGAAGAACTGTTCTGCGATCTTAATTTGTGATTTGCTGTAATTTTCTGCTTTTACTACAAAAACTCCTTCCCGCTCCAAAGCTGGTATAATTTCTGTCTCGTAGATTTTCCCAAACAATGCTAACTGCTCTGCCATCAGTTGGTTAACCTTTTTCAACGTCTTTCTGGGTTTCACCTCTTCTAGCAATTCTTTTCGTGTCGCTTTTTTCATTTGCCCAAACCGTCGCAAAGAAGCTACTCTTACTTGCACAAATTCATCCAAATTACTAGAATAAATTGCTAAAAATTTGATGCGCTCATATAATGGTACGCGTTCATCCATCGCCTCCTGCAGCACCCGATGATTGAAATAAAGCCAACTAATGTCACGCTCAATGAGATATTCGTTGTTGGATGTTGTCTGTTCCACTTTTTGTATTTAAAGATTGCCGAATACTTCTTTTACTGGTCTTAGAGTACATCTAAATTGTATCGTTCTGATAACCAATACTCTATCCAGGGAGCTATAGAGATACCCTCCTGACGATCAGTTGAATAATTTTGGCTCAATTTGGGTTTCAAGTTGCGATTTATGTCTCAAAATATCAGTAGTAATCAAAGAGTGATAATTAGCGTATTTTGGATTGAAAACGGCATCGAGCCGTTTTCAATCCATCAAAAAATTCTTTTGGAGCGAACAAAAATC
>JBCDFY010000205.1:0-13174 GCA_039176995.1 Bacteroidota bacterium
CTTTTCTTCTCACCAAAATGGAGGGGTAACGGAACGAAATTATTCGGCTGAATTGCTCGGTGAGCAGAGGGCTATCGGGAAATATTCATGGAAAATATTCCTATTGGACATGGCAATATGAAAATGAATGCGCGAGCAGAATTAGATTTTGAGAGCGATATGGAAACCGTAGAAATGCACTTTGCGTTCCAAGGAAAGACTAGAGCAGAAGACAGAGATCATAATCACACTTACCTATTTGACTACAATCAACACAACATTATCTAATCTTCCAATTTCAGGGCGCGCGCTTTCTATGTACCAATAAAAGGCGTGAAACTTTTTGAAGTCAATTTATTTTCTGATCTTTTCAAACGCTTTTTGCCAGAAGGGGAAAAAGCATTTTTTCGGGACCGCATCAAAAAGCATATCAATTGCTTTACGAATATTTCCGTTGCGTATGGTTTTCTGCTAAAACGGATACCCAACGGCCAAATTAAACGACAAATTATCCTGTCGCCACTGCTGTTGCCCAAAAGCAATCTGGTCGAATACCCAGCGATTGCCAGGTGGTAAAGTAGGGCGACGAATCGGAAAAGCAACATCTAATCGCAAGAGCAAAAATTCTAAATCTAGGCGCAAACCAAGTCCTGTACCAACTGCCATTTGAGAGAGAAAGCTATCAAATTGAAATTGCGCGTCGCGGAAGCGTTCGTCGCCGTCTTGATCTCTTAGAAACCAGACATTTCCAGCATCCACGAAAGCTGCACCTTCTACGTACGGAAAGAGATCGAAGCGATACTCTAGGTTGGCTTCTATTTTGATATCACCCGTTTGATCGAAAAAATTGACGACTTGTGCAGTATCAGGCAGAGTGCTGCCTGGTCCAAGTCCTCGCAATTGGAACGCACGAATGCTGTTGGCACCGCCGACGAAGTATTGTTTGATGTAGGGCATGACAGTAGAATTGCCATAGGGAATGCCAACTCCAATGTTAAGTCGACCTACCCAACTATCTTTTTTCTGCAAAATGTTGTAGCGCGTATCTAAATCGAGCTTGGCGTATTGAGAAAAAATCGTTCCAAATAAGCGATTCTCGGAATCTGCCACAAGAGAAACGACATTACCTGCAGTTTCTGCATCCAATTGAAAGAAAAGGAAGTCTTTCAAAGTATTGATTTCCTGATCGTTATAAGTGAAGCGGTAGTGCATTCCAAGAATTGCAATGTTGCTAAAACTTTGTGCCAAACGTTCATTATTTTCTAGAATGGTATTGAAATCGTCGGTGATGTCGAGCAGTTGTACTAAGTTGATAGACAGCGGTTTGAAGCTGTGTCGGCGGTATTTGGTGGTCTGCCATTGGTAACCAAAGTCGAATTGAAAGGAGTTGATAGTAAAGAAAGAAGTGCGTCGCTGAAAGTTATCGCTGATGCTGATTCTTGTTTTGGGAATATAGTAAGTAAACACCTTTTCTTTGCGAAAAGGAAATAGAAAACGCGGCAAAAATAGGCTCGCTTGTGCAGATAATTCAAGGGTATTGATGAAGGGTAATTCAGGATTGTTAATTTGTGTCTCTACCCCTGCGGAAAGACGCATAGTTAACTGTTCTGCACCTTTCAGCAAATTGCGATGGGTGTAAGAACCTGAGATCGCTGAGCCTAAGAAATTAGTAGTTTCGGTGCTGGCTTCTATTTCTCCATTTACATCTTGCGTCAAGGCAGGCGTTAAATAAATATGACGACGCAGGAAGTTAGTATCGCCGCGCTCCATATTTTCGTATTTGACATTAACGAATTTGAAGACCCCTAAGTCCAATAAATGATTAATGGTTTGATCTTGTAAATCTTCTCGGAACAAGCTGCCTTCGTCTTGTGCTATTACTCTTTTTAACGGCTTTTTCCTTACAAAATCCTGACGCTGAACGACTTTTAAGTCTTTGTAAAGAACAGTATCTCTTGCTGAACGAGTAGATTCAATGTTGTAAGTTGGATAGACGAAAGTCGTATCCATATGGTATTGTTTCAAGTTTTGGTCATTGGAAACGCGCAAATAAATGTCCGCTTGTAACGTATTAACGGTCGTGTCCACGAAGTAATAAATTAAATCTGGATTGAATTGAAAATAGCCACGATTTCGAGCGATAGTAGCCAAGCGCAATCGTTCCGCATCAAGTGCTGTCACTTGGTACGGATGATTTTTTTTGATGACGGAATTTTGAGCTTGTTCAGAAAAAATGTGATTGATTACGGTCGTATCCGCAGGAAAATAAACATCCCGAATTTTGTATTGTCCTTCGCTGTCCACGGTATAAGTTACCGTTAATTTTTGATCTTGGATCGTTGTATCAAAACTCACGGAAGAGTTGAAATAGCCATTATCTTGCAAATAGTTTTCCGTCAGTGCGCGAGAACGCGTTAGGTCATTAGGATTGTACAAAATGGGAGCTTGTCCGAGTTTATTGGCGATTAAATTACCAAAACCTTTTTCTTTTTCAGGCTTTTGGAAGGCGTTGTATGCCCAAAGCTGGAAAGCGTTGTTTTTTTGTGGTCGCGCGTAAGTTAATAGTTTGTTAGTCAGGGTTTTAGGTTCTTGTACTTTTGAATTTTTATCCATTTCTACGCTTGCTCCGTTGTAGAGGAGTTCGTCTTCGGCGAGATATTTCGTAGGATTGCAAGCGGAGAGGAGAAGAATGAATATCGAATATTGAATAATGAATATTGAATGACGAATTGGTTGGGACACGTAGCGTGACGTATTGGAAAATGGTGTTAAATTAAAAATTGTGATTCTATTTTTTAAATGATTGATGTTCATTTTGATAATTTCAATTTTGGATTAGCTGCGGATTTTAAGGTGGCTTCATTGTGTGTATCCCAAATTGCACTTTTATAGAAGGTTTGAAGTAGCAAAAAATCTGATCTCTGCTTTTTTCAAATCATGGCGGCATCAGCCGAAGGCGGACAGGTCGAACCGCCATGATTTGATCGAGGTTTCTTAAGGACTCGATGTCCATCCAAATCCACAACAAGTCACTCTCAACAAGCACTTTCAGTATTTGTGCAATTTGGTACATATACGGCTTCATTGATATGATATTAATTATTGGTAATAAAGTGCACTTTGAAATACTTCGATACTCAACATTCTGTGTTCGATATTCAATATTCAAAATTTCTCTTCCTCCTTCGTCCCCACCACTTTCTCCTTCTCTTTTTCTGATTTTTCTTCCTTTCCTTTGTTAATATCTCCAAACGATTTGCGAAAAGACAAACCAACGCCCGTTTGTGGTGCATTGTCCTGATTGAGCACATCGAAATTATCTCTTCGGAAGACGCGGAGGCGATACGTACCCTCTTCAGTGAGTTTATATTCTAGCACAAAATCACCTGCAATAGAAGAGAAATTAGCACCTTCTACGAGTAGTGCGCTTTGGCTATTCACATTTACGTTTCCACCGACTTGAACGGACAAACGATCATTAAAAAACTGCTTACTGACCCCCAAATTCAATTCTGTAATTGTATTTCCGCTATCCCCCAAATCGTATTGAGATTGATAGGAGTCTACGCCAATATTGATGTCTACACCTTTGATGTAGTTCTCGGCGAGGCGATTTAACTGATTGGTTAAGAGGGAACTAACACTTGAAAGATAAACCGAAGCTCCTGCATCTGCCAAGTTGCCGCCGCCACTTTGTTGAGCGATGAAACTATTGAGCAAGAGCAGACTGAAGACTTGTTTATTCAATTCGTTAGGGGTTTCGCGCAGACGTTCTACGGCTTGGCGTGTAGTGCTAGTCACATTACCACTCTCGGGTACTTGGATGTCGAAACTAATGATGGGTTCATCCAAATCGCCTGCCATGCTTAGCAGGACATTGACTTCTGATCGTTTTTTGGCAGCTAAGGCTTCGGCACTGGTTTCATCTTGAATTTGATTGCGAATGAGTTCAAAAGTAGGCGTTTGAGTGGTGTAAATTGCGGTAATATCAAAACGCGTATCTAATGGATCGCCTACAAAATCTAGGCGACTGCCCGAGCGAATTCGGAAGTCTTTTTTGAGTAAACCTTGATAGTTCAAGGCATAATTTCCACGTGTGATTTGGTAATTACCGAGCACATTCACTTCGCCCGTTGGATCCATCTTTACAGTCATTTCGGCATTGCCTCGACAGACCAATTTGTCGCCTGTTGCTGGGTCAATAATGATCTGCAATTCCGCATCGGGCGTCACTTCTAGATTCAATATCAAATCAATTCCTGATTCATTCAGTTGATAAACTTGATCTAAAGTGTGTGTGCTGTCTTCGGCTAAATATTCTTCTGGATTGGCGAAGATGATATAATCTCTTTGGCTGGCCACAGCAGTTTCTATAGTTAAGGGTTGCACGTACAATTGCGAAGGCGATAGGGTAGAGGCGCGCATATTCAATACTGGATTATTAGCGGTTCCGTTGATATCTACATCAGCGGCAACAACTAGATTTCCGTAATACAACTCTTCATCCTGACTAGTGGTGTTGAGGACTTGAAAACGTCGTGTTTGGAAGTTCAAATCCATCGAAATATCATTGAAATCATCGATGCCTAACGTTCCACTCAAAGTTGCCCGATAGCCATTTTGGTCAACCAAGTTGGTTTCCCCAAAGTCCATTTTGCCATTTTCAAAACGAATTTCTTCTTGATTGATCGTGTAGCGAACGCCTGATAAGCCCAAAATCGTGCTAATGCTATCCAAGACTAAGTTACCTTCAATATTTGGTGCAGTACTTTCACCAGAAATGTCAAAATTGCCGCTCAATGTACCTTTGCTTTCTTCGACTAGACCAAACATAAAGGGATCGAGCAGACGCAATTGCAGTGAATTCAGATTAGCGTTCAGATTGATTGCTCCACTTTCTATACCATAGTTACCTTTAGCCGAAAAGTCGCTTTGTTCTCCTTTCAGGACTGCCTCAATATCAATAATTGGTCGCTGTCCATCTTGCTTGGCTTTCACACTCAAATCACCCACCGCTTGCTCTTCCAAGATAATATCATTGATGCTCATATCTGCTAGATAGTTCAGATTATTGGTATAATCACGCAGCGTAAAACTACCATTGATCTTACCTGAATAATCTGCTTTAGTCATATTGATGAGCTTGAAAATTTCTTCCAATTCAAAATTTTGAAAACCCACGCGAAGCGGAGCGATATCTTCATCGCGCGCACCATCTTCTGCTCGAATACTCAAAGCTTGTTCGCCTTTTCGGATACTAAAGTCGTTGACGTCCAAATAGTTAGAGCGATACAATATTTCGTTATTGGATTTGACCTTCCAAGTCTCGTTATTGAGTATAAAGTTCCTATCGAATGCGAAGCGATAATTCCGATTCACTTTGGTTGCATTACCACCTAGCGCAACTTTAGTATAATCTTCGCCTTCGTTTGCTTTTAAGTAAAGTCCAAGGCTGTCATTGCCCAAATTGGCTTCCAATGATAAAAGAGAAATGGGTTCGCTTGCTCCGTAATCAATATCTTCTGTGGTCAAAGAAGACTCCAACAAAGCGGGCGTTCCCGATGCTTGCAGCGCAATATTTTTGATGAACGTGCCTTGAAAAGCGACTTTCGGAACACGACTTTGAAGGCTTAAATCTTTGGCTTTGGTGTCTAATTTTAGACTTAAAAAAGCCGTATCCAATTGCTCCAAACCTGCGGAGAAAATATTGACGAGTGGAACTGGATCGTCCAATTGCAAAAGAGCTGTGAAGGATTGATCGGGTAATTGAGCAGCAGGTTCATTGGGCTTGATGGCTAAACTGTCGGGACGATCTACAGGACTCATAGTTTGATCTAAAGGGAAATAATCATTGACGAAATTGGTTAAAACAGCAGGCAACTCTACTAAATCATATTGACCTTCCACCAGCAGACTAAAAAATTCAGAACGTAAATTCAAACGTTTTCCTGTATCCACCTCTCTGGCTGTTAAAACGATACTATCCGTTTGCACAAAAGCAGAATCATTGGAAATGTAGATGTTTTGAATACTCGCCGCACCGTTGATATTATCCAAATTATTACCATCAAAATCCGCATAAATATCTCCACTAAAGGCGTAAGGAATATCTTGGAAATTGAGATTGGTAAGATTAATAGTATCTACGCTTGCCGTAAAATCAAACTCAGGTAAGGAATCATTCAAGTTCACATCTCCCTGAAAATCAAAAGCTAAGTTTGGATCGTTGAAGTTGGCAGTTCCTACAAATTGCTGTTTATTGATGTTGCCATTGATGCGCAGGTTTTTGTATTCGTAATTTTGATAATCAAATTCTTGTACGACACCATTCACTTCCGCAATTATGCTATCAGGACTCAAACCACTACCATTTCCACTCACTTCAAAAGATACTTCGCCGATGGTGGTATCCTGCAAAACATAGCCCAAATCGAAATTTTGCAATGCCAATTCTCCATTATAACGCGCATCGCTATAATCTCTGTTGAATACAACTTCTGCATTGGTATTCAACTTTCCAGCATCGGAAGTCAAGATGCCTTTTGAGATAATGTCATATGCATCGCCCGAAATTTTTCCACGGTATTGTAGCTTCCCCAAACGAGCCACTTCGGGTGGCAGTCCTCCTTCTACAAAACCATTCAAATCGTTGGCTTGAGTGCGCATTTCGATGATGTCCAAATCGAAAGCAATGGGCTGATCATCAGTTAGATGATTTGCTTTTAAATCACCTTTAAAACCAGTATAGACGTCCGTTCGTAGTTGGATGTTTTTGCCTGTAATAGCATTCATATTGCCCTGAAAATTTCCCAATAATTGGAACGTTCCAAGGCTGTCCAGACCACTTGGAATTTCTACGTTTTGGGTTAGATTTTTGAGTTTGTCGTAGGAAGTGGAAAGCTCTTGCAGTTGAATATTGTAGCTCAATAAATCGGGATTCATCAGTTGATTTGCAGAACCGTTTGCGCTGAATATCAGATCATTATCCACCGCAATATTGAGTTGAACGGTATTGAGATTGGTGAGTGTTCCATTGGCATTTCCAGAAAAATTGATGGTTTTATCAAGTTGGGTGTTGAGTTCCTTTATCTCTGTAATGGAAGGCGCGAAATAGTTCAAATCTTCGTAAGCCAATTGACCATTATTGATGTCTAAGTTTAGGTGGACGTCTTGCTCCAAATTGCCCACTAAATCTGAAAATTCTGTATATTGTACTTTTGCGGTTGCTTGGAAGTCGCTTTTGGGTGTCTCAACCTTAAATTGGTCAATCGTGATTTGCTGCGGCGTTACCTGAAACTTCGTACTGATTTCTTCTAGTCGAAACCCACTTTGCTCTGACAACGAAAAATCCCTAATTCTTCCCTTGATTAAATCTGGGGTCATTTGCCAATCTCGTAATTCCAAATTAATCTCGCTGGCGTCCAAATGAGCAAAATCTACTGCATTTTCTACGCGTTGCGCATTTTCATCATCAAAAATGACGGTGTTATTTTCTAAAGAAAGCCGATTTAAATACAATTTCCAACCTAAATCAGGAAAAACCAAAGATTCAGAAGCAGCAGTATCAGTTAAAGTAGCATCTCCCGTCAAATCGTTCCTTGTCTCCCGTCCATCGTCCAATCGTCCGTCATCTTCCGTCCCCCGTCCCCCGTCAACTCGTAAAAAAGAATACCGAAACCTAGAATCACGCAAGCGAATCATATTCACATCCAACAGTTGCTCCTCCAAATCCAAGGCACTAATTTGCACTTCAAAATCTTCGATCTGCACTTCCGTATCGGTATAGCCGTATTCATCCAACATCCGAAAATAAGTATCCTGAATGCTTACTTCATCAATGCCAAACGTCCAAACCGTCGTACTGGCAGTGGTGTTGGGGGGCGTTTCCGTAGCGAAAGCGTCTATGATAAATTGGTAATTGAATAGGCTGTCCGCTTCCGAGCGATACAGTTTAGAAGTTGCGCCACGGAGATAAACTTCGTTGACATGAATGTGATTGCTGAATAGTTTTAGCAAGCCAATATTGACGCCGATCTCTTTTGCATATACTAAGGTGTCCTGTTGTTGATCTTCTACATAGATACCTTTTAGGGCAAGCGTTTTGAAAAATTTGATGGACACTCGTTCAATCTCGACTTTGGTATCCAGCGTTTCGGAGAGACTTTGAGTAACTTGTTGAACAATTTTATTCTGCACCGCAGGAATTTGTATAGCTATCCAAATCAAGAGAAATAATCCAATGATGCTGCCAAAAATCCAAGCCGTTATTCTGAGTATTTTTTTTGCCATTCCTGAAATAAGCTGTTGGTTTGCTTATTCGGAAATAGAAGTGTTTTTGGTAGAGAAGAGTTCAGTTTTAGGAGAGAATCTTATTTCATTTTTAAATCTTCAAATCATCTATCTTGATAATGCTGACTGTTTCATCTATCCCTTCAAAATCATCCCAATCATCAGTAATAATATCTGCACCTAAATATTTGGCAGTAGCAAGAATCAAAGCATCAGGGATTTTGATCTTTTTCTTGCCATTTTTTCTATATAAAATTGCTTGTTCTGCAATATCCTTGGATACTTCTATTATAGTCAGATTAGAGAATAATTCGTCTATTAATTCCTTTTCGATTTCACTTTTAAAATTATATCCATAGGTCTCTACATAAGTGATAATAGAAGTGTAAAAATGATCATAACGATCTAGTAAGCCTTGAATATCAATCTGTTGCTTGGAAGCGAATATGATTACATTAGAGTCTAGTAGAGCTTTATTCCCATTCATCTCTCAATTCTTTTTGCCATTGAATAGGATTCTTAATATCTGCGAACATTTCTACTGATTTCATCTTATGGAATAGATTAGCCAATCTTTCTTTTTGCGAAAGTGGAGACGTTTCTACTAATAAAATAACCTTTGCAGTTTGTTGTTCTAGCGATTTATATTGTTGAGGTATTGCAATTTTTCCCTCTTTTATAATGCCCGAAAACTCTATTGCTTGCATATTTATATAATAAAGTAAAATTGGAGAACAATGACAACAAAACGTCTTGTTTTATTGAAAAGTTTCTTTGCGGTTATTGCAGCAATATGAAATCAAGGATAAAACCTAATCCCAACCTCAAAACCCATACTCAAAATCCGCTCTTCTAGTTCGCTAGTTCTCAAATTATTCAACTGATAGCGACCGACCAATTGAGTAAAACCAGAAAGATGTTTTGAGATAATGAAATCTCCGCCAGTGGCTAAAAAACCAATAAAATTGAAGCGATTGATTGGTTCTTCAATGATAGTTGTATTGTGATTTTCTTGATAATGTTCTTCTTCAATAAATGTGCGCCAGTAAATATTTGGTGCAACTCCCGCTTCTACATAAGGTTTGCAAAGCGACCAAGAAACAATATAACGCAAACCAACTGGCAGTTCAATGATTTGATAATTGTAGTGATAAATTGTTCCTCTTTGTTGATAAATTTTATCGATCTCGTTGATGTTTTGTTGAAGATCAATAGGCTCTATAGAACCTGTGCTAAACCCAGGATTAGCGAAGCGTATCCCTATTTTGGCTAATAGACTCTCTCCAATTCCTTTGTAGTAGTTGAAGCCGAAACGATAATTGAGTTTATAATTTTCAAATCTTTCTCTGTTGGCGATTACCTCTGCAATTTTTGAGTCATTGGTATTTCCATCAATCAAACGGTAGCCAAAATCACCTCCAATAATTAGATCGAAGGAATTGGCTTGAACAGATTTGAATCTACTAGATTGCGCTTGTAAATTGAATGTGTTAAGGGTGAAAAACAAAGTGATTGAGAGAAAAAGGGAGTTTTGTTTCATCATTAGTGAAATTGGTACTGTCCATAGAACGAGATAAAAGTAAAGAAGGTATTCATTTGATTATATAATCTACTGTATTTTTACATCGGAAACTCACTAGAAAATCGCTCCCTATTCCTTTTAAAGAATTGTACCTTGCGCCCTCAAAATAAGAGGATATTCAATATGCAACAATACCTTTCCATCCACGATGTAGAAGACCTTTCTGCCTTAGTCAAAGAAGCAAAACAGCTCAAAGTAAATCCCTTAGCGTACGAGCAGTTGGGCAAACAAAAAACCTTGGTTTTGCTCTTTATGAATCCAAGTTTGCGCACGCGTTTGAGTACGCAAAAAGCGGCGCAAAACTTAGGCATGAACTGCATTGTAATGAACTTACAACAAGGTTGGAGATTAGAATTTGAGGAAGACGCAGTGATGAATTTAGATCGGGCGGAACACATTAAGGAAGCTGCCGCAGTGATTAGTCAATATGCTGATATTATTGGGATTCGGAGTTTTCCTTCTTTGACTAATCGAGCAAAGGATTATGAAGACTTTTTGATTCAGCAGTTGACGAAATACGCGAGTGTTCCAGTGGTGAGTTTGGAATCTGCTATTCGCCACCCTTTACAATCTTTGGCAGATACCTTGACCATTGAAGAGTATAAGAAAACAGCTCGCCCAAAGGTAGTTTTGACTTGGGCACCGCATCTCAAACCCTTGCCACAAGCAGTTTCTAATTCCTTTGTAGAGTTTATGCAATTGGCGGATGTGGAATTGACGATCACCAATCCGAGAGGCTACGATTTAGCTCCTGAATTTGTTAAAAATACGCCTGTTCTTCACGACCAACGAGCCGCTTTTGAAAATGCAGATTTTATTTATGCCAAAAATTGGTCTGCCTACGAACCTTACGGACAACTCTTAGGGGAACACAAAGATTGGAGGATTGATGCTAAAAAAATGGCATTGACCAATAGTGGAAAATTCATGCATTGTCTGCCTGTTCGCCGAAATATAGTGGTTGCGGATGAGGTTTTGGATAGTGAGGCTTCTTTGGTGATTGAGCAAGCAAATAATCGTACTTTCGCGGCGCAAGCGGTTTTGAAGAAGATACTCGAAAAGCTCTAAAAATTGTCAGTATCTACAACGATTTTTTAAGATTCCTATCTCAAAGAATGTATTTACTCGTTTCCTAACGAGTTTATGTGCGCTCGTTAGGAAACGAGCAAATAATGAATGCTAAGTTAGGATACTTAACACATCGCTTTTCAGAGAACATCGCTTTTTAGGGAAAAGACTAATTGAAGAAGAAATCACAAGTCCAATGACGCAACAAATAAAAGAAAACTACCTTCAAAAAAGCACTCAATACGAACGTGAAGCTAATGAACTTCAGCAAAAATATAATCGTTTTGCCATCATTCGCTTGCTCATCTTCTTTGCTGCTATCGCAATCATCATTTTGCTATGGTCTACTGCTATTTTGCTGGGAATTTTGGGAATTGTCGTTTTTTTAGTTGGATTTTATCGTTTCATTTTGTGGCATCAAGCTATCAAAACCAGAGAAATACATCTGCGGAAATTATCCGAGATCAATGCAAATGAGGCAAAGGTTTTAGAGCATGATTACTCCATGTTTGAAGATGGCGAAGAATTTTTGAATCCACTCCATTCTTACAGTTTGGATTTAGATGTTTTTGGTGATCATTCTTTCTTCCAATATTGCAATCGAACAAATACAGTAATCGGAAAAGAGGCGCTCGCAAAAATGTTGCAAGCGGAAGTAAACGTGACAACAATTCGGGAGCGGCAGCAAGCCATACAAGAACTAAGGGGGCAATTGGATTGGCGGCAAGATTTACAAGCCTACGGAGCAACCACTAAAGACGAACGCAAGCACCTAGATTTATTGCAACATTGGCTAGAGCAACCCAATTTTGTATTGGATAGTCAATTGTACAAAACCGCCTTGTTCGTTGCCCCTATTTTGACCATCGTCGCCATCATCTTAGCAGTAGATTTTCCTTGGTGGATTGCTATTTTACCGATTCTTCCAACCGCTTGGATTTTGCGTCGTAGTTATGAACAAGTCAATGAAACACATCTACAAACTTCTCATGCAGACCAAGCACTTTCGCATTATGCTTCTTTAATTCAACATATTGAAAACCATAACTTTAATACGCTTTTGCTTCAAGAATTACATCAAGTTTTTGGAGCGGAGCAAGCGCATCAGCGCATTCGACGGTTGTCCTACATTATTTCTCAACTCAATGTACGCAATAACTTTTTTGCCATCTTTCTCAATATAGGAGGACTTTGGGATTTACATTGGGTCTATCGTTTAGAAAAATGGAAAGTTACGAATAAGAAAAACCTATTGAACTGGTTTGAGCATTTAGCTCAATTTGAATCTTTAAGCAGTTTCGCGAATCTTTCCTACAATAATCCCGACTGGATTTTTCCTGAATTTGCTGCAACTGACAAAATAAATGCCACTGCACTCGGACATCCTTTGATTCACCGAAATAAGCGTATTACCAATGATTTTAGTAGCCCAACAAGAGGACATATCAAGCTGATTACAGGCTCGAATATGGCGGGCAAAAGTACTTTTTTGCGTACCGTTGGTTTGAATATTGCACTGGCTAATATCGGTTCGCCCGTTTGTGCTAAGGAACTTCAATTACCACTGCTAAAAGTCTATACAAGTATGCGCACCCAGGATGCACTGCATGAAAGCACCTCTTCTTTTTATGCAGAATTGAAACGCTTGAAATTCATTATCGAAGCTGTAGAAAGAGGCGAACAGATTTACTTTTTGTTAGATGAAATTTTGAAAGGAACGAACTCGCGAGATCGCCATACGGGATCTAAGGCTTTGATTCGACAACTCATTGAAGCAAAAGGTGGTGGCATTATCGCAACGCATGATTTGGAATTGGGCGCATTGGAAGCACAATACGGCGGCGCAGTAGAAAATCTAAGAATTGAAGTAGAAATTGAAGATGGGAAACTGCACTTTGACTACAAATTAAAAAAAGGCGTCAGTCAAAGTTTCAATGCTACGATTTTGATGCAGCAAATGGGAATTCAGGTAAATAACGACTGATGATTTGGAGCTATTTACCACATAGTTCATTTAGTATTTTCACATAGCGCGCATAGTATTAATAGTCTATGTGATCTGTGTGAAATCGACTATTGTGACTACTGTCTTACGTTTCGTTAGTTTAAAAATTAAAAACACAAAATTTAATACTATTCAGACTGCATAAAACACCTTTTTAAAAAATTTTATTCCATAAGACTTTTCAAAAAGGGACTTCTTGGACAGAGAGAAAAAATCAAAATTGAAAATTTTGATTTTTTCTCTCTGTCCGA
>JBCDFY010000206.1:0-12963 GCA_039176995.1 Bacteroidota bacterium
GATACTTTCCACGCTGACTACGATCTAACTGCTTCTACAACAATCAATGATAACAATACTGTTGCTTACAAAGCAGGTGAGACGATCACTCTGAAAGCAGGTTTTTCCTATAAACCGAATAATGGAAAGAGCTTTCTAGCAAGAGTAGAACCTTGTAATGATAAGGTTGCTTTTGGTTTTGAACATGTAACCAATGTGACGGATTATGGTTATAATGTAAACGGCAATATGATTACTGACCCTGATAAAGGGATTACGATTAAATATAATCATCTGAATTTACCGTATGAGGTAGATTTTGGAGGAGGGAAACTTATCAAATGGTTATATAATGCTGATGGCATGAAAATGCAAAAGGTCGTAGAGCAAGGGAATGCAGCGATTCTTAAGCAAGATTATGTAGGAGAATTAGAATATCAAGAAGAGCAGCTAGAAGCAGTGTATCATAGTGAAGGTAGAGCGGTGAGACGACAGAATGGTAGCTTTGAATATCAATATAAGTTGTTAGATCACTTAGGTAACGCAAGAGTCCATTTTTCAGATATAGATAACGACGGCACTGCCGATATAATCCAAGAGAACCATTACTACCCATATGGCGCGAAAATAGAAGCCTTGAGCCAAACCAACTCAGGCACACCGAACGCCTATCAATTCAATGGCTACAACGAAAAAGGCGAAGACACCAAACTCGGTATGGAACTCATCACTGACTTTGAACTGAATGTGCATACAGCGAAGTACCGCACCTACGACCCGTATACGGTCACCTTTTGGCAAACCGATCCTAAGGCAGAACTGTTTTACAATTTATCGCCCTACAATGCGATGATGAATAATCCTATTCGGTATAATGACCCAGAGGGGGATTGTCCTGATTGTATTTGGGATGCTATCAACATTGGTATTGGCGTCAAAAGTTTTGTTGATAATGTACAGCAAGGGAACTACGGAGCTGCCATAGTCGATGGAATTGGCGTAGTTATTGATGGTGCAGCTGCCGCCGTTCCTTTTGTGCCAGGCGGTGCAGGAACAGTTATCAAAACGGCTAGAGGAGCAGACAAGGCGGTCGATGCAATCAAAGGTGCAGATAAAGCAGTAGATGCAGCTAAAGGAGTAGACAAAGCGACGGATGCAGGGAAAGGAAGCAACATTGACTACGTTACGACGCCTGATGGCACAACAGTTTCAACAAATCAGAGTAAAATGAGGGGGGGATTTGATAAAGCAGGATTTCCAAGCAAAGAAGCAACGAAAACAGCAGAGCCAGGACAAATACATACCGTGCCTACCAAACATGGAGACGTAGATGTTAGAACTATGGAAGGAAGTAATAAACATCCAAGAAGAGCAGTCTTTACAGAATCGGGGACTAATAATCCTGTGAAAGTAGGAGGAGATAAGTTTAGAAAGAACGAACCCAAAGCAGAGCGGAGAGCACAAAGTCACTTAAAACAAGATGGATAATATGAATCTTAAAACTGAAATATTGAGGAAGGGATATTATAGATCGAATGGAGTATTAGTACCAATAAGCATACTAAGGCAAAATTGGGATTATTATTATGAAGAAGAATATGATGATGATAGCCCGACATTAGATGACAAAGGTTTCGCCTACTATGTTATATATGGAGAGTACGAAGATTTGTTGTATGCTGATAGATCTCATACTTGTAGATCAATCGAGGAAGCAGTAGAAGTTGCTGAGAATAATTCTACATCAAAAGTAGAGTGGAAAATTAGCTAAATGGATATATCATAAATAAAAGAAAGTCTTCACGACGCAACTTTAGAGACCATCAAATTCGAGTGGCGAAGTGGTAAAATTAACTTGTCATTTAAACTGAACGAGATAAATACGCTTAATGCAGAGAAGCTGATTTTGTCCTGTTCTAACGCTTCACTGCTAGAAATTCCCAGAAAATTTGATTGGGGCGAGAGTGAATCTGTTAACGAAATCAACATTGAAAGTGTATCTCAAGATATCACTATAGAGATGCAGAGCGGTGACAGCATAAAATTAAAGGGGGAGGATTATAATTTAGAGATAGTTAAAAATATCAGTATAAAAGCATGATTCTAGATCAAAAGCTAAAATCTATATGTTTCAATATCAATATATCAAATCTCATATAATAATTTTCCCCAACACCTCCTCATGATAAGTCCTCACCTTCCCAAAGCGCTCATCATGCGCCGTACCTGTGGGTAGGTGAAGTTGCTGACTAAGAGCGGTAGCTTGCTTGCCCCACTTTTTGGCGAGGTGTAGCGAGCAAGCGATGCGGAGCAAGCTGCAATAGCCTGCTATGGTGAAGTAGTGGGTGTCCCGATAGTCTCGGTGTGTCACCGAGATTCTATACGCTCATCAGATAGGAGAAGAACATTGCAGCAATCTAGCTTACACCGCTCGTGATTTAATCAAAACCCGAAACTTGGGTGGCTTGGGAATGAATGATTTTTTACAAGAATTAAATTATAGCTACAATGCACAGCGGTGGCTGACGAAAGTTAATAATCCGCTACAAACAGGTGGAGGTGGAACTGGAACAGGTAGCGGTACTAGAGAAGATAGCGAAGCAGCTGCAAATGATCTATTTTACTTTAGAATTAACTACAATCTTACAGATGGTGATTTGAATGTGCGAAGTCAAAAAAGCGGCAATATTTCTAAATTGACTTGGCAAGTGTCAGGAAGTGGAAAGTTAAATCTATATGGATTCGATTATGATTTCTTAGATCGAGTGAAGCGATCAACCTACGCTACAGAAGATGGAGACGGAAAAGTAGTTAGCAATGATTTTGGAACTACCTACGCCTACGATGATAGAGGCAACATTACCCAACTCACTCGAAAAGGGCGAAATGACGGCATTATTCAAACTATAGATAGTCTAAACTACACCTACTTTTCAGGCAGCAATCAAATTCAACAAATTGGTGATGAAGCTCCTTGTCCTGAAAAAATTGTACAAGACGAAGATATTGAGCAAAGTGTAGATTATCGCGCTTCGCAATGTATTCTCAATGTTCTCGGTATGCCTTTCCATAAAAAACGAAATTCGATTGCATTGGAACAGTGTCCGATGATGCTACACGCTTGTCAGGTTGCAAGAGCCAGTCGTTTAGAGGAAATAATTGGCTCTTGTCTTTTGGCAAATGTGATGAGCTTACATACGACAAGATGATACACTTTGCCAATCAGGTATCGCTTTTTTTATTTTAGATAAGTACTTTCATTAGGGTCAAGGCACGACACCTTCATCTCTCATTTCACAATTGACCGAGTCCTGTTCAAAATAGTAGAATATAATTATGTTAAATCAATATATGTTAAAGCGTAGACCTCCCGGCAACTAAATCCAACCAATCTGCACATAAGTATGCGAGAACATTTTTTTAATAAAAATTCCGATTATGAAATTTTTAGCTATGAGAGTTGGGCAATTGTCCCTCCTACTTACCTTAGTATTCCTCCTGCAAAACTGTGCAGAAAACGATTTAGTAGATACAGCTACTACCACTCAAAAGGAAGAAGTGTCGGCTCTGATCGATATGGAAACGGCGATGGAAGTGGAGTTCCTTGAGGAAAGCGAAATAGAATCGCGTACTCGAAGTTTCTACACTTTCCACACCCTAAACCAAGCCTTGCATTGTACAGGATTGGGAGCTGTGCTAGGAGATGGGATCAATACGATTTATGCACCCTCCGATGCTGCTTTTGCTAAAGCAGGTTTAAATGCTCACAATGTTTGTAGTGCATTGAGCAAATCGACACTGAGCAACATTTTGTTGTATCATGTTGTGCCTGCTGATTTAGTTAGCTTGCGTGAAGTAGGTTGCCAAGAAATGGCAAATGGAGACTTGACGCAGCGGAGGAATGAATCACATCGTTTTTTCATCCATGATGCTCAAATCTATCGTGCCTTTACTCAAGTTGGACATGACTACAAACTGCGTGTCTATGTCATCACGGATGTCTTAGAAGTACCCGACCAAAACATCGTAGAAACCGCAGATGGAGCTCCTGTTTTTGAATCGCTAGTAGCGGCTGTACTTGCTGCTGATCCTGCCATTGCGGCGGCGTTATCGGATGAAGATGCTATTTTCACCGTATTCGCCCCCACAAATGAAGCCTTTGGTAATCTTATTGCTTCTTTTGGAGCAAGTTCCCTGGAGGAATTAGTCGATATCGTGGGAATAGAAACGCTTTCTACCATTCTACTTTACCACGTAGTGGATGCTTGTGCTTTTTCTAATGATTTAGAAGATGGCTTGCGCTTGACAACTTTACAAGGTGAAAAAGTAGAGATTGATTTGAATAATTTGACGATCATTGATAAGACCAATACCCCTGCTGATCTTGAGGTGGAATTATTAGATATTCTTACTGCTAATGGTATTGTACATGGTATTGATAAGGTATTATTGCCACAGGCAGTTTTGGATAATTTGTAGCGAAGATTCAATAACTCCGATTCCATTATTGACGGTTTCATACTCTATGAAGCCGTCAATTTTTTTGGTAAAGCCTGTAGCTTTCCGTATGATATACCTCTTCAGCGTATCATATTCTAAAACGGGTCGAGTTCGTTAGGCTTCACATAAGCTGAAACGTACTATTTTACTTGTCTCTGATGAACGTATATTATCATGCAAGCTATAGAAGTTACTAAACTTATTAAGCTACGAGAGCCAGTTGTTCATAAGAATAATTGGCTTTTGTTTTATAGAAAAGATAGGCACAGTAGCAAGTTGTACACTTGCCAAAGACGAGTTCGGATACAAGGTTGTGTATTGTAAATGCTTGCGAACTACTTGCTCAGGGGAAGAGGAAGATGCCGCGAACGAGAGAAAATGATCCATCCCCAAAAATTCTAGCTTCATATTAGGCTGTTTTATCTTCCTCGACTCTGTTTCCAATAAAATAATTCCTGCAATCACTTGCATCCTTACTGCAAATAGTGTTATTTGCGTGTTAACAACATCTATTAAGAAAATTCGTATTGGAATAAGAAATAGATGTTGGAAAAGTAAGAACAACTACCTACAAATACTATAAAACGAATATGGCAATTATCATCTCTTTGATGAACCACAAAGGTGGGGTTGGAAAAACGACTAGCGCAATTAATATTGGTGCAGGTATGGTGGAATTGGGTAAAAAAGTATTGTTGCTTGATTTAGATCCACAAGCCAACTTGACGCTTTCTTTGGGTATTCCCAGACAGCAAGTAACGATTTATGAAGGCTTACGTGGAGAAGCAGAACTAAAGCCTTATAAGGTGAAAGAAAATTTGGATGTTATCACTTCCAATTTGAATCTTTCAGGGGCGGAAATGGAATTGATTAACGAAGCGGGACGAGAGTATATTTTACGCGAATTGCTCGAACCACTGCAAACCGAATATGATTATATCATCATTGATTGCCCGCCGTCCCTAGGTTTGTTGACCTTGAATTCATTGACGAGTAGCAATTGTGTTATCATTCCTTTGCAGACGCAGTTTTTGGCATTGCAAGGATTGGCGAAAATCAAGCAAGTGATTGATAAAGTGAAGTTTAGGTTGAATAAAAAATTGCACATTGTGGGCGTGGTGGCTACAATGTACGATTCGCGGAAGGTATTGAATAGAGACGTAGTGGAAACCATACAGAAATATTTTGGAGATAAGGTTTTCAAAACGCTCATCCGAGATAATGTAGCCTTGGCAGAAGCACCTGCGCAACGTAAGGATATTTTTTCTTACAATCGTTCCAGTTCAGGAGCGAAGGATTACTTGGCCTTGAGCAAGGAAATTATTGAGCGTACAGAAGATCAGGTTTAATGACTCTTTGGAGCAAGGAAAAAATCCACCTCAAAATATTTTTTGCTTGTGACTTTATGAATGTCGATTCTATTTTTCAATTGGTACTCATTAAGAAATCAATGATCTAAAAATTCAAAAAACAGAAAGTGGCGAAACTAAAAGACAATAAAGGGTTTAAAGCGGGATTAGAAAGTTTACTTTTGGATGCACTGCAAGAGGAGCAGCCGCAATCGAGCAAGCAGGCAAATAGTCCCAAAAGAAGCAGAAGGAATGCAAGCAAGAGTTTTTCGAGTGATTTGAGTTCACTTTTTGAAGAAAGTATCGTTGAGAGCGTACAAGAAAAGGTGAAATCGCTTAAAGATAAGCCCGAGAAGAGCGACCAGAAGAAAGAAAAAAGACGCCCTACTGGTTTGGACGTCTTGATTCGCAGAACCGTAGAATCGAGCAATGTGGATATAGAGGATGGTCCAAAACGGCGAGTAACTTTCTTGTTTGATGAAGATAAATTGAGGCGATTGAAAGATATTGCGCGTTCTAAAAAAGCCTACATCAAAGACATCGTTGGTGAAATTGTGAGCGAATTTATTGAGGAATACGAGGATGAAAATGGGAAGATTGGGTGATTGCACCCGGAGTACGCAGAGTTTTGATTCTACTTTGTTGCTCTAAATTAATCTTCCACTATTCTCCTACTTTATAGCCATTCAAGAAATCCTTCGTCTTCATTCCCTTTCTACCTGCCAATTGTAATTCTAGCACTTCGACAAATCCATCCAAAGTTGCAATTCTTAAAAAATGTTTATTATCCGTAGAAAAAATAGCGGGTTTTAGATCGTGCTTTTCAATGCGTTTTTCTGTACGCAACACTTTCAATTTCAAACCATCCAGAGTCGTCCAAGCCGCAGGATAAGGACTTAAGCCGCGAATGAAGTTGTGTACTTTTTCAGTACTTTGATGGAAGTCAATTTCGCAAGTTTCGTGGTAGATTTTGGGGGCTCTGGTTGCTAATTGGTCTTTCTGCGCCTGCAATTTATAATCGCCACTTTCGATAGCTTGTACGCTTTTTAGCACGACTTCCGCCCCCAAGTTCATCATTCGATCGTGCACTTCACCAGCCGTTTCGTTTTCTCCAATGGGCAAGTGTTCCTGAAAGAGCATATCGCCCGTATCAATTTCTTGTTTTAAAAAGAAGCTAGTTACGCCCGTTTCTTCCTCACCATTAATGACTGCCCAATTGATGGGTGCTGCCCCGCGATATTTTGGCAGCAAAGAACCGTGTAAATTGAAAGTCCCCAATTCAGGCATCGCCCAAACTGCTTTGGGTAACATTCGAAAGGCAACCACTATCTGCAAATTGGCATTCAAGGTCTTTAGTTCCGCTTGAAAATCCGCAGCTTTCAAGTTTTTCGGCTGTAAAACTGGAATATCTTGAGAAACCGCATATTTCTTTACCGCAGATTCTATCAGTCGCTTTCCCCCTCTTCCGCCGTACTTATCCGTAGTCGTAATGACACCAACGACATTGTAATCGTTTTCTACTAAAATTCGTAAGGAAGCCACCGCAAAATCAGGCGTTCCCATAAATACTATTCTCAAGTCTTTTTTCAAAATTGTCTTTTTGATTTCCACTTTCCATTACTCTAACCACTCAAAACCCTCAGGAAGTTCATCGTACACTGCAATATCGGTCAATTTTCCTCTACCACGATTGTCCGAAAGCAAAATTTTCCCGTAAGGCTGATAGTTCTCCCAAGGCGTGCTGAATCTCATCGTTGTATCATTTGCTTCTCCATAGAAATCCCATTGCTTGACTAAACTATCTTGCTTAGTTATATAAACCATGTATTTATTCTGCGGCGTATCGCCCACCTCTTCAAAAGTCATCTGCAATTTTTCGGCAGCTCGTCCAGTACTCAGAGTGTCCTGCCCTTTATATTTCAGCGTCACTCCGGAATCCTTTAATTTAAAAGGCATCACTAGCCAATACGAATCATTAATCCAAATACTTTTGCCACGTTCCACGTATTTCTGGATGGAATCTTGTTCGCTAAATGCCGTTCCATTTTTGTAAACTACCCCTTTGCTATCATCCTTATAGTTCAAGTAAATTTGAAGGCTGTCCCTGAACATTTCAATCTGCACATCTCCCGTTTGCTTATCCCAAAACAGCTTGCGACTTCCAAAGAAATTCCACGTCAAGTAGCGCGTTTCATCCCAAGATTTTCTGCCACCCATTGCTTCCATCACTTGATCGGCAAGTGCAATCGCTTCTTCGTCAGAAGCCTCTAAATTGAAGCCTTCGGCTGGTGGATTTGGGTCTTCATTGATTATCTCCACTTCATTTTGGCAAGCAAAAATAGATAGTAGCAAAAGTAAATAGTGATAAAGTTTCATTGTAATTGTGTACTTAAAAGTTATAATTTATCTATCGCAATTATAATTCTACAATAGCGAGCAGCTTAACTCAGTTAGGCTTTCGAGTAGATTCAAAATCAAAGCAGTAGCATTTATTCTTCATATTCCTTGTTCAAACAGTAATTTTTGAATTTAGATCACTGTTCTCTAGTTTAATCTCACTCTAGGATCAACCACTGCATACAACAAATCTGATAATAAAATACCTAACATAGTTAGCACTGCTCCTATCATAAGTACAGCGTAAACAACTGGCCAATCTTGCGTTCCAATAGAATCGAACATGAGGCTGCCCATTCCTGGAATAGAAAAGATAACTTCCAAAATAACGGAACCAGCAATCAAAGCGGGTAATTGTGCACCAAGAATAGTGATGAGCGGAAAAAGTGCATTGCGGAAGGCGTGTTTCCAAATGACTTTTTGCTCGGATAAGCCTTTAGCTCTTGCGGTTCGAATGTAGTTTTGTTCTAATACCTCTACCATGCCAGCGCGCATTTGGCGTGTAATAAAGGCCAAGGTAGCATAAGTAGCACAAAAAATAGGCAAAATGAGGTGTGCTACTCGTTCAGTAAAGACTTGCCACCAACTATCTCCTGCGCTCAAAGAAGAATTGCCTAAACCGTAGGAAGGAAACCAATTCATACCATAAGTAGGCGTAGTGAAGTAAATAATCAGCATTGTTGCAATCCAAAAAGCAGGAATGGAATATAGCAAAAATAGGGTCAGACTAATTCTCCGATCAGTTTTTGTTCCTTTCTTTCTCGCTGACCAGACACCTAATGGAATAGACAACAAATAAGCAAGGAAAAGTGCCGTTAAGTTAATGACTAAAGTCCAGTATAGTCCGTCCTTTATTTTATCAGCAACAGGGCGAAAGTCGCGCGTGGAGATACCAAAATCGCCCCTCAAAAAGTTGCCGAGCCATTGATGATATTGGTTGTCAAAGCCATACCAATATAATTTTGGTAGGTAATTTTTTTGAGGTGTAGCTTCTGTTTGTAATTGTTGATAGCTTTTCTGCAATTCCTTCGTAACTAATTGGAGATGCTCGTTTAAATTTTCTTTTTGACGGACAGTTGTTAATATATCATTTATCAGAAAGTCCATTTTGGGTTTCATGTAAGCAAAATACAAATCTTGGGTGGCGTTTCTAATATTGATAAAATCATCATTGCGTTTCGTGCTATCAGGCAATGCAACTATGGCTTGTTCTAAAGCCAAAGTTTGATGATAGTAGTTTTCTACTAAATTCCAGTTGCCGTATTGAGCACATAACTTTTTTAGGGTTTTTTGTCGATCTTTATAGAGAATTTTGTGTAAAGTATCGGTGTAAGCTGCCGTTGTAAATTTGAGGTAGAAAGCGGGCTTGTCTAAGTTCAGCCGTTCTACATTTTGGCGATAGCTTCTTTGTTTGGCTGCCAAATCCACCATTGAGCTAATCTTCGAGTCTCCTGTTCTTTCCGCTGCTGGATCACCAGGTGCAAGTTTGCTTAACCCAAAAGCAATCATAGAAACGATCAAGAAAATCGGCACAAAAAGAATTAAGCGTTTAATGATGTATTTCAGCATTTTCTGATGATGGATATTTTTCTATTGGCTCTTGTAAAGAATTAGAGGGAGAAAATCTTTTAAGCAAAAATTGAGCTTTTTATTCTACTTGAAGTACGTTGTTTTTAAGGGGACTCTCGGAGATAAAGAGATATTTTTTGAATTTTTCAGAAAAATTCTGAAAATATCTCTTTATCTCCATGAAAACCCCACCAAATGAAAATTTTTAGGAACTAAAAATTTTCATTTGGGCTCATAACCATCTCCTCCTGATTATTAATAAGAGCCTTTCTATTTTCCTTACCATTTGTACATCACACCTTCAGCTTCAAGCCTACTCTCACGTTGATGCTTTGCTCATTGAATATTTTGATCAATTTCTTACCTCCATTGGGAGAAGAAAAAGAACTTTCTAATCTTAAGTAAGCCGCATCTCGGATGCGATCAAATTTTTCGGCATCTAATTCTATGAAAAATGTGCCATCGCCTGTATTGATCACTTTACCATTTTCGTCAGTTGAAGCGGCGTTGGCAATTACTTGTGTTTTGTCAAATAGAGCATCAAGTATATTTCCCTTATTATCAACAAAGAATGCTTGCAAAGTAGTCTCCAGTGGAATTCCATTTTCAACAACAACCTTAAATTCTGCACTCTCAATCTTATCATAACTTGATAAATCTACTTCTGTGGAATCACGAATCGTGAAGTCGCTGATGCGTCCTTCTAATGGAAATTCTGCATCAATGCTGTAGGCAAAATAGCTGGAATCTGTTAGAAAACCCTTAGAATTTGCGGTTGGGTTAGTCACTACATCTAAATCATAAACAACAGCATTTGGTGCAGCATTGATGACCTGTACAATGTTAGAATTGCTGGCGTTGAAAATAAATTCAGTCGTTTTTGTGACACCGACTTCATCCAAGGTTGGATAATTAAAAGCAAATCCTTGCTCAATTAAACTACTCTCCAGAGGTAGTGTTTGATTATCTATTGTAAGTACTTCAAAAGTCTCTGCCATTGCGACTGCTGGAAATCCAAAAGCATTGATAATGTTTAAAGTTACCTGAGGTTTCTCGAAGGATACATTTCCACCCGTCCAGTTTTCGTAGTAATCAAACTCTAGAGTATCTTGGTCACTTTCAAAGGCTTGAGCACCTAAAATCCCTTCGGCGTAAGAATAATCCAGCTCCTTAGGTAACATGAAGAAATTAGCAACACCTACGTTCTGTCCAGTCTCAATTTTTGCTTCGTAGCGAATAGTTAAAGAATCATTGTTCGGAATTAGCCAAGCACCTCTCAAGTCAAAACCTGCAAGTGGCAAATCGCTGAATGCACCCACTTGAAAGCTCTGACTCAATGGCTCTCCATCTTTAAAAATTTCGGGTATAGAAACTGTAATATCTATCGCGTTGGAATTGTTATTGAAGAATGTATATTGTAGCTCACCCGATTTGAATAGAATACGATCTACTTCTATGCTAGAATTGGAAATCGGAAAGCCTATCAAAGTATCGAATATAGGAATGAGTGATGGTAGTGCAGCATTGATTTCATCAAAAATTTCCCGACTATCGCGAATGGTCGTATCGCCCGTGTAAGAAAAGCGTAACAAACCATCTGGCTCAACAATCACGGTAGCTTGATCGTCAAAATTATCGATCAAATTTCCAATCACAACTTTGCTATTCATCAATGGAAACGCAAACTCTGCATCGGTCTCAATGGCATCTAATTCCCTCAAAGTCTCCACATCGGAGCAAGAAAAGAGCAAAGAAGAAATAAATGTTAAAAGTAAAAAATATCTTAGCATAGTACGGCGGTTAATTTTAATAGCTCGACTAGCAGGCATTATTATTAATTACGTCTGCAAAGGTCTTAACTTTTATTAGTAAACCAGCAATGTAAAAGGGAAATTGTGTATGAAATGGGCTGTTAATTAAAGTTAACGTTTGGCTGGAGGATATGTTATGATTGAAAGGAGTAAAGTTTGAGTTATTTGACAACTGATCTGTTAGAAAGCATAATAAAAATGAAAATCAAATTGCCGATCGCCCAAATCATTGAAATTGTACATCAACTCTAGCAATGCTAAATTAGCACCAACAATATCAATACCCACACCTCTGCCATACAAACGTTTATTTACTAGAGTATTACTAGCATCAGAATTGATAACCGTTCTCACATATGCCAAGTCATTATTCAGTTTGAGGTAAGCTTGCACTGGAATCTTCCTATACGCCCCAATGGGCATATATTTGCCTAGATTTATAGACAAATCCAGTACTTGATAGCGCAAGCTGGACTTCAGATAGCCAAAATCGCTTCCTCGAATGTGCTGCGTGATGTAGCCTCGGAGAACTTCAGGCTTTGAACCAATAACGGGTAAATTGTAATAATCAATTGTCTCGCGTTGCAGATTGGTACGCCCTCTTGCAGTTAATTCTACCGAAAGTTTTGAGCTAAAAGATAGGTATTTTGAAAATTCAACATCTGCAATCAAGGCGTTTCGATCTTTCCACAGCCCAAAACCTTCCTTAGCAATGCCAATGTCCAAAAAGTAGCCTGATTTTGCGTACAACCGAAAATCCCTACGATCAGAAATGAAGCGATAAGAAAGGGCTAAAAACTGCTGCCGAGTTTGATTGTCATGGAAGTAATTTGGTACTAAATCCACTAAATCTGCATTCATATTTCGGTCCTGATAAGCCACTCTAAACTCATGTTGCTCGTATAAGCCTGGACGGAAATCTAAGCCACCTCTCAATCTGATGCGCCTCAGCAATTGCGCATTATCGCTTCGCAAAAAAGAGTCTCTATCGTTAAAAGTATTGAATCGAATGGCTCTTTCATTGCTTACGAAAATATCACTTCTTGCCCTTAGAGTCTGCGCTTTATCTAAGTAGGGCGAAGTATAAATGACCTGAACTTTTCTCAGAAAAGTAGACCGTAGCAGCCGTTCTTTGCTCGTGAAACCTGCTTGTATATAGACTGAAAGTTTGTCTTGTCTACCCGTTAAATTGATGTGTTTGAAGCCAATGTAAGGCTGCGTTCTGCTCAAATCCAGATTGTGCACATTTTTCCAAACATTGAAATCCACATCGAGCAAACTCGCCCATATGTAAGGATAAATCGGTACATTTTCCTGTATTTCGATGTGCAATTGCGCTAAACCAGTTGTTTTATCCC
>JBCDFY010000207.1:0-12952 GCA_039176995.1 Bacteroidota bacterium
TCAATTTCGATTGTATTTGAGAATACGTTACCTGTTATTGGAAAATTTTGCCATTCTCTTGTCTCTGAGTCAAATATTTCTATTACGATTCCGATCTTAGAATCTTTGGCTATTCTCTCTTTAGGGAGTTTCACACTATAATTCATATGCGGTACATCCGAATTTTCAGTGGGCGAAAAATTAAGTTCTCTTGTAATATCGTCAAAAAAATTACAGGGTGTTGAGATATTTCTTTCTAAGAAATAAGAAATACAAGTTCTATCAGTAGTAGTAGTAGAAAAAGGGGAAACTCGTAGATCAACCAAAGGATCAATGAGCCCATTGTTATTGTAGTCAATGAAGATTACATAGGCATCTCTATTACGAACAATACCCGTTCTTCCATCCGTTTTATCATAAAGTGCGTCTATAAAAAATTCAACGTTTCCATCGCTACAAGTAAATTGCATGACAAGTTCATCAGTCTCATAAAAGGTGGTTCGCCCATCACCTTCAGAGAGGACTTCTTTCTTGCAGGAATTTAAGAAGAGTATAGAGAACGCTAAAAGCAAAGCACTAAGGCGTAAAAAACTCCTGTTTTTCATGCTAATGTTAGAATTCGATTATCGATTAAAGGGCTAAAAAAATTTATTGAGTTGTCTCAACATCAATCAGGATGGTAAACCTTTTTTTCCAATACCTCTTCACGAGCAGCCGCATATTTGAGAAGGTATAGGGTAGATGCAAACATACTTACTCCTTTCGTAAGCCTGTATCTTAGGGTAAGATATGCAGAATGAAAAATGAGCGGTAGCTTTGAAAAGTTATCCAATTCTTTACTATCTAAAACTTTCTTTATGAGAGCTATAGTTATTCAGTATGGAGTTATGCTCTAAAGCACTAGATATCTTGATAACCTCAAGAACCAATTTTAATGTCTTGCTTTGCTTATACCAACAAACCATTTCCGCTTCTAAAAAAGATACTGACTTAGTTTGGCTAGGAGGTAGTGGTTATTCTAATCTTCCAGTTTGGTGGTCTTTCAATGGAGGAAAAACTTTCACTCCAATCAGTGAGGGCTTGCCGCCAACGCTGGTTTTTGAAATCACTGGAAACGCTGATGAAACGCTACTTTTTGCGGCTACCGAAACAGGCCCCTTTGTTTATATTTCTGAAGAGGAGCGGTGGTTTGATCTATCAGGATTTTGTGCTCCTGCGCAAACTTACTGGTCAGTTGAATATATTGAAAGTCAAGAAATTGTACGCTTTGGTACTTACGGACGTGGAATTTGGGATTTTGAAATTGAGAGCTTCGTCAAGCCTATTACTCCTCGGTTTTCTGAACAAGGAACTGCTGTTTATCCAAATCCCTCCAATGGCATTTTTAATTTTGAAATAGCTAAGGTATCAGAGAGGGTTAGTGAGGTCTCCATTTACGATATTTCAGGACGCCTATTAGAAGTTATTCCGATAAGAGCTAAAAGAAACAAAATCCGAAAACAGTTGGATTTGACTAATTATGCGGCAGGCATCTACTTTTTGAAGATAGAAGTAGATGGAAAAATTTTTAGTAAAAAGCTGATTAAAGCTAATTAGATCAATTTTATCACTACGCTCATTTTCTTGCCTAAAAGTCTCAGACACCATCCGAGACTTTGTAGGCTTAAAATCGCTGTAATTCAGAATTAGTTCGTCTAAGCAAACAGCAAAACCCTTCTCTTCTTGTCAAATCTTTTACGGATTCTATCTCACACCCGCTCCAACTTAATCGGTGGCGTTTTATTCGCATTCCACTGACAGACGTACAGATTTTTGTCACCATCTACGCACACATCGTGTCCGTGATGAAAGACTTTTTCCGCACCTTTGGCTTGAAAAAGCTGTTGCAATTTCCCATCTTTATACATTGGAGCTGTTCCGCCTGGATTGGAAACGACTCTATTGTCTTTATCCAAAATGGTGATAAATCCTGTATTTGGATGCCAACGTTTTCCCTCTTCGGTTTCTGACCAACAAACGCCAGCGTAGAGGTTATTGTCATTGAAAACAGGACGGCAGACAAATGCGCCTGGCAGATTTACCGTGTGCGAATATTGACCTTCCAAAGTGAAGTACTTAAAGCTGTAATCGTTGCGAGAAGTGACGACGAGCATTGGATTGTCTTTATCGCGTTGGTCTATCGCCACGCCGTGCGCATTATTGAGATTGTAATTTGGATTTTCGTTCTTTTTGCCACCAAATTTGCGGATGAATTCGCCATCGTGGTTGAATTGCAGAATATAATCCGAGCCATAGCCATCCGCAATGTAAATATCGCCATTGGGGGCGACGGCAACTTCTGTAGGTTGGTAGTTTTCGCCTGCTTCGTATGCACCAAAGGTTCTTGGATGTCCGATGCTGAAAATTAACTTGCCATTAATGTCTGTTTTCACCACGCGTCCTTGCTGACGGTCGTAGCTACCATCTCGTTTTTGAAACCATCCACAATCCACGATGAACAGCACATCTTCTTCGCCTTCTTCTGCTAGAGTCAGACCGTGACCACCAGGGTATTCTGTTCCCCAAGCATCGAGTAATTTTCCTGAATTATCAAATACTAAAATGTTGTTTTGCGGATGGTCGCCCACCATCAACAAGCGTCCTTTTCTATCCATTACCATTTCGTGGCAATTGAGTAGTGGTACGCCCACTACGCCAATCTTCGCCCAATTTTTATGGACTTTATAGCGAAAATCACCATGACCAATAATTACATCTTCGCTTGCTTTTTCTCGTTTCAAGATATGAAAAAAGCTAGGTACAGTGACTGCTCCAGCAGAAAGTAAGCTGCTGTTTTGCAGGAATGTTCTTCGTTTCATTATTTATTTTTTTGTTTGAAAGTTGTTTGAGAGCGTTCGATATTATTTGCTTCAAACATAGCGTTTTAGCAAAGAAAAGGCTAAGAGAAATGTATTGAGTTCCGATAGATATGATTTGAAAGCGGAAAAATTAAGATTGTTTGAAAATTGTTCGATTTGGAAACTTCGTCGTTTGAGTCTGTTGATTGCTAGATGAAAAAGGGTAGTTCTTTAACCAGTAGTGTTCAATAATCTGTGTTAATTGAATCTTAGTAAATTAATAATTCATTGATAATCAAAACTCTGCGTTCTCTGCGAACTCTGCGTGACACACTTTTCTGAATACTCCCCTTTAATTTAAGTTTCAATCACTTATTTTCTATTCGCAATTGATGAGAAGTTATATTTAATTTCCTCCAAGAAAAGCCCTTGTGGCGGAATGCTCCAACTTTTAGACAAACGCGTTTGATTATCCAGTGCGATTTTAACTTCTTTCAAACTGATTCTTCCTAATCCAACATTCAAGCACATCCCAACGATGAGGCGTACCATACCTCGGAGAAAACGATTGGCAGCAATATGGAAAATGTAGCGATTTTCTTGAAATTCCCACTCGCACCGCTCTAATTGGCAAGTCATATTTTTAAGGTCATTATTGCTCTTGCAGAAAGGGAAGAATTGATCGCAGGATAGTAAAAATTGGGCGGCTTCTTGCAGTAGATTTTGATCGGCTTGTTTGGCAAAATGATAGTGAAACCCAGTGTTTTGCGCAAAAGGATTCTTCCGCAAATCCAGATAATAGGCATAGCGACGATAATAAGCATCATAGCGTGCGTGAGCATTTTCATGTACTTCGATGAAACGGTGGAAAGCAATATCTTTGGGTAAATATTTATTAAGGCGATGCACAAATTTTTCGTGCAGAACTTGCTCTACATCAAAATGGATGAAATATTGACTGGCATGAACACCAGTATCCGTTCTACCACAACCTACAATTGCGATTTCTTCTCGCAGCAAGGTGGAAAGAGCATCTTCTATTGTAGATTGTACACTAACTTGGTCGGGTTGTCGCTGCCAACCAAAGTAAGGCGTACCGTTGTAAGCGAGTTCGGCGAAATAGCGCATTTGTTTCTTTTGTATTGCAAAAATGATGATTTTTAAAGATAAAAAGCAGTCTTTCCTTCGCTTTCCGCCATTCTTTTACAAAAACAGCACAAGCGTTTCTGCAAAACAGCTTATCTTGCTGATTCTTCTAAATTTACCAAATAAATTAAGCTAATTTCACTAATCTCCCAATAGATTATTTGAAAGTAAAGTACATAAAACAGAGAAGCATTAGAGCTTGTCTAAAAATTTATTTAACTGATGGTCAATAGGTTGTGGTTCACGCCTAAGGTGAATACGTCTGCCTAAGAAAGAATTTATGAGTTTAGCTCTCAATAGCTATCGGGAAATAAATCAATTATTTCAACGGCAGGTTCATAAAATATTGGCTATCAGAACGATAAAATTTAGGCATATTCTTAGTTGATCTACAATATTCACTCATTGTCAAAACACGTATGAAAAACACTGTATTTTTGTTTCTGATATTCGCGATGGGCTTGCTCCTATCTTGCGACTCCCAAAGAGACCTTAGCATACTCATTTTTTCCAAAACAGCAGGTTTTCGACACGCTTCCATCGGTGCAGGTAAAAAAGCCATTGCTGAAATGGGAAGGAAATATGGTTTCGCGGTAGATAGCACGGAAGATGCAAGCATTATGCAAGAGAAAAATCTCAAGAATTATGATGTAGTCATCTTCTTGAATACCACTGGTGACATTTTGAACGAATCGCAACAGCTTGAATTTGAGCGATATATCCAAGCAGGTGGCGGTTTCGTTGGTATTCACGCCGCCGCTGATACCGAATATGGTTGGCCTTGGTATGGTAAGTTAGTTGGTGCTTATTTTAATGGACATCCCAATAATCCAAATGTACGCGAAGCGAATATTCAGCGATTGAATAAAGATCACATTTCTACCAAAAACCTACCAGATGTTTGGCATCGAAATGATGAATGGTACAACTTCAAAAATATAAATCCAGATGTGAATATTCTGCTCAACTTGGATGAAACGAGCTACGAAGGTGGTACTAATGGTGAAAGTCATCCGATTGCTTGGTATCATGACTACGACGGCGGGCAGGCTTGGTTTACTGGTGGCGGACACACGGATGAGAGTTTTAGCGAAGAGGCATTTATGCAGCATCTTTGGGGTGGAATTCAATACGCGGCGGGCGATGGAAAGCCTAATTATCAGCTAGAATCGGTTGCGCCACAAGAAAACCGCTTTGTCAAGCATACCTTAGATCAGAATTTGAATGAACCGATGGAGTTGGTGCTTCTGCCAGATGAAAAAATACTTTTCGTGGAGCGCAAAGGAGCGATCAAAGTGTATGATAAAAGAAAACGAGAGACGACAACTATCCACGAGTTGGAGGTTTTCACCAAGTTTGAAGATGGCTTATTGGGAGCAGCGATAGATCCTGATTTTGAGCAGAACCGCTGGGTTTATTTGTTCTATTCTGATCCCAACGAGGTAGATCAGAACATTTCTCGTTTCACACTAGGTGAAGACTACATGTCCATTGATCTGGCTTCCGAAAAAGTAGTACTTGAAATTCCAACGCAGAGAGATCAGTGTTGTCATTCGGGCGGTTCGTTGGAGTTTGACAATAAGGGAAACTTGTTCATTTCCGCAGGCGATGATACGAATCCATTCCAATCCAATGGCTATTCTCCAAGTGATGGGCGAGCAGGTCGAAAACCCTTTGACGCGCGTCGCTCCTCTGCTAATACAATGGACTTGCGAGGAAAAATTTTGCGCATTCATCCAGAAGACGATGGGACTTATACCATCCCAGAGGGCAACCTTTTCGCTAATTCTGAAGATGGTCGTCCAGAAATTTATGTGATGGGCTGTCGCAATCCATTCCGTATTTCTATTGATAGTCGTACGGGCTATCTGTATTGGGGAGATGTTGGCCCAGATGCTAGGAAAGATAGCTTGGGTATGGGACCAAAGGGACACGATGAAGTGAATCAGGCAAGAAAAGCAGGCTTCTTTGGTTGGCCGTTATTTGTTGGTAACAATAAACCCTATCATAAGCGCGATTTTGCTAAAAATGTGACTTATGAAGCCTTCGATCCAAGTGCGCCAGTGAATGAGTCGCCCAACAACACAGGCATCAAGAATTTGCCGCCTGCACAACCTGCGTTTATTTGGTATCCTTATGGTGCATCAGAGGAATTTCCATTGATGGGGGATGGTGGTCGAAATGCGATGGCTGGACCAGTTTTTTATACGGATGATTATGAAGAAAACGAAGGGCGGTTTCCTAAATATTACGATGGAAAGTTGTTGACTTACGAATGGATGCGGGGTATGATTATGGCGGTGACGATGAATGAACAAGGGGATTTTGTCAAAATGGAACGTTTTATGCCAAGCCATAAATTTAGCAACTTGACGGATATGGTCTTCAGTGATAAAGGCGATTTGTATCTGATAGAGTATGGCACAAAATGGTTCAGTAAAAACATGGATGCGCGTTTGGTACATTTAGAATATATTTCTGGAAATCGACAGCCAGTCGCAGATTTTGAGGCGGACAAAACGGTTGGGGCAGCTCCTTTGACCGTTAATTTCTCTGCGGATAAATCAGAAGATTTTGATGATGATCCGCTAACTTATGAGTGGTACTTCACTGGTTTTGAGGAGGTTCAATCTACGGAGAAAAATCCGAGTTTTACATTTGAGGAAGCAGGCGAATATAGCGTATATTTATTAATAAGCGATCCAGAGGGCGAGTCTTCTGAGAAGAGTATGAAAATTTATGTTGGGAATGATATGCCACAATTGGCTTGGAAAATTGATGGCAATCAGTCTTTCTATTGGGCAGATCAGCCTTTGAAATACAGTGTCAACGTAAGTGACAAAGAAGATGGAACGGTGGGTAGTGGTATTGATCCAGAGCAAGTTGCTGTAACCATAGACTTCTTGGAGCAAGGCTTTGATGCCAATGAAATTGCGATGGGGCATCAGACTGTGACTGCCTTTGCAAGTGGAAAATCTTTAATGGATGAATCAGACTGCTCGACTTGCCATCAGAAGAATGAAAAATCTATTGGCCCGACTTATTTGCAAGTCGCGGCAAAATACAAAGACGACAAAAACGCAGTGAAGTACTTAGCTAGTAAGATCATTAACGGTGGTGGTGGTGTTTGGGGAGAGCGTGCCATGGCAGCACATCCAAAAATTACGGAAGAGCAGGCCTCTAAAATGGCACAGTATATTCTGTCGCTTGGACAAGAAGAGGACAAACAGCGTTTGCCAGCGGAAGGAACTTATGCTTTCAGCGCACATGATCCAAGCAATATAGATGGAACGTATATTCTGACCGCTTCCTATACCGATAAAGGAGGAGAAAAAGTTGGTCCACTTACTGCACAAAAAATGGCAGTATTGCGTCATCCAAGTATAATGGCGCATCGCTTCGACGAGACAGACAAAGCCTCCAAGTTTACCTTGGACAAAGAAACTTCACAGGGTCTAGTGCAAGATGAAGTGGAAGTAGTGATTGGTATGGCAAATTCCTATATTGTGTTCAAGGATATTGATCTAACTGATGTGAAAGCCATTCAGATGGGTGGAATTTACAGTCCAGAATTCTTGGGAGGTGGAAAAATCGTTATTCGCAAAGGAGCGAAAGACGGAGAAATAATCGGGGAGACAGAAGTATCAAAAACACCTGGTTTCATGCAAATGGCAACTGCTTTGAAAGAGACGAACAGTAAAGAAGATTTGTACTTCTCCTTTGAAGATGCGGATGGAGATAAACCCGTAGTGATTTTGGTGAATTTAGTATTTTTGAACAAGGGCTTGGATAGCTAAAGTACGAGTTACAGATAACAAATATCAGGATGTGAGAACTTGGAGGTTTTAAAAATCTCCAAGTTCTAGTACTAAGCTGACCCGACACTATTAAGTTTCAATGCTTGTACTTGCTCGATACTTACCTCTTCCCACTCAAATTCCTTTTCCAAATCTTCATCACCCATCCTAGCTTCACCCAAATATTGCATTTTACTCTTCACGATTTGCTTCGCCGAGCTATGAAATTCTTGTAAACCAGCAATAGAGAAAAGTTCTGCGATATTATGCGGACGAATACCTGCTCCTGCCATGATTTTGATGCGACCATCTGCGAGCTGCACTATTTTTTCAATATTTTCTTTGCCTTCAATTGCAGAAGAACGCTGTCCAGAAGTCAAAATACGCGCGACTCCTAAGTCAATTAATCGTTCTAAAGCAACTGGTGGATTACTACACATATCAAAAGCTCGATGGCACGTAAAGGGCAGTGGACTCGCAGCTTCTACCAACTGTTTCATTTGTTGTAAGTCTAATTTTCCATCTGCTCGTAAAGCTCCCGAAACAATACCGTCTGCACCTAGTTCTTTAGCAATTTGAATACTTTCCAACATTGTTTCTATTTCCAAGTTGCTGTATAAAAAATCGCCCTTTCGTGGACGAATCAAGACGAAAGCGGGGACATTTAACTTCGCTTTAGCGAGCTTAATTTTGGCTGCACTTGGCGTCACACCACCTTGTGCTAAGTTTTCGCAGAGTTCAATTCGGTCTGCGCGACCTTGTTGTGCATTTATGGCAGATTGAACAGAATCGCAAGCAATTTCAAGTGTATATTTTGTCAAAGCATAATAGTTTAGGTAGTTCTCACTTATTGATGAGCAACGCCTTCAGTTCAACAAATCAACAGATAAACGAATCAACATAGCCTTACCATTCGAGCTGTACAGGACGATTGATCGACTCTTCCAAGGAAATAAAAGTTTCTGTCCGCTGAATGCCTTCGATGGCTTGGATTTTATCGTGTAGTACCGTGCGCAAATGATCCGTATCGCGACAAACAATGCGTGCAAAAATGCTGTAATTACCTGTGGTATAATGCGCTTCCACAATTTCAGGAATTGCTTTTAGACTATTAGATACTTCATCATAGAGCGAACTTTTAGATAGGAAAATGCCTAGGAAAGCAGAAACGTCATAATCCAATTTCGCATAATCTAACTTAATATTAGAACCCGTCACAATGCCCGCATCTTCCAATTTTTTCATGCGCACATGAATCGTTCCACCCGAAACAAAGAGTTTTTTTGCAATGTCGGTATAAGGCTGTTTGGCGTCGAGCGAAAGTTCAGATAGAATTTTATAATCTAGATCATCTAAGTCTGCTCTCATAATAATTTAGTTTTATTTCGATTGCATCACAAATTTCAGTTCTCCTCCATTCTTCAATTCCTCATGCGAAAACGTCCAATCTTCCAACGCTTTCCCATTCAAAGTTACGCTTTTCACATATTTATTGCTTGGATTGTTGTTTTCAACCACGATTTTGAATTGATTTCCATTCGGCAATTGAATCGTGGCACGGTCGACTGTTGGTCGCCCAACATGGTAAATCGGCTTACCTGGACAAACTTGATAAAAACCTAATGCATTCAAAACATACCAAGCTGACATCGCACCACAATCCTCATTGCCTGAAATACCAGCAGGCGTTGGTTCGTATAGTTCCCTTAGAATTTTATCTACATAATGTTGTGTCTTTTCAGGCTGATCAGCAAAATGATACAAATAAGCGACGTGGTGACTTGGCTCATTGCCGTGCGCATATTGTCCAATCAAACCCGTAATATCATTGGGTGCATTTTCGCCCTCTAATTCCGAAGAAACAATAAAAAGCGAATCCAATTTTGCTGCAAATTTTTCTTTTCCCCCCATCAAGTTGACGAAAGCTGTTGGATTGTGTGGGACGAACCACGACCATTGCCAAGAATTACCTTCGATGAAACCACTTTCTTCATTATCTGCAAAGTACGGACTGAAAGGTGTTTGCCAAGAACCGTCGCTCAACTTCGGGCGCATAAAGCCGCGCGCTGTATCAAAATAATACTCAAAATATTGCGCACGCTGCATATACTTCGTCACTGTCCAAGTCTTTCCAATACGCTTTGCCATTTGTGCAATGCACCAATCGTAATACGAACATTCTAAACCATAAGAAACCGAACCACTCACCTGATCTTCGGGTATCCACGCTTGTTCGTCTATGTATTTTAGATGGATTGGCATGACTTGTTCCTTGCGCGGTTCAGGCAACTCCGCTAGTGCTTCTGGATGATATTGCGAACTAAAAACGGCAGCTTCCACTGCCAAAACGGTATCGAAATCTGTGATACCTTTAGACCAAGCATCGGCAAGTACAGAAGCGGCTGGATAACCAATCATCGTACCTGTATAATTGGATGCCAGCGGCCACTTTGGCAATGCGCCGCCCTCTTCATATTTGCGCAATAAAGATCGCATCCAAGCATTCGTTCGATCTTCATCTATGATGGTCATCAAAGGATGCAACGCGCGAAAAGTATCCCAAAGAGAAAAGACCGTATAATTGACAAATCCATCTTTTGCTTGATGAATATTTTTGTCCATGCCACGATATTGTCCATCCACATCTTGTGCAAGCATTGGCGAGAGCATGGAATGATACAAAGCGGTATAGAAATTGGTCAGAATTGTGGTGTCGTTGCTTTGGATTTGAATTTTTTGTAGCTCCTTTTGCCAAGCATTTTCTGCGTCTTTTTGGATTATATCAAAATCCCAATTTGGGTTTTCAGCAGCTAGATTTTTCGCCGCACCTTCTGCACTTACAGGTGAAATTCCAACTTTTATAACTAACTCATTTTCAGCGTTTTTAGGAAAAGAAAGAATCGCTTTTAATTCTTTTGCTTTGGGCTGCATTTTAGTATGCTTTTCATTGCCATCCATCAAAAACTCTAGCCTATATTCCTGCGAAAATTGGATATCAAAATAAACCCGATGATCGTTCGCCCAACCACTCGAAATACGTTCGCCACCAATTGCTTTTTCACCAAAAGAAAAGCTACCTGAAATGCTTTTGTGTCCCCAATCGGGTTGCAGTACATGACCCAAATCAATCAATAATTTCTTATTTGCATTTTCAGGAAAAGTGTAGCGGTGCATTCCTGTTCTTTCCGTCGCCGTCAGCTCTGCGAGAATATCAAAATCTTTCAGTTGGACTTGATAATAACCAACTGTAGCCTTTTCATCTGCTTTATCAAAGCGAGCAGTCATTCCATCCTCATATTCACCTGTAAATGGCAAGAGTAAAACATCTCCTAAATCACCAATTCCAGTTCCACTCAAATGTGTATGCGAAAAGCCATAAATCGTAGAATCAGAATAATGATAACCACTGGAAGCATCCCAACCTGGCAGACGTGTGTCGGGACTTAGTTGTATCATTCCGAAAGGCAAAGTTGCGCCCGGAAAGGTGTGTCCGTGGAAACCTGTACCAATGAAAGGATCAACAAAATGGATAGGATGAATATTGATATTTTGCACTATTTTTGATTCGTTTGTACAAGCTGCTAATATGAAACAGAGAAATATCCAAAGTGTGGATTGTTGCATTTTATCTTCTTTTGTCTCATAAATATAAGACTAGAAAACAAAAAGCAATACAATTATGAAAAACCATACTGCTTCCTGCTGTACAAATGTTGCCCAGCTACAATTAATTAGTCCCAAACTCGGTTTTCTAGCATCAATGCACTTGTGAGTAGTTTCCGCAGCCGTCTGCCTATGTGCAGCCCAGTGTATTTTATTTTGTACCGTTTTAAAAAACAGAATAGATTCTTCTGCTTTTCCTTCGTAGTCAGTACTTGTGGCATAAATGTCAAGGACTTTTCTCCAGAATACTTTTTCGGAAGAGCGTATGTCCCTAATACGAGCCAATAATTCATCAAAATAATTACCTCCACCTGCTCTTTTCAGCAAGTCATCATTCATATTGTAAAACCTATATCTTTGTAAACCACTAACAATTTAGGATGACATTAGAGCACAAGAAATACGAAATCATTCTTTTCAAACAGGAAGACTTCATTAATGCAATAGATGAAGTTGTAAAGAGCTTTTCTTAAACTGAATTTCAGTTGGATTTGAGCAAACATCAAAACATGGAACCTTTCGTTGATTTAGCTACGATTAAATCAGAAAGACCTCCTGTTGATTTTGATATGGAGAAATTAATGGTGGAGGCGAATGAATTGAAACGGGAACAACCATCGAAGAATTTTTAGTTCATCAGCATTTATAATGCGAAACGCTTGATTTTGCTTGTCTTTGACAAGTGTGTGTCAGCTAGCTTATTGTGACACTCGTCTGGAGACGAGAAGAGTAGTACATTTCGATTTATAAAATCTCACGAACATACTGTACGAACGGGGTGCCAGCAAGGTTCGTGAGCATTTGCAACCTGTTTGCCTCAGGCTGATGTGCAACGGTTATGCGTCACAGACATACTGGGCGAACTAGAATAGCATTGCAACCCTACTGTAAAACCTATATCTTTGTAAACTACAAATATTATAAAATGACATTAGAGCATAGAAAATACAAAATCATTCAGCAAATCATTCTTTCCAAACAGGAAGATTTCATAAATGCAATAGATGAAGTTGTAAAGCGCTTTACTAAAACTGAATTTCAGTTGGATTTAAGCAAACATCAAAACATAGAACCTTTCGTTGATTTAGATAAAATTAAATCAGAAAGACCTCCCGTTGATTTTAACATGGAAGAATTCATAGCAGAAGCGAATGAATTGGAATGGGAACAATCAATTGAAGAACTTCTAGCAGATTTGGATTGATGCAATATACCTTAGATACAAATATTCTGTTATTCTATGTCAGGGATAATGACACAAGGGCATTCATAGAAGAAAATTACGCTCCTTTTGATCAAGAGGTAGAACCTGTTATTTCAATTGTAACCGTTGGAGAAATAATGGTTATAGCCGATACAAATAATTGGGGAACTAAAAAGCTAAAACTGGTGTTGTGCGCACTAAAGTTTGAGCTGCGAAAAGCGTAAAGAAGAATGAGCCATTAGGCTTATCTTTGAGTTCATTGAAATATTGATAAATTCAGACAAATGGCACTATGCATATCAAAGCGTCGCCAAATCGTATCGGAA
>JBCDFY010000208.1:0-12909 GCA_039176995.1 Bacteroidota bacterium
AGAGCTTGTTTGGAAATTAATAATTGGGCTACAAATGGCTCTTTTTTCCTCACTCTGCGTTAAAAAAATGCTCATTTATCCAGATAAACTCCATTTTTTAGCCTTGATTGAGAAAAAAATAGCTCACTTTCGCTTCAAAAATCAAAATCCAAACAAGCTCTAAATATTATCACGATGCTGCTTTCATTGATTTTCTTCTGATTAAATCCTATTTTTGTAAGAAGATCTTTCTATGGATGATTATATGGAGTATATTGAAGTTAATCCGAAAATTATGTTTGGGAAGCCTGTTATCAAAGATACTCGTATAACAGTCGAACAAATCTTAGAGGACTTAGCTGCGCAAAAAAGTTCAGATGAAATTATAGAATCCTATCCTCGACTGAATAAAGATGCGATTTGGGCTATGTCACAGCTCGGTGAAACTCAATCCTAATCTAGTACTGGTCAACCTTAAATTGAAGCTAAAATCCCGTAGGGATGAACTATGGGTAGTGAGATAGTTCTAGTCTATTTTAAGTGCCGTAGGTACGAGCTGTAGTACGCACCTACGGAGCTCAAAAAAAGACTCTGAAAATGTTCTACCCATAGTTCACTCCGCTGGAGTTTTTAAGATAAATCGCCATTTAGTTATTGATAAAGTACTAAAACCCAATCTCAAAAACCGTCCAACCATCTTCCTGTGTCTGTAACGAGAACACAAACTGATGCTGCGTTAAAATTTCTCGAATTAGCGTAAGTCCAATGCCTTGACCAGTCGTTTTGGTACTAAAAAAAGGCGTGAATAATTGATCGGCAATATCGGGAGGAATGCCTTTGCCATTGTCGCGAATCTGCAAACGGCGATTTTCGGATTCTAAAACAACTTGAATCGAACCATTTTTTTCGATAGATTCTATTGCGTTCTTTAGAATATTGAGCAAGACTTGTTCCAATTGATAGAGATCAAAATAAGCAAATATTTCTTTGCTTGGGCGACGTATTTCTAGTTCAATATTTGCTGCTTTTGCTTGCGCCTGCACCAATTTTCCAACTTTCAAACACAGTTCGGACAAAGAATGACGCTCCATTTTTGCTTCAGGCAAACGAATTACATCCGCAAAATTTTTCATGAACTGATTCAAGCCAATATTGCGCTCGCTCGCGATAGCCAAGGCTTCTTTAATGTCACGTCCCCATTCTTCTTGTTCCAATTCTTCAAAATCTTGCAAGGAATACAAAATCGAGTTGATCGCTCCAATCGAATTATTCACTTCGTGCGCCATCATCCGAATGACTTTACCGTAAGCGCGTTTTTCTGCTTCTAAAATCTCCTTGGACACTTCCTGTATCATCACGAACTTTCGTTTGAATCCTCGATGTACAAATTCCGAAACCTCGCAACGATATTTTCTAGCTCCTTCCAAAGTAATCATCTTAGAGTGTCCCACCTTAATTTCAACCAATTGCTGCAATCGAGGAGCAACAATATCGTCCAACATCGCGTATTCCAGATTCAAAAGTTCTTTTGCTTTTGGATTGAAAGAGTTAAGTCGGTGGTCGTAGTCGAAGATCAAAATGCCTGAAGGAGATGCTTCTATGATTTTTTGGAGAAAATAATGCTGTTCTTCCATTGCTTTGCGCTCCTCTCGAATTTGGTCAATCATTTGATTATACGTTCCAATCAATTGATCCATTTCTTTCGCTCCTGTTGGTACAAACTTTACCGCAAAGTCCTGATCTTCAATGGCATCTTTACCCGCATAGAGGAATTTGAGCGGACGAATGAAAGAGCGATACAAACTGATGGAGAGCAAAAAAGAAACGATGATTCCAAATTCTGCGAGGATGAAGTAGAGCTTTTGTTCTTTTAGTAATTGAAAAGAAAGGAAGAGGAGTAAAGCATGAATAATGCCAATGAGGAGGAAATATTTGATGCGTAAGGACATAGGTAAAATATGAACTGGAAAGATATAGATTTTGGATAGTATTTTCACTTCGATTGGATGAATATCGTGTATTCAATCATATTACACTTTTGTAAAAAGTAGGAGCTAACAAAAACTCTAATCTTTGCTTCTTTCACCTCATAGCGGCATCGAACCGCTATGAGGTGATCAGGGTTTCCAAAGGATAAAAAATGGCAAATAGCCATTTTTTATCCTTTGGAAACCCTGATGGATTGGGATGGACTCGATGTCCATCTCAATCCACATTACGTACTTTACTAAGTCAGTATTATAAGCACTAAACTTCGTGCAATCTGACACACACACACAAATAAACCCCTCAACAAATCAACAAGCTAAAGATAATTACTACCTTTAAGCCACTGATAATCAAGATAACACGTTGGCGAACCAAACGAAGATAAAATACGCACTTTTAGCAGAATGGCTGCGCTCCTTAGAAGCAGAAGGGTATTCCTTTGGCGTGGATAAGCGTTTGCAGTTTCAAGAATTGTTGAACAGACTGCCAGAAGAGACGACTTTGGCAGAACTCAAACTGCTACTGACTCCACTAATCGCGCACAATGAGCAAGAGCAAAATCTAGTGTATTCAGTCTTCGAGCGTGCTCGAAAACGAGTGGAAGCCATTCATAGAGTAGAGCAAGAAAGAGAATACGAGACTGCGCCAACTAAGAAATCTTGGACGCTAAATGTCTTAATTGGATTACTGGCTTTGCTCACTATTCCACTCGCCATTTTCCTTTGGAATCCTGATGTTGCGACGACTACCGAAGTTCATGCTACTAAGTTTTTTGGAACTCATCCTCTTACTACCGACACAGTTTGCTTAGACAGCAGCAATTTGGCGATCTACGAAAAAATAAGCCTACCTATTCAGCAAGTATTTCTTTGTGAAAGCCAAAGTCAAGCAGATTCTTCCATCTTTGGGAACTATCGTATTGAGCAAAATTTGTGCCTGATCTACAGCGCAAAAGACAGCTTAGGGCAAGACTCTATCTGCGTCAAATTCATTGATAGTAAACTAGATACCTTTCTTGCTTATTTCAGACCGACAATTGAACAAAAGATAGTTATTGATACGACGGATGTTGCGCCCATTGCCTCTAACGAGTTCAGTGCAACTTATGAAACCTACCCTATTCAAAGCGATATTCACAGCTTACAAATTGAACCGCTTACTTGGGTAGAAGAGTTTTATGTCAATAACAAATGGTGGTTAAAACTGCTGTTTTATCTGCTTTCTGCCGTCATCACTTTACTCATCTTATTAGTCCGCGAACGCAATCGTCGACAACTGGTCGCAGAAATTCAAAGCAACGACCAAGCGCCCAATATTTGGAATATAGAAACGGGAGAAACGCCCAATATTCAGCTTGAAAAAGAGTACGATTTACTACTCAATAATTTACGGCAACGCACCACTGCCGATCAGCGCGTTTTTGATGTCCCTAAGACGATTCAATCTACGATTGACAAGGCGGGCATGACGAATTTCCAATATCGTTTCCGCACGCGTCCGCCCGAATATTTGTTGCTCATTAATCAAAGAAGTCGCGACAATCATCGTGCGCGTTGGTACGATTATTTGTATCATTTTTTCTTAGAAAATGAAGTGCTGGTAGATCGCTTTTTTTACGATGAAGATCCACGCTTGTGTTGGAACGAGACTTATGTGGATGGTTTAAAATTGAAGGACTTGCAGCAATTGCATCCCGAAGCTCGATTGATGATGGTCGGCAGTGGCTATTCCTTACTGAATCCATTGACGGGCAAAGCAGCGAAGTGGACAAAGGTCTTCAATTTGTGGAAAGAGCGCGCCATCTTTTCTCCTACGCCGACAGCAGATTGGGGAAGAAAAGAACGTTTGCTGGAGCAAAAATTTATAATGTTGCCTGCCACTCGGCAAGCCTTGCAATTCTATGTTTCGCAATTGGAATTGGGGAGCGAAGCGGAGTTTGGCAATTGGAAAAACCAAGTGGAAGATGCGCACGAATACAGCATCAAAATCAAACCCAAAGTTGGGAATATTCCGATGCAGCTCAATATTCACTATGACGAAAGTGTCGTAAAATGGATTGCAGCTTGCGCGGTTTATCCTTCTTTGCATTGGGATTTGACGATGCGCTTAGGGGATTTACTTTCAGAAGGTGAACACTCACTATTAAATTCTGAAAACATCAGCAACCTCTGTCATTTGTCTTGGTTTACAGAAGGAGAAATTCCTCCTAAAATTCGCGTCAATTTACTAGAATGGCTGGAAAATGAGCACCCTGAAACACTAGAAAAAGTTCGTACGGAACTACACGATTTATTCCAGCAAAATCCGCCACCGAAAGACAGCATTGCTTGGGAAGAGTATCATTTGAACAGCAGTTTCAATGAATGGCTCATCACAACGGACAATAAGCGCAAAAAGCAACTGGAAGTAGAAATTGCACAGGATATAGCTAAAGGAACAGAGCCTGATTTTACAGTCATTAAGTATTTGGATCGTCCAAAATCACCTCTAGATTTTGTTGTGCCAGACGCTTGGAAAGAGCATGTCTACAACGGCGGATTTAGTGGGTTGGGCTTCAAAGGCTTAGGCACAGATATTTTTTGGGCGATTCCAATTTGGTTGCTGGTCTGCTTTTTAGTTTGGTTTATTGAGCCGCAGGTTTCGCAGCAGTGTGAGGGAGAATTTGCAATCGCAGATTTAGCAGAAGTAGAAGACAGATTGGTCGTTCATTATAGTACAGGCATTGATGACTTTAATGAAGAAGACTACGAGAAGAGTTATCGCTACACCACTGAGCAACTTGGTGGTTCGATAATCGGCCCATTGGATTTGTGCATAGATGAACCTGCTGATCGTATTTTGCTCGGAGAATTTGCTACTCGTTTTCATTTGGTCAATCAACAATACGATATTATAGATTCGGCTACCTCTATTGTTAATGATATTTTCAATATTATCGATGGAGACTATTATCCTGATAGTAAGCATCTCGCCGATTCTTTTCTCAATAACTATCATAAAAATCTATCGGTAGATTACTGGAATTATGCCATTCCTAATTATCAACTACATGATAGTCTGCGAGTAGTTAGCGATGACTATTATCAACAGTTTCAGCAAAGTGGAATAGATTCTCTTCTACAATTAGCTAATGAAAATGATGAATTTGCACGAGTCGCTAAAGACAGTGCTTGCTTCTTCTTCGAGCGTGCTTGGCGATTGGATAGTTTGAATGAAAATCGCATAGCTGCCAAGGTTTGGTGTCAAGAACGAAGTTATGATATTCGAGTAGAGATTGCTTCTGGACAACAATTGGGTTTAGCAGCAGATATTCGCGAATTGCTTGGAGGAAGAGAAGGCTATCAATTCAAAGATGTGAAAACAGAACCTAGCATCCGAACTTCCGAAATCATCTATTTCTATGAAGAGGATCGCTTTATCGCAAATGCTTTATTGATTGAAGGAAGAGGTATTTTATTAGACACCGACCTAAAAATCAGAAAAGAAACGCCTCCATTTGGTCCGGGCGATCCTTTGAAAGGTGAAATTATCATTCGAGTGGCGCAGCAAGAAATTCCAGCACCTCCTGCACCTACACCCCCTTCTAATGAACCTAAACCGTTCACCGTTGATTTTTATGCTTTGGGACAATCGCAAACTTTGTATCAGGAGATATTGACTACACTGTTAGAACAAGATTACACCTTAGGAAATACCTCTCTCACTAACAATGGATATATCGATGCAAACAGTATTGCTTATTACAGTTCCGATGGAGCAGAGGAGGCTAGAGCGTTGGCAAAGATTTTACAAGATCGAAATGGACTTACCTTTGAAGTAGTTCGAGGAGTTGATAGTCAAAGAAGTGAAAGTCGCTATTTGAAGATTAATTACTATATGGAAGAAGCGCTCATAGACAACAGCCGCTTCCCAATTGCTAGTCGTTTAATTAATCGCTTGACTGCACGACCGAGTATCACCTTAAACTGGGTAAATCCTCAAGAAAGTAGTGTGGATGTCAACGAAGATCAATATGCAATTCAGTTAGGCGTCTTTTCTAATCAGTCCTTGAACGTCGGCAATATGTGGATAGAGCAGAATGGTCGCGTCCTAAAAAATGGTGGTGACAGCAATCAAGCTGATCGTAATTATGATAGCAAACAACAGAGTACGCTTCGCTATAATTATGATTACAAAAGAACTATAGATTTAGTGGAAGGGAATAATGTCTTGAAGTTCTTGATTATCAACGAAAAGAAGGAAGTAGTGAAAGAATCTTCAACAGTCATCATCAAAAAAACGAAGCGGCAAGAGTTGCCTAATAATATTTTGACGCGTCCAAGCATTGATCTCTATTTTGATAATGATCAACCTAGTGGTAAATCTACGGCGAGCTACGATGAACTGTATGAACAGTACATGAGAAAGCGTGGAGTTTACAAAAAAGAAAATTACAGTATCTCAAAGAAGGACAAAAAAACAGAAACGAAAATCAAGGTAGATGATTTCTTTGAGCAAGAACTGAAAGCCAACTATCAATATTTTCAGCAGATACTTTCTCAAGTTCAAAGTTATTTGGAGCAAGGTTATGAGATGCAGATTTGTCTACAAGTAACTACTCCTACTGAAGGAATAAGTAACTCCAACTTCTTAGTGATTAGTCGCATTCAAAGTATTACACGTTCGATTCAAGAGTATAATAATGGAGCACTAGCAGACTATTACCAAAGTGGAGCTTTGATAGTACAAGAATTACCTGCTGTGGGAAGAGAAATCGAGGTAAAAGCACAAGGGGAAAATTCCAAGAAAAATGACAGAGACAACATTGAGCGTAGTGCTTACGATCTATTTTTGGCGCAGGAGCGAAAAGTGAGTATTGTGAGTGTTGGCAGAAAGGATGCGAATTGTACAGATTAGCATTCGATTCGCTCGCAGAGCATTTCTCTGGTATAGTATTCCAAATTACACAAATGCCTTATAATATTTTCCAAAAGCAGCTTGTCTTGGAATTGGATGAACGTCGAGTCCATCCAATTCTATCAAGGTTTCTCAAGGAGAAACCTTGATCAACTCATAGCGATTCGATGCCGCTATGAGTTGAAATAAGCAGAGATCGGACTTTTTATTTTTTTGCTATTGTAATGGAAGTACAAAATTGAGAAACACATATTTTATTTCCTCGGCAAGAAATTAAAAGTCGCACCTAGCTCACTCAACACAAAGAAACAAATGTGCTGATCATGCTCTTTGTAAACCTCTCTGAATTCGTCTACTTTTTCCATTTCAATTAAGTTCTTAGTCGCAAATTCTTCCAGAGAAGACAAATGAATATTCCAATTCCCTTTCGTTTTTTCGCGATCAATAATTGGAATGCCAGCATCTACGACTGCTTGGTGTGCAATAAAAATCGGATATTTCGACACGCCTTCATCCACGACTGTATCGGCAGCTTTGGCAAGTGTTGCGGTATAGACTTGTAGCTCTTGTTCTAAGAAACGTTGTTTGAGTTGACTCATTGATTTTACTGAATTGATGAAGCGATTGATTTTGATTGAGTCGAACTAGAACAACTAAGTCAGGGAAGAGTTTTATCGGCTAGTGGCACGAGTAGAATTTTCATCAGAAGCCGCTTTTTCGATATTCATCAGTCCCGTCGTTTCAAACATCTCTTTTACATCAGCGCGAAAAGCAGCCAAGTCAAAATCTTCAAATTTGAACTTCCGAAAGTCCGCAGTACGTTCCCAATACATTTTCGCCATCACTGCTAAAATCTCTTGCTCCTCCAAGTCCAAAATCGCCTCCGCATTCAGCACAAATTGGCCATAAAGCTCTTTCTGCTTTTTATTAAACTTTATGTTTTCTTGATGAAAGTCGCGTCCAGGTTGATCTACGATGTATAAGAATGCTAAGCCTTCTACGCTGCTGCCGTAGTTGGACAAATCCAATAAATTGTTCAGTATATCTTTAATAAGTCCGTAATTATTGAGGACTAAATCAGTGTATTGATGCCAAGTGATTCCTGTTATTGGAAACATATATCTATACCTCATAAATTATCAATTTTAACGATCTACTTTGTTACCAGGGGGTCAAACTATTGGAATACTTCTCTTTAGATTTTCTGGTAGTATTGCATAAGGGAGTAGGTAAAATATAACCTACCCATTCTGTGGCTTTATTTTGCCCTTCTTCTGCGTTGCGAAAATACTCATTATGCTACGGCATAACTCCGTTTTTCACGCCTTGAATAAGAACAAACTAAAACCACATTTTTGGGTATCTTATTTATTACTTACTCCCTAACCATAAATTTTCTTTTTCTCTAACACGAGACACTCATAAATGCTGCCTATAAATTGTACTTCATAAATTAGTCCGTCAAAGGGCATACCTTGAGGATATCGTCCTGATTGTCCTCTTTTCGTAACTCCATATCTCCAAACTTCTCCTCGATAAAGATACAGTTCTTTTCTTCCACCACAATTAAAACAAGGATAGTAACCATTATAACTTGCCTTTATGACATACTGCTCTGCATTCTCGTATTCCTCTAACTCCCGCTCCATTTTCTCCTGCCGCTCTTTGGAAATCTGAATATTTCCATCTTCGTCCTGCTCTATAAAGTCTACTCCTTTGTAGAAAAACAAGATACCAACGATTGCACTAAAAAACAATAAAATTTTCCAACCCCTTGGAGATTTGGGCTCAGGAGGTGGTGGTTGAAATCGTTTTCTATTTTTTGAATAGTGTTCTTGTGTTAGCATAACATCAAAAGATGAATATTATGCAACATTAGTCTTTTTTTGCTAATTAATCAAGAGCTGATTCTTCCCACATAGAGTGAGTTAAAACCAAAATAAGATCATTTGTAGCTTTTTATTCAAAACTGCAGTATGCTATCCGAAAACACAATCTTTATCTTTATTGTATAAATACGAAAATGACAAATGACTCAACTCTTCAGAAAAGTTAGGAAAGATATGGCTGGCAAAAATAAATTTACAGTTTATCTAGCTTATGCTATCGGTGAAATTGCCTTAGTTGTAATCGGGATTCTACTCGCTCTGCAAATCAACAATGCCAACGAAGCGCAAAAGAATGAGTTGATTATCAAACACGCTTTGAAACAGATCCATGATGATCTGAGAACTTCTATTCTAGAGGCGGATGAAAAAATTCTTTACTACATGGAACGAGATTCTATGGTACATTCTATAATGACCGATCAACTGACGGTTGATGATTACAAGAGTCCAAGAGGGCTTCAACTGATCACATTGACCATTTCATTTGACTTACCCAACATTCAGACAGAAGGTTTTAATACACTTATCAACCTGAGCGATAAACTAACTTCACAATACGATTCAATTGTAATGGACTTGAAGGATTTGTATATTAACAAAAAAGCAAACGTTGATTTGAGTGGTAGGTACATAGATGAATTGACTTCTGAGAATATTGACTGGTTAAAGCATAACACCGATTGGTTTTCAACCCTTTACTTTCTTAATAATAACTTTTATAATGAACTCTCCAATGATCAGATTGACTTTTATTTGAATGAGCCCTATTATAAAAATATAGTTACGGAATACTCTTTTCTTGGTCCAAGGAATCATTATAGCAGTATCCGAAATTTTCGATCCAAAGCAATAGAAATTTACCAGCATTTATCTGAAAAGCTCCACTTGGAAGATCAGAAACTTTATGATCTACAAGATTATAAAGACTATATAGGAAAATTTGTCAATGATAGAGATACACTAGAAATCTTAATCGAAGAGGAAAGGTTGATGAGTTATTACCGAAGTGAAGGAGAAGAACAAATAGACCCAATTGTACCCTTGACAGATTCTAAATTCTCCTTTGAATCCGCAGGTTTTGGCTACTTGAAGCACGATACTTTAAAGCAAGTTAGTGGTCTGAGAATGAGGTACAGTACTTCATCTTATGAATTTGACAAAATCGAGGAATGAGCGGGACAAGTAATTCGTTCCTAAATCATGGAGATTCTGAAAATCTCCATGATTTGAGAAAAGAATTTTAATGCTTTCTAAAGCATCTCCTCCACATTGTGCATCGGCAAATCAAAAGCATCTGCTACGCCTTGATACACTACTTTTCCTTGCACCACATTCAAGCCCAACTTCAAAGGATGATCTTCTTTGCACGCTTGTTGCCATCCTTTCTCCGCTAATTTTACAGCATAAGGTAAAGTTGCATTCGTCAAAGCAATAGTGGAGGTATAAGGCACCGCGCCTGGCATATTCGCTACGCAATAATGCACTACATCATCAATGATGAAAGTTGGATCACCATGTGTGGTTGGTTTAGTGGTTTCTATGCAACCACCTTGATCTACTGCCACATCTACCATCACTGTTCCAGCACGCATATCTTTCAGCATATCGCGCGTAATCAAATTCGGTGCTTTTGCTCCCGGAATCAGTACTGCTCCAATAATTAGATCATTTTCCCTGACCAATTTACGGATGTTGTACTCATTAGAATAAAGCGTAGTCACATTAGCGGGCATCACTTCATCCAAATACCGCAAACGATTCAGACTAATATCCAAAATGGTCACTTGCGCACCCAAACCTGCTGCCATTCTCGCCGCTTGTGTTCCTACAATTCCACCGCCGATCACCAATACTTTTCCTGGCGCAACTCCTGGCACGCCACCTAGCAAAACACCTCGTCCTTTCAGTGGTTTTTCCAAATATTTTGCACCTTCTTGAGTCGCCATTCTACCCGCCACTTCCGACATTGGGATTAATAGCGGCAAAGAGCGATCTGGCAATTCCACAGTCTCATAAGCCAAACAAACTGCCTTTTGCTTAATCATTGCTTTGGTCAGAGGTTCAGAAGAAGCAAAGTGGAAATAAGTGAACAATAATTGATCTTCTTTAATCAAATCGTATTCGGGAGCGATTGGCTCTTTCACTTTAATAATCATTTCCGCTGCTTCGTACACCGCTTCGATGGTTGGTAGCATTTCCGCACCTGCTTCCACATATTCCTCATCCGAAAAACCACTTCCCTCTCCTGCTGTGCTTTGCACATAAACTCGATGCCCTCTCTTGCTCAATTCAAATGCGCCAGCAGGCGTGAGTCCTACTCGGTTTTCATCGGGCTTAATTTCCTTTGGTACTCCTATTATCATGGTTGTGTTAATTTGATTTTATCTGTAAACAAGTTTGAATTTCGTCGTTTGTGTTTGGTTTGATGACTGCGTCATTTGATTTAGTTTGATCGTTGTTCGGTATTATTCTGCACATCGTCGAGCAAAGCGACCGTCTACCGTCTACCGTTCCCCGTCCACCGTCTTTACCGCTTCGCTGCCAATAAATACAAAACCGCCATCCTCACTGCTACACCATTTTCCACTTGCTGCAAAATAATAGAATGCTCGGAATCAGCGACTTCACTCGTGATTTCTACGCCTCGGTTGATCGGTCCAGGATGCATCACTACAATTTTTTTGTCCAACTGATCTAAGCGTTTTTTGTTCACGCCATAAAACAGTGCATATTCTCGCAAAGAGGGTATGTATTTAATGTCTTGTCGCTCCAATTGAATGCGCAATAAATTTGCAATATCACACCACTGCAAGGCTCTATCAATATCGTATTCCACTTCTACACCTAAGGTCTGAATTTGGTGTGGAATGAGTGTCGGTGGTCCACAGACTTTCACTTTTGCACCCAATTTCTGCAAGCAAAAAATATTACTCAACGCCACTCGTGAGTGCAAAATATCTCCAACAATCACCACTTTTTTCCCTGCCAAATCTCCGACTTGTTCGCGCATAGAAAAAGCATCCAACAAGGCTTGTGTAGGATGCTCGTGTGTGCCATCGCCAGCATTGATGACATTAGCGTCAATTTGATTGGCGAGGAAGTGATGCGCGCCAGGAGCAGGATGCCGCATGACCACCATGTCCACCTTCATCGCTAGGATGTTGTTGACCGTATCCAGCAAGGTTTCTCCTTTTTTGACCGAAGAAGAAGCTGCCGAAAAGTTGACTACATCTGCCGAGAGTCGCTTTTCTGCCAATTCAAAAGAAATACGCGTTCGAGTAGAATTTTCAAAAAAGAGATTGGCAATGGTCACGTCGCGCAAGGAAGGCACTTTCTTAATGGGACGATTAATCACATCTTTGAATTCATCTGCCGTCTCAAAAATGAGTTGAATATCTTGCTCCGTCAGATATTTGATGCCCAAAATATGTTGAGTACTTAATTCTTGTGTGCTTGCCATTGCGCGGCTTTTGAAAAGAGTTGATTTTGAATCGCCGCAAAATTAATAATTAATTGAAAATGGGAGGTGGAAATGATGGGTTGTGTGAAAAAGATTTGGTTGTTTGTTTTTTGGGATGAGTGAATGTGCAACTTGTTATGGGGAGGGGGGAATAGAGCCTAAGAAGTACTAAGAAAATCAAGCCTTCTCATTGACAACTTAGACATTTTGTAGTAACTTTCCACACGCTAAAAATGATGAATATTTATTTTAGTAATGTGTTTTTCGTGCTTTCACAACTCGTTTTTAATCTATTGATATTCAATTAGATACGAAACGTTTACAAATGCATATTTTGAAAACCATATAGTTTGCTATGTGTACCTGGTGTTTATAGCAACGAGTTCTCATCAATTAAAAAACACAAACACAATTTCAAAAAAAACAAAATGAGCGAACAATCTTTACGGGACGAAATAAGAAATCTAATATCCGAAAATAAAACTGAAGATGCCTTTGAATTACTTTCGAGCATTCAATTTAGCAGGGAAGACAAACAATTAATTGTCCTTAACAATCAGTATAATAGAGTTAAGGATGAATTGCGTTTAAATGTTATTTCAAAAGAAGAAGGTGAAAGAAGGATTAATCGAATAAATTTAGCATTATTAGACATCTCTAATAAATTAAACCCATCCAAATCTACTACCACCAACT
>JBCDFY010000209.1:0-12868 GCA_039176995.1 Bacteroidota bacterium
AAGCGAATGACATCCTCATCCACACTTTCTTCTACTTGTATTTTGGTGTCGCCGTCTGCGTCTTGTAGAAGCGTATTACTTGTCCAGTTTGCTGTACCGCTGCCATCTGTTGTTAAGATTTGTCCCATACTGCCATCTGCACTAGGTAAAGTGTAGGCACTATCGATGGTCACTGTACCATTGAGGGCAATATTTCCATTTTTTAGGATGGAAAAGGCATCAGAACGACTATCTTCATCCAAACCATTACCAATGACGAATAGGCGGTCGTTGGTGTTCCAGCTTAAGGAATCTGTAAAAGTGTAAAGCGTATTGTATGTTCCTAGAGCTGCTTCTGCGAAAGATATAGCTTGTGTGCGATTACCCACTGCCAAAGCAGAAGAAGCACTTGCTTTTGTTCTATTTCCCATAGCAATAGATTCGTTAGCCGTTGCCTTTGTTTCATCTCCCATAGCAATAGATTGACTACCAGTCGATTTTGTTCTATTTCCCATAGCAATAGATTGATTACCAGTCGCCTCTGTACGATTTCCTATAGCTCCAGATTGATTGCCAGTTGATACCGCTGCATTGCCCATAGCTACAGATTGATTACCTGTAGAGATTAATCCATTTCCTATTGCTACTGATTGATTACCATTTGATTCTGAGTCTCTTCCAAGTGCGACGGATTGGTTACCATTGGCTGTTGTTCTTGATCCAAAAGCAACAGATTGGTTTCCAAGGTTGCTCTCGTCCCATTCTGTGTCTTCCACTCTCCCTGCTCGAAATGCCCCTTTACTTTTGTCAAAAAAGAAACGATAGTCATTATCTGGATCACCTGTATCATCTAATTGTGGACTTCCAAACACAAAGTCATCTGTCGCTAGATCGACTACCTCCTCATTGGGTTTGACCAAATTATTAGCAGCGTCGTGTTCCATCGGGGATAGCTCATCGACTAATTCTATCCAAACAGTGCTGCTTTTGAACCAAAAGCTTTCTGTATCAGTATCGAAGACCAAAAGTCCTGTCGCCGCATTACTAATCATCGTTCGCTGACTGCTCGACATTCTAGGGACAAGCATTCCTTTGTTGTCGCTTTTCACATCGAGCATCGCCGAGGCATCAGGTTCACTGTTGTCGTTGTTGATGCCGACTTGGGCGGTTAAAGGTATTAGGTATAGGGTATTAAGTATTAGGAGGGTTAGTGTGAGTTTTGTTATATTTTTCATATTTGTCTATTTAAAAAGAAAGGAGCGACTATGATGATCACTCCTTTCCGATAAGTGATCACGTTTTTTTGAATATCGAATATCGAGCAAGGAATTACGAATGTAGAAGTGCGTACACGTTCTATTGGCAAAACTTCGTCTCCAAAGGCCGCAAAAAGTTTTTTTTCTAAGGCGAAAAACTTTTTGCTAGAGGGGTTTTAGGGGTGACCAACAGCAAAAATCAATAATTTTTGCTGTTGTTCACCCCTAAGAACCCCTTGGAGCATCTCAAAAACCCACCTTAGAAGGTTTTTGAGATGCGACCTAACGAAATCTACAAAGTTTGTCCCCCTCTGAGCTGTTTTCTTTGTCTTTTAAGACAAGGATCGGAGAAAAACACTCTATTTTGAGTCAATTGCTAACTGCCAATAGCCAGTTGCGTAACATCAGTTACTTGTAGAGTTATCCTCCAATCATCACTGTTGGTGCGCCCAAAACAATTACGCCACCATGCGCGGTTTGATCTCCCATGCGCGCTGCAGGTTTTCCTCCGATCATCACAGTGGCAGAGCCTTTTATGATAGTATCTGGCGGACCCACACAAGTAGCCATATCGCCCATCACTGCTGCTGGCATTCCTGCAATCATTACTGTTGGTGCGCCTGGACCTGTAATTGGACCGCCCACATGTGGCACTACGCCCGTAATCATTGGACAAGTATGCATATCCGTCAATCTTGCTGCTGGAGGCATTTCTTTGTTGTTGGCTATTAGCTTTTAGCAATTAGCCAACAAAATGCTAACTGCCAACTGCTAACTACTAGTTAATTAATCATTACCATTGCACCTTTAACAATGGTCTGTCCTGATGCAGAAAACTCTGCTCCTGCTGTTCCTTTTGCTGCTAGTTGTGCTTTCGCTTTGATATTGACATTCAATCCTTCCATAGCCACATCTTGAGCAGCTTTGATATTTATTTTTCCTTTGGCATCTAGCGTAATGTCTTTCAGGCTTGACATGGTGATTCCGATGTCTGCCATCTCAATTTTGTTTTTATTCTGATCTGTAATGACAATACTTTTATCTTCTTCGCTGATGACAATACTATTTTTTGCCGGCGTTTCTATCGTTATGATTTTTTTCTCATCATCAAACAGCACTTTAATTTCACTTCTTGTCACCAAACCTTTTTCATGGTTGACATCCTTTGCAACTATTGGAGCAGGATTTTTACTACTATGCAACATTCCCAAAACAATCGCGTCACGAGGATCTGCATTTAAGAAGCCAACTACCACCTCATCATCTATTTCAGGTCGGAAATACCAGCCTCTTTTTTTGCCCGCATCCAAAGAAGCCACTCTTGCCCAAATCCCTTTTGCTGCATTGTCTATAATAGGGAGTTTGACCAAAATTCGATCTTCGCCATCCGGGTCTTTTTCTAATTGTACGACTTTTGCCACCTGCAAGCCATGTATTCCAGGTAGTAATCCTCCTGCTGGTTCTTCTGTAATTGTCGGTTTATGGACTGACCAATCCGAAGCTAGCCCAAATTGTGCATTCGTGAACCAGTTTCCTTCTGCCAATTCATGATGAACACCAGTAACATAAGCATTTCCATTGAATCTCTTCCCTACTCCACCAAGCTTGATTACAGTTCCTGGCTTGACTTTTGCCTGCCCATCAAAACGACATTGTCCAACAATTTTAGATAAGCGACTTTTCTGCAAACAAGCATCCGTCCAAGCTTTCAACTCTTCCTGCACTACATGTCCAGTGTGTCTTGTTTCCAGTTTTTTTAATCCCAAAACATCTGAAAGTTTGTCTCCAGATAGATTGCCATGATCTTTGAAGGCTGGTTTGCTTCCTTTTGCTTCAAACAGACTTTGTTTGGCATAATCCCAAGATTTTCCTTCTACTGCTTTCCACTGTTCTTGCGCATTGAGTTCTGCCTCAAAGGCATACATCGTCGCTCCGTACAGGAGTTCGACAACTGGCTTTGAGCTGCTATTTGGTTTTTTAGCGATTATTTTTCCATCATCTGGCATGACCAATAAACTGTTGGCTGCTGCACGAGCTAGTATAAAATCCCAATCTATAGAATGGTGTTGCACCATTTCTTTGTGCTTCACCTTGGTTGCCTCTATGTCTGCTTTCAGTCCACTTTCCTTGATTATTTTGGACAGAATATCACTATCCTTGCTGTTTTCAAAGTAGCGATTTTTACGCCCAACCGTCAATTTTACACTTTCGTCTTTGCATTCTACTTGAAGCGTAGAATTGGCAAACTCAGATGATTTGATGCGTTGCTTGACGACTATTCCTTTGAATATACTATCATTTTTACCATCTCGACCTGCCTTGATTTCTATTTTTTTACCCGGCTCAAATAAGTCCAAATTACTTACCTCCCAATCTTCTTCTGTAGTACTTCCATCTTTTATCACAATCCTTGCGATAGGGACACGATTGACCTCTTTACTCACTACGATAGAAATGATTTGTGTAGCAGGATTTATGACCTTTCCTTCCGATAGAATATCAAAGGTAACAACACCACTTACGCTGTTTTCTGGTATAGTTCGTTTCATTCGTTGTCTTTCTTGAAAGAAGGAAAAACTAGCTTTTGTCCCGCTTTCAATTTTCTAAAGGTGGTCAAATTGTTAATCTCTGCAATTTGCCAATAATATTTACTATCACCATAGAGGTGGTAGGACATCAAAGGTAAAGCATCGTTCTCACTGACTTTGCGTATTTTGGTTAAATCTGGAGATTGTTTTCCGTCTTTTCGCTCTTGCTCTTCTTTCTCGGTATATTCAATGAAGTTTGCCGATATTTTGGCGCGCAAAGGTTCTCCTGAAGGATCGAACAATTTGTATTCAATAGATAAGTCTTCTAACTTACAGTCGAATAAAAAAAAGCTCCCCCATGCTACTTTCAAAAATAAAGGACCATGCTTATCAGCATCTGTTTCGTAAACAATCTCCAAAAAATCCTCTATTTGTCTTGGTACTGGCGTGCCATCTAAGTGATTTCCTTGAACGGTTCCCGTATTATCAAAATAGAAATCCAATTTGAGTTGCTCAGGTATGGTTTTGTCATATTTTGGATCATTGCCGCCCTTACCTTGAGCTTGACTTTGGTCATTTTGAATCTTGAAATTTCTAGAATAGCCCTCAGGATTAATTGGCAACTTGAAAGAGCCAACTTCCTGATTCCGCCTTTTCTTATCTCTGAAAGCTCGGATCGTGACTTTACTCAATTCACCTTGCTTCATCGTTCTTGTTTTCTTTTAAGAATATCTAAAACGCGTTCTACGCATATCTGTATGATCGCTTCTTTGGTCTTAGCTTCAGAATAATTGACATCACTTTGTTTTGGCAATCTATTACCATCGTTCACCGTCACTCTAATATGCAATTCTTTTACTTCTAGTGGCATAGTATATTTTGATTCAAATTATAGCTCTTGAAAGGAGTAATAATTATATTTCAACTCTAATGTTTCAATCAAAATTTCTCCTTTCTCTGCATTGAGTTCTCCAATTTTCCAATTTACAGGCCAAGCATGAATCACATTCCAAAATAATAAAGGAATGTGGTTCTCATCCAATAAAATGACTTGTAGATCAAGGGGCAGATAAATCGCTTTCTCAAAAGTTTGTTTGCACCAGCTCGTCAAACCTGATACAATAGGAACACCTATGCTTCTTTTGAGTACTAAATTGGAATATTTAGTCCTCAGTGGAAGGGTATGTTCAAAGCGATTTTCTCCACCTTCTTTCAAAGTTTCTGTTTCTAATTGTACATCTAGTCCAGAAACCGATTGGAAGGCAAAATCTACAGGCAATATAAATGCAATGCCGTCACGAGCTATACGTCTAGCAGTACTAGCTGGCAAGCTAAATCTCACCATAAAGTGAAAGCTCGTAATTGGGTAATCAAAGAGCATATTTGGCTATATGAATTAATCGTTTTGAACCACTAAACCTTCGTGTACTAGTTCCATAGATTCGATACCTACTTCGTTTCCATCTGCCTTTAAGTCCATAGATTGCACCTTAGTCGGCCAAGCGTTTTTAATCTTCCAAACGACGATAGGGGCGTGCGTTTCGTCCAATAAGCTAATGGTGATGTCTCTACGGTAAATGGATCCAGTGACGTTCCCTTCCTGAAATTTGACGGTTTCTTTCCACCAATCAAAATATTCATTGTCGGACTGAAAAGTACCTCGTTTCAGGGTAATATTCGTGTACTTAGTTAGGCCAGGTTGCTTGGTCTTGTGATAATCTGGGCTTGCACCGTGACGGTATTCAATGACTTCGGTTTCTACATCTAAGCCTGATACTTCTGTGAAACCAATTTTTGTTCCGCCCCATTCTACCTGAAAATGAAACTTAGGTAATGGATAATCTGCCATACTATATTAAGTTTTTGATGCTTTGATAAATCGCAGAGTATTCATCAAAGAACGAGATTTTTTATCGCTTCTTGAATAATATACTTGGTATGATGGGAAAAATTTTGTTTTGAAAAGTCGCTTTTTCGCCCATACTTCGTTGAAAATACTCGCCAATACTAAGGTATTGTCTGTGCTTTTCGCCTTGTTTGAGCAAAAAATCGCTATTTTCCCATTCAAAAGCTCCCTATCGCATCAAGTCCAAGAATAACCGCTCGTTTATCTTGATAAAGTCACAACTATTTTTTCCGTCAGAACGGTAAGGAATTAGCAAGCTTTCGCTGCTTTTGCTGCTTCTAGAGAAGACTTCATTGCATCCATTTTGGACTTGGCTAAGTCTCTACATTGTTTAGCATAGGACAAGTTATCAAAATATACTTTTCTCTCTTCTTCTGTACTATCATACTGTGTTCTGACTGCTCTATGATACTTATCCTCTTTAATAATTGCACCATCTTCATTCAGCACCATCATTGGAAATTCGTCTGCAAAGGAAGTGATCATTAGCTCTACACTTTCTTTCAAACTTTCTTGATGCTCTCGTTCGCATGCGGTGTCTTTCGCAATATTGATTTTGCTACAAGGGCTATTGGGATCAATGTTCTTGGTTTTAGCTTCTTGCTTCTGTCTCTCTTCACAACACAGGCAAGTATCTTCCAATTCTTCGCTATTCACCGAGTAGCGCAAATGATAAGCGTGATGCGTAAGTGAAAGTACCTGTTCCAGCGCGACTGTTGCTTGTTCCAAAGCCGCTAAATAAGCATCTGACAATACTTTTAATGCACTTACGATGCCACTTTCTTTGTTGAAATTAGCATCTGTTATCTGATCGATGCGCTTATTCAAATCCCCTAGACAACAGTTGTATTGATGCTCAATCATTTCTGCTAATTCCCTAAGTTCATATAACAAAACTTTGATGGCCTTAGCATCCAAATCTGCGTAGAAATTGATCTCTTGATCAATAATTTTCTCCAAATTAGCTAAAGTAGCGTTCACTTTCCCTCCCAGCTCGTTCGTATATTGAATCTTTTCCCAATAACTTTTTACCTTTTGAAATTTGCTATCTTTCCTAGCATAGTCTTTTTCAATTGCTTTAACTTGCGCATCTTTTTGCTCATAATCGCGCCTGGCATCTTCATAGCAATTTTCTAATTCCTCTATATAAGTATCTATTTGAGAGGCTTCCAAAATATTTCCCATAATTGACATGGCTTTTTACAGATGGATAAATTTAATTCAATTCATTCAGCATTTGGTACTATACTTATTCCTCCTTGGAATCAGCGGGAAGTGTTCGCCTGTTCGGTGGTGTATCTGAAAGTACTCTTCCAATTCCAGTACCTTTGGAACTCGTGCCGCAAGAGATCAACTGTTTAATTTGTCCCTTCAATGATTGCCAATCTTCTCCATCTTCTAACTCAAATTCACCGCCTTCACCTACTGTAAATTCACGCAACTGATCCAGTGAATTATAGGATATGTAAGCAGTACGTTCAGCAAATATAGCCGTGCTGTCCTCTACCTTAGCCTTAGCAAGATTTTCACAAGCTTCCTTGACTTCTTTCTCGAAAAATCCAATACACTTTTTGGTATCTTCCTCTAAGTTTTTGGTATCGCCTTTTAGCTCTTCACCCACAGATTTAAGTCCGTCAAAATTGAGCCTAGCATTTATACTAGCAATATGGACAGACATATCTTTGATGCGATTCACTTTTTCAGTCAAGGCGTTTGCATTGCTGCATATTTTTGAAATCCAAACATCAAATTCTTTCTTCCCTTCTGCAGGTTCTGGTATTTCGCCCTCGCCTGTTGCGGTGTCCCAGCACTTACTATCTGCTGTTTTGACTTTCTCTCTCAGGATGTTTAACTGCTTAGAGTTACAATTATCGTTACATTCATTTTCCACTGCACAGACTGCTGCATTCACTGCCTTGGTTTTGCTTGCTACTACTTTGATAGTGTCAATAGTAGTCGTCAAACCTTTATCAACTGCTGTCTTTATAGTATCCTGCAATTGTCCAATGACATTCAGCACCTCCTGTGCATCTTGGTTCGTCTTGGCAGTTACTTCCACTTTGAGTTCTTGATACTTTGAGTAGCCTCCTGCGGTCAAATCGAAAATGGATTGACCATCCTTTACGGCTCGGCAAGTACCTTTCTCATTATGATCTGCAACAATACCCTGCGCCTCAGCATCCTTTAAATGAACATCCGTCAGATGTTTATTGAAATCATCAATGGTCTGTTGTGTTTTGGTTTCATCTTTACAGCCATTTAGTGCCATAGTATTTCCTGATTTTAGGAATTAGAAAATTGATTCTTATAAATTTTTCTCTAGAAGGAAGTGAGTGAAAGGTCAATAATAAGTTCGGACAGAACAGGCAGTTATTTTTTCTTCTAAAGCGGTTAAAAAAACGATGCCTAGCCATAGCTAAGTAAGGATTTTTTAAAATATTTTAGAAGGAATAAAAAACGCATGTCATGGTCAGATTCATTGGAACTTTCACCAAATTAATACTTCCTCCAACTTTCGCTCCGATTGCTATGATTCTTGCATTTTATGCGAGAACTTCAAGATAATAAATTCAGCAGGTCTTACTACTGCCATCCCAATTTCTACGATCATTCTACCCTCTAGAATATCAAGCGGTGTCATCGTTGCATTTAGCCCTACACTAACGTAGAATGCTTCTTCGGGAGTCGCACCTGCTAGGGCACCTGCTCGCCACTGTAAGGTCAAAAAGTTCTCAATCATAGCGCGTACTCGTACCCAAGTATTGGCGTCATTAGGCTCAAAGACAAATTGCTCCGTTGCCTTTTTTATAGATTCCTCCGCCATATTGAAAAATCGACGAACAGGAATGTATCGCCATTCATTATCATTCCCAGCTAAGGTTCTAGCCCCCCAAACTAAAGTACCTTTACCCAAGAAGGTACGAATAGCATTAATAGACTTTCCTGCATTCACATCCACATTCAAATCCTCTTGCTCTTTGGCAGAAATTTTTACGTTTGGTTTCACAATACCTGTAATGCCGACATTTGCTGGTGCTTTCCATACGCCTCTATTGCTATCTACACTGGCATATATACCAACCATCGCTGGACTAGCAGGCAATAAGCATGGAAAACCTTCGATAGCAGCAATTGACCTGTTGTAAAATGCGCTGCTCTCTTGCTTGACATCTGCCAACGTTTTCCCGTTCAAACCACCGCCACCCGCATTGCCGTCTAGATTATGCACAATAGCCACGACACTTTCATCCACATCGTAGTTAAACGTCATTTGTAAGCTAGGATAGTAGACTGCACCATATTTTAGATCATCTTTATCCGCACCTATTTGCGCTTCATCTCTAAATTTACTGGCATCATTACTCACTTTAAGCAGTTCATTTTCCTCCTCTTCTCTCACATCCATCACCACAAAACGATCTTGTAAATCTCTACATTGATCAAGAGCAGATTTCAAGAGTGTCCCGTGTTCACTGTAGCTTGCAAGTCCTTGATTTTCAGGAAAAACAATCAAAGTAATTTCATCTTCTTTCTCTATGGCTTTTAGTCCTCTAGCTAGATTGGAATCACTAACAGGATTAGCAATATCACCATACGCTCCAACTGAAACAACATAGCATTTACCACCCCCATTGGCGAAAAAAGCTTGCATGGAATAGTACATCACATAAGGAGAACGAGGTCCACTGAAGTCAATGTTCACGACTGTTTTAGTAGCATCTTTACTACTTTCTTCGATAGTAGCAACTAGATTAGCCTCCTTCTGTGCTTTTCCAAAAAAGGTTTCATACTCTAGAAGTGATTTGACTTCAAAGGGCTTATCTCGTAAATCGCCATCTACTTTTTCTTTGGCGAACTCAGTGTGTCCAATAAATGCAGGAATTGCCGTTGCCACCTGTGCGACAGAAGGTGGAAATTTGGTAATTTCTTCTACATATACACCTGGCGTTTTATAGGTGCTCGGCATAGGTTAATAATTTTTTAGAAAATGGAACAAACAAGCACAGAACACAAAGCTATCCCGTTTCCATTTTTCAGTTAGTAAATGAGTTTTTTATGATTCTTGCAATTTTGGAAGATAAACTTCCGAAATGAAACGATCTTCACTCTCCCTGATATTCGCTGGAATAGGATTGGGAAGATTAGCATTGTTTCCATCAAACACAATATTAATTTTTGATCTCTCTAAAAAGGCTTGTGGCTGTTTGGAGACGTAAACAGTTCTTCCTGATCCTGCTTCTTCTTCACGCTTCAATTGAGTACTATCCGCTAGGACTGTTTCGTTTTTGGCTGGAATATATTTCCAATAGGTAGCACGATTTCTCAGTCTTACCTCAAAAATAGGTGTTGCAGTGGTCGTTTGAGTAGCATTCATCCGCAGACTTCCATCATCTTCAAATAGTCTAAAGTCATTCAAATCTGCTTCGTGACCTATTGCCAAGACCGCAAACAATTGATTCTTATTTCGCTGGTCAAACAAATCAGCCTTCACACGAATGTAATGCGTAGCAACATAGCTACCTGCATCTACCGTCAGTAAGTAATTGCCTTCTTCAAGTGACTCAAATTTTAATGAAACACGTTTCAAATTTTCTCCACTCTTCTGGATAGAGAGTGGTGCAACATTGACATCAATAGGTGTCAACACAAATTCAGCTGTACTCACGCTACTCGATCTAGGAAATTTGTAATCGAATAAGGCAGTCAAAACTAGCTGCTGTTTTTCTTCCGCTGGAAAAAACTTAGGCAAATAACTAGCATAAACCACGTACTGGTCAGCAACAGTAACTTGTCTGAAATCATTGTCTATTGGCTTCCAGTCACTGATATTTGAGGTAGCTTGCGCCGTATTCTTTAATGCTTCAAATAAATTTCCACCTACCGATACTAGACATCCCATTTCGTAATGCTTTCCCGATTCGAAGCTCGGTGCTGGCAAAGACAATGAGGGGTAGATTTTGTCTTCTTGATCTTTGTTCGTAAAATGGTAATGGGCATCAAGAACAGGCTTCATAGGCAGTGCCGTGAAATTTGGTAAAACAGGATTGGTGATATACATCTGGATCACCAGTTCAAACGCATCTTCGAGTTCAATGAAGGGCTTATACTTGATGGTATTTCCATTTATTTGCTGCTTTACCTTAATGAATACCACAAATCCTGTTTCCGTTGTTCTGAATACCATTTTATGGGCATTCAAAAACTTCTTGGTCTTGCTAGGTAGCTTGAACAAAAAGTCATTACTGATATCATAGTGACTCAATCGCTCAACTATTTCTTCTTTCTCACCATCATCTGTTAGATCAAGCTCATGGAAGAAACTACTTGCCCTATTAAGATAATAGTCATGAAGCAATCTGACTTCAAACAAAGGACGATATTGGATTAAAAAGGACACTTCAATATTTACTTTTTTATTGCCTCAGGTTCAATAAGTGCAAGCTCATTAATGAGCATGACTAATTTCTCAAGCTTTTACTTAAATAACTGACACTTTTGAAGCACTTTCAGCTCAAAAAATAGCTCGCTCAAATTGTGACGCTTATCTAGATTCACCTACTTACTTGCGGACAAGTTTCCTTCGATTTCTGTAATGACTTCTCCAGATTGTATTGGTCTTTGATCCCTTTCTTCCACCAACCATACCCGATACAGAACATGTGGCAACTGCTTACCACCAAGCGATCCCCAAAGATGATTAAGTTGTTCAAAGGTCATGGTGTAAAGACTAAATAATAGCCTTAAACTGCTTAATTCTTCGGTTGGGCTTGTATTTACAGAGTTATTCAGTGTAAAAATGGTTCTTCCTTGAAAAAAACGCAATACTAGACTGAGCAATTCCAGTCCAATTTCGTATTGTCCTTCTTTATTCAGACCTGTAAATAGCAAATACAAGTTCAAATTCACAGGCGGATTGAAGTACTCTAAATTACCCGTAATCGGTGATCTAGCATAACTCAACTTATTCTTCAACGTCCGCTCCTCCTCAATATTCACTAGCGAAATCACAACGCCATTTTTCAATCTATCAGGTTCAGACTCTGCCAAACTAATATTTCCGAGTGTGACACTTGCATTTGTGTTCGGCTCAGGAATACTCGCACTGTTCTGAGCAACATAGAATTCCAATTCGCTTCTTACCAACTCCAAAGCTTGTCGTATCATAAGCCTATAATAAACAACACCAAATATATAGACGTAAAAATATTGTTACACCAGTAGACTGTTAATTCAGTTGGTACACCAGATACAAGATAGATAATTGACATTAATTATCATATATACAAATAAGCGTATATGAATGCTATCGCAGTAATCCACGGACTAATATCACAAGGAATAACAGTGTATAAGCGCATAGTTATGGTTGCAATATGACGAATATGAATAGTCCCAACTCAACTCTAGACACACGCTAACTTTTGCTGAACTATCATAGCAGCTTAGCAGGTCTACCCACTAAATGACTTTCGTATCAATTTAGATGTATATTTCGATTCAAAAGAAATCGAAACCCTGTAAAGTCCTAATTTAGGTACTGAAAGAACGTGTCTTGCTCCGAAAGTTAAGGCATTCAGAACATTTAATGCTTTCAACCTAAACGGCGTATTAAAATCTATTATTCAGTAAAGGATAGCGGAATAGCTATCAACAAAGTGAAGTGTTAATGTTCTCATTCGGTAACGTTTTCATTCAATAATTCGGCTCGTTCAATCATTTGGTACAGTTCTTTGATTAGTCAATAATTACAATATTGGAGGGTAACTAGAAATACCAATCACCCGAAGTCATATCAATAACAGCGCAATGATAAAGGATATTGTAGAGAAATGCAAGTTATTGTACTATAAATTTGAATTTCTCTACTATTCCCTTATTTAATTTTGATTAAATAAGAGCAAAAAGATTACAGCACACAAAAATTGTCGTTGGTTGTTAATGTTTTGTACGGATTGTGCCAAGTTTCATTTTCGCCTTCAATCATTTCGTCAGCTACTTCTGGTCCCCAAGTACCAGCGGGATAGCCGTGTACGGGAATGTCTTCGTTCTCTTCCCAGGCTTCGATAATTGGATCGACAAAATGCCAAGCTGCTTCCACCGATTCGCCGTGTGCATATAGGGTCGCATCACCTTTCATGCAGTCTAGTAGCAATCGCTCGTAGGCAGCCGGAACGTGTGCGTCGATCAGCTCTGCGTAA
>JBCDFY010000210.1:0-12706 GCA_039176995.1 Bacteroidota bacterium
ACTTGATTAATCCTCGTTTAACCTATTGTTTATCAATATTTTACATTTAAAATCAAGTTATCAATAGCTTTCCAGTTATTAATCAAACCGCACCAAAAATATTTATTCAAAAAGAGCTGCAATGATTATCCTTAAAAATATTCAAATCGGAACTCCCCTCTATCTATCCAGAATTGAGCGATTAAATTATTGAAAGAATAAAACAGTTTATCGAGAAGAAAAAGTAGATTAGAGTTTTTGTTATTTTATGTACTCTCAAAACGCGTAAAATCTACATCATATGAAACTTCCTATTTTGACAATTCTAGTTTTATTACTCGCTTTTACTCTTTCAGCTCAACACCTAAAAGTCTCCGATAATCAACGTTTTCTAGTAACCGAAGAAGGTGAACCTTTTTTTTGGATGGCGGATACTGCGTGGGAACTATTTCATCGTTGTGACCGAGAAGAAGCCGATCATTATTTAGAGAAACGCACTAGTCAAGGCTTCAACGTCATTCAAGCGGTTGCACTAGCAGAAATTAATGGTCTGAATGATCCCAATCCTTACGGTCATACACCATTGAAAGATAACAATCCTGCTACCCCCAATGCTAAGTATTTTGAACACGTAGATTACATTATTTCCAAAGCCGATGCGCTTGGAATGCACATTGCACTTCTACCAACTTGGGGCGATAAATTATTCAAAAATAATTGGGGTGTTGGTCCAGAAGTATTGACCCCCGAAAATGCGAAGCAATTTGGAAAATGGATGGGCAATCGCTATAAAGATCGCGACAATATCATTTGGGTGATTGGTGGTGATCGAAATCCACGTAAAGATTCGGAAGATGTTCGTGTGTGGCGTTCCATGGCAGAAGGCATAGCAGAAGTAGTTGGTGGCTACGAAAATGCACTGATGACCTTTCACCCGCAGCCTAAGGAATTGGGTGGTTCTTCCACTTGGTTCCATCAAGACGAATGGCTCGATTTCAATATGCACCAAACGGGACATTGCGCCAATCAAGGGACTTACAAACACATCACTCATGACTACAATCTAAAGCCGACCAAGCCTGTGCTAGATGGCGAGCCACTCTACGAAGATCATCCTAACTGTTTCAATGCCAAAGAATTGGGGCATAGCTCTGCCAGAGATATTCGGCGTATTATGTACTGGAATGTATTTGCGGGTGCGTTTGGTCAGAGCTATGGTTGCCATGATGTCTGGCAAATGTATAAACTTGGTAGAGAAGGTATTAATCAACCTTTACGACCTTGGAAAGCAGCATTAGATTTGCCAATGGCGAATCAAGTAAAACACCTTAAAAATTTGATGCTTTCGCGTCCTTTTTTGACGCGCATTCCCGATCAAAGTATGATTGTAGGAGAACAAGAAGAAAATAATGATTATGTGAGCGCGACTAGAGATAGCAAAGGGACTTATGCCATGATTTATTTTCCTACAGGTAAAATTGCGACGCTCAATGTCAGTAGTTTGAAAGGCAAAAATTTCATAACCCAATGGTATGATCCAAGAACGGGCGCATCTTTTGAAGGGAAGTCTTTGGAAAAATCCAAGGCGATTAATGTTACGCCGCCATCATCAGGTTTGGGGAATGATTGGGTGTTGGTGATTGATGAAGTTAAGGAATAGAACTTCTCTATCGGGCAATTCCTCGAAATATTATTAGATAAACTGCGGAAGTGCACGTCCAAAATTCCACCTTTATCAAAAATTGATAGTAAACAGAAACTCTGATCTCCGCGTATTTCAACTCATGGCGGCATCGAACCGCCATGAGTTGATCAAGGTTTCCAAAGGGTGAAAAATGGCTATTCAGCCATTTTTCACCCTTTGGAAACCTTGATGGAATTGGATGGACTCGATGTCCATCTAATTGCAATTTACGTGCTCTCAAATAGAACACCATTTTGTTATATTAGAATTTTGTGCAGTTTGGAATACACACTTTGCGGAATTTCACTACAAAATATAAGATTCCATAATATTATCGCCCTTTCTTCAGAGTGATTTAAATTCTCAAAGACTTCCCACCAATTCCACCAACTGCAACAACTCACTTCGATAACCATGTTCGTCTTTTCCACGATTATTGCGAATCCATTTGGCAACGGTTTTGTACTTCAACTTCCCTTTGTATTCACTATCGCGCAGCAGCAAACCAAAACCTGCTATTGCCGAGGCGAAGCGGAAGTTTTCAGAACTGCTTTCCCAAGTCAAGTTTTCATCTTTGCAGGTTTGAACAATTAATTGACTCTTGTCTGCATCAGGCTGTTTGTAGCGCAATTTAACAGTCATCCAATCAGGATCATTTTTGGCGGCATCAGATAAACCGCGCGTTTGATATTTCAATTCGTCGGTTGTGCTGGCAAGCGTTTCTTCCGAGTCAGCAGGGATGATTTCGTAGAGTGCCGTCACGGTATGTCCTGCGCCCAGCTCACCAGCATCTTTTTTGTCGTTATTGAAATCTTCATTTTTCAGTTTCCGATTTTCATAACCAATTAAACGATAGGCTTTTACGTGTGCTGGATTGAATTCGATTTGAATTTTGACATCTTTGGCAATCGTATAAATTGTACCTGTCAAATCTTCGACTAGCACTTTTTTAGCTTCTTTCAAATTATCAATGTAGGCATAGTTCCCATTTCCATTATCCGCCAACGTTTCCATTTTGTTGTCTTTATAATTACCCATTCCAAAACCTAATACAGATAAGAAAATTCCCTTATCGCGCTTTTCTTCTATCATTGTTTTCAAAGCGGCATCGCTGCTTTGCCCAATGTTGAAATCGCCGTCGGTCGCTAAAATAATTCGATTGTTGCCTTCTTTTATGAAATTCTCTTCTGCCACTTGATATGCTAATTCAATACCTGCCGCACCCGCCGTTCCACCACCTGCTTGCAAACGATTAAGTGCTTCCAAAATCGCTTGCTGATTATTCCCTTTTGTACTTGGCAAAACCACTCCTGATGCACCTGCATAAACCACAATGGCAACTCGATCTCTCGCATCCAATTGCTGAACCAACATTCGAAATGCCTTTTTCAAGAGCGGTAGCTTGTTGTAGCTCTCCATCGAACCCGAAACATCCAACAAAAACACCAAATTACTGGCTGGTACATTTTGTTTCGCTACTTCCTTGCCTTGCAGTCCAATATGCACCAATTTATGTCCATTTGCCCAAGGGCAATCTGCGATTTCGGTTTGAATAGAAAACGGATGTTCACCCTTCGGTTGCGGATAATCGTAATCAAAATAATTGATAAATTCCTCAATGCGCACTGCGCCTGGTGGAGGCAAAACGCCATCATTGATATAGCGACGGCAATTGCTATAAGAAGCTCTATCTACATCTATAGAAAAAGTGGAAAGTGGCGCATCCAAAGCGGTTTGGAATTCATTTTCTACGATGGGTGCGTAGTCTTCCGTATTCCATCTTCGCTCTCGGTTTTCTTTTGCGACTTTTTTTCGCTCTTTCTTGGTTTCGCAACCTGGAAAGCGTGGCATTTCTTCTACCACTCGGAAAATTTCTTCATTTTTTGGTGGTGGCGGCGGAGGAGGTGGTGGTGGAGTTGCAGCAGTTTTGTTAGGTGTAGTCGGTGCTGATGTAGGTATTTCCACTTCTACTGCTTGATCTAGAAATTCTATTTCTTCCTCCTCTGTTATTTCTTCACTAGCTTCTTCTTTAATAATTGGTGGCGGTGGTGGCATGGGTGGCAATCCAGTACGAGGAGGCTCAGGCTCTGGTATAGTGTATTCATCAAAAGCGAGTTCATCTTCTGGTATGTAAATATCTCCTGATTTAGAAGATTTACTTTGGCTCTGACAAGCCATTAGAAATACTAATAACGCACTATAAATCAATAGATTAATTCTCATCTCTACGATTTTTGGTTAGGAAAAATGTGTTTTGTTGGTAGAGATGCAGTGGGGAATAGAAAGTGGTGCATGAGCAAGTGTGAAATCATTCTTTAAAAATTTTATGCCTCTAGGAATCACCAGTCTAAATCATTTTGAAAAAATAGTCTGTTCTTTTTGTCTTGCTAGACAATTTCAATCTCATAGAAGCACACCCAGACAAAAAGAACCAAAAAAGTCAAGACTTAATTTCTTTCTTAACGTTGCAAAAGCACCAAAAAGACTAAACAAAATAAACTCGCCCTGAGGATTGATTTTCAGGACTTTACTCAGAGGTTACACAGGTTTTAGGTTTAATTACCAATCTGTTTTGGCTCATACAGTATTTTGTTTTTAACGTCTTTTTGATCCTTTTTCCACTAAAAGAAATGAGGTCGGTTTAAGCAGTTACAAAACATATAGTCGCAATATGAATTGTTTCCACAAAAGATTTCAGATAATTGTCTAAATGCCCCAAATCTCTCTAAAAAGGACAGATTTTCGTTCGGAAACTTCGATTTCTAATTCATTATCTAGCAGAATTTTGAGTCTTCCTCTTAGGAGTTGTTTTAGGTTTTTGATGTGTTGAACATTGATAATAGAATAACGATTTGCTCTAAAAAAAAGGTCTTTGGGTAAGCGTTGTTCGAGTTGATTGAGGCTACTATGGATTAAGATGGACTGATTATCGAAATGAACTTTGGCGTAATTACCGTAGGAAGCAAATAGGCAAATATCAGTCAGTGCCACGAAATGATTTTGTTCGCCATCTTTCAGATAAATATGATTTTTGAAGGGTTCAATTTTTGTAGTTTCCTCAACCATCGAAGATATAGATAAAACACGTTCGATGGCTTTGGACAAGCGTTCTTCTTGAATCGGTTTAAGCAAATAATCTAGCGCATTGAACTCGAAGGCTTTGATGGCGTATTCGCTGTACGCTGTTGTGAAAATCACTTTTGGTGTTACGTCTATTTCTTCTAGTAGATCGAAACCTGATTGTTCTGGCATTTCAATATCTAGGAAAATCAAATCAGGTTGGTGCTTTTCAATTGCTTGAACGCCTTCTTCCACATTGGCGGCTTCTGCGACTATTTCTAAGTCCGAAAATGCCTTCAATAACTGCTTCAATTCTACTCTTGCGAGCCGTTCGTCATCTATGATAATTACTTTTTTCATGTAACATTTCTTTGTTCAGAAACAAGACTCCCTGAGTATTTTATATATCCATTTTTTTCCTTTTAAAAAATCCCGCTAGGGATGCACTGTTGGTAGGAAAATATTCAAGATACCTTCAAGTGCCGTAGGTACGGACTATGATTTCCAATGCAGTTCGCACCTACGGCGCTTAGGTGATAATGCTTTGAATTGTTCTACCTATAGTTCGTCCCGATGGGACTTAGAAATTCGGTTGTATGAGAAGTTATCACAGGTATTTCTAAGATCGCAATTACTTCTTGATTATCAGTGCTTTGAAGAATAAATTTTGCAGCATTTCCATAAACCAATTGCAAGCGTTCTTCAATATTTCTTAACCCCAAGCCATCAGAAAGTATAATTTGTAGCTGACCTGTATTGATTACACTTAGCTTTAACGTATTCTGTTCCACCACACCGCTAATTTTAATAATTCCTCCTTGCTTCGATTGGCTAATTCCATGCTTAATGGCATTCTCCACCAAATTGAAAAGCGACAAAGGAGGAATCGCAATATGCCACAAATCTTCTGCAATGTTCCATTCATATTGTAGTCGTTCTTCAAAGCGAATTTGCTCCAATTTCAAGTAGGCTTCTGTCCGTTCGATTTCTTCTTTCAATGGAATGGTTTGATGATTGGTGTTCTCCAAAGAAGCTCTCAAAATGCTACTTAACAAATCAATTGCCTTTCTCGCCGCTGTCGGATTTTCGAGTGTTAGAGCTTTGATGCTGTTTAGTGCATTGAATAAGAAATGTGGATTGAGTTGCGCATTGAGTTGATTCAATTGTGCTTTAATTGCTAACTTTTCATACTTATTTTGATCAATTTCCCCTTGTCTTTTGAACCAAGCATAATGGTATAAATGAAACGCCAGCAACCAAATCGCATTGTATCGCAAACCTCCCGTCGCCATACCTAGAAATCCATCTACACTCAAAATACTTCCAATCGTCAATTGAAAAATTAGCATACAAACCATACAATAAATAAGGGTTAAAATGATTAAGCCTAGCAACAAAATTGGAATGAGCTCAAGTAGCGAAAACTGAATCCATTTGTATTGATGCGCTAATTTTTTGTAGTAGTGTGTACTCAAAATACTCCCCACGAAAGGAAAGAGCACACTCAAAATTTCAAGAAGAAGATGCGTCTCAAAGCTAATTTGATAATACGACCAATAGATCGCTGCGCTTCCCCAACCCAAAAGCTGACAAGCCCAATAAGCATCAATTTTATGAAGGAAACTAGGTTTCATGCCACTAAGTAAGTACATTCAGAAAAGATAGAAAAATGGACGGTTCTAAGTTGATTGATTTGATTGCATTTCACTATTTCTCAATCCGCATTCATATCAAAATGACTGCATTGATACGATTTGAAGCGCGTTGGTGTAATTAGTAAGTTTCGCATTAAAAAAAGCGATAATTATGTCCTCAAAATCATCCGATCAAACGTAATTATTTACCACATAGTCACATAGATTTTTCACATAGGTAACATAGGATTGGAAACTATTTTAGTTGTAAGCAAGCAGTCTTCACTTCTCACGATAGCCGCTTAGAAATCTGTTGTTTCTCTTTATTAAACCTTGATGGAATTGGATGGACTCAATGTCCATCTAATTTCAAAACAAGTCACTCTTGGTAAATATTATTGAGTATTTGTGCAATTTGTTATACACCTCTATAAAAAGATACCAATTTATTTATAAGAGCTATGTGAATCCAACTATTGTAGTGATTGATTACAATAAAAAATATTGAACATGAGAATTCTATTTGTAATTTCTTTTCTTCTTTACTCTTTGTCGCCTTTTGCACAATGGGAGGAATACCAAAACTTAGATTTTAGTCAAAAAGACGAAAAAAGTGCGACTCAATTTGCCCATTGGAAAACAGCAGAACACGTCACTGCACAAGCAGTGGAAGAACAACAAAATACTAGACTTGAGCTTTCTGGTGAATATGCTCAAAACCAGCCTGGCTATGTTTATCAGCAATATGAAATTGAGCTTAAAGATTTCAAGAAACTACGTATCTCAGCAGATATCAATACGCGACAAATCATGGAAGGAAGCGCAGATATTTATGCTTATTTCAAAAAGGGAGAACAATGGCTTGGCTATCAACAAGCGACAGGAAAGGAGAATAGTGATTGGGAGCGAATTGAATTAACCATCATCGCTCCACTAAATGCTGATCGCTTTAGAATTGGGGCTTCTTTTAGCGGAAAGGGAAAAGTTTTGTTTGACAATTTCAAGATTGAAGAAGTGGAATTGGGTAGTTGTAAACCTGATGCAGAAACACTTGCTTTCATGCAAGAAGTGGTGGATACGATTAAGCTGCATTCGCTCTTCAAAGAAAAAGTGGATAAGGAACAATTGCTAGAGGATTGGAAAACGCTGGCTGATTGTAAAGAAAGTATGAAAGAAGTGTATAGTGCATTGGGATATTTGCTGCGAACCATTGATAATCATAGCTTCTACTGGAGTAAAAAGCAAGTAGAAAAATGGGAAAATACCAGCACACAAGACGATTATCAAATCGAATTGAGCAAAGGCTATCATATTGACGATGACTATGCGTATTTGACTGTTCCTAGCATGGGCAGCGGCGATTTGGTTTCCCAGACGCTTTATGCCACTAAAATGCAGCACTTAATAGATTCCTTAGATCACAAAAACATCAAAGGCTGGATTATTGATCTACGCCAAAACGGTGGTGGCAATTGCTGGCCAATGCTTGCAGGTATTGGTCCGTTGCTAGGCGAAGAAGTGGCTGGATATTTCGCGGAAGATGAAAATTTTTCCGCTTGGCGATATGAAAATGGAGGTGGGTATCAAGATAGTACTCTGATCTCTAAAATAGAAGGTAAGCCTTACCAATTGAAAAGTAAAAAGGCAAAAATTGCCGTGCTTTATGGTAGTGGTACAGGAAGTTCAGGAGAAATCGTCGCGCTTTCTTTTAAGAATCATCCAAAGGCAAAAACCTTCGGTCAACACACCGCAGGTTACAGCACCGGTAATGTCAATTTCACGCTCTCTGATGGCTCTATGCTTTTTCTGGCGACTTCTGTCTATGCTGATCGGCTCAAAAATCTTTATCCGCATGGTGTGGAACCAGATATTTTGGTAGAGGAGGAAGGTAAGGATTTGACGTTAGCTGAAGCCTTGAAATGGTTGAAGAAGCAATAGTCAATTTTACTCCACCCAAACTGTCTTCACATTCACGAACTCCTTAATCCCATAATGTGACAGTTCTCGTCCATAACCACTCGTCTTCATACCTCCAAAAGGCAAACGAGGATCAGATTTGACGAACGCATTGACGAAGCAACAACCTGCTTCTAATTGTTCTTTAGCAATGCGTTCTCCTTTTTCGATGTCATTAGTAAAAACGGCTGCGCCCAAGCCAAATTTGGAATCATTGGCCAGTTGAATCGCTTCTTCTTCGCTTTTTGCTCGAATGATGGCAGCTACTGGACCGAATAGTTCTTCGTCGAAAGCAGGCATCCCTTTTTTCACTTCAGTCAAAATGGTTGCTGGATAGTAAAAGCCTTTTTGATTTGGAATTTTGCCGCCTAAATGCAGTTTTGCGCCTTTGGCAATGCTTCTTTCCACTTGCTCGTGCAGGTCATCACGCAAGTCTTTTCTTGCCATTGGACCAAAATCATTTTCGTCATCCATTGGGTCACCCATTTTGGCAGCTTTCATTTTTTGAGTAAATCGCTCCAAAAATTCATCATACACTTTCTCCAAAACAATGAAACGTTTCGCGCCAATGCAGCTTTGTCCATTGTTCAGCAAGCGACTGGTCGTGCAAGCCTCAACAGCTTTTTCCAAATCAGCGTCCGCCAAAATCAAATAAGCATCACTTCCACCCAATTCCAAAACTGTTTTCTTGATGTGTTTTCCTGCTAGGGAGGCGACAGCACTTCCCGCTCTCTCGCTGCCCGTCAAAGTAGCTGCGACTACTTTTGGATGCTCAATAACTTTTTCAACTTGCTCCGTTTCGATTGGTAAATTGATGAATAAATCTTTCGGGAAACCTGCTTTTTCAATCAATTCTTGAATTGCAATTGCACAACCTGCAACATTTGGAGCGTGTTTCAACAAACCTCCATCACCTGCTATCAAAGCAGGTGCAACGAAGCGAAAAACTTGCCACAATGGGAAATTCCAAGGCATCACAGCGAGTACTACGCCAAGTGGCTGAAAAGTAACGAAACTCTTACTCGCATCCGTTTCAATGATTTCGTCCGCTAGAAAGTCAGCAGCATTGTCCGCATAATAATTGCACACCCAAGCACATTTTTCCACTTCTGAAATAGCAGATTTTCGGAGTTTACCCATTTCAGTAGTCATCAAAGTTGCCAGTTCTTCTTTTTCGGTTAAGAGTATATTTGCCAGTTTTTGCATCTTTTCAGCGCGATGCTCGAGGGAAGTTGTTCGCCAATTTAGATAGGCTTGATGCGCCTTTTCGATCTGCTTTTCGACTTCTGAATCACTGATGGTTTTGTATGTTTTGACGATCGCTTCAGTAGCTGGATTGATGACTTTGAGCATGGTATTTTTCTTTTAGGAACGGTGTTTTTTAAAGCAATGTTTGGTGATTATTTCGAGTGTTAAGTACGTCATCCTAATTAAAGAGCCTTAAATCTGACAGGTTTATATGTCAGCAGTTTCTCATATAGCGTTTAGAAATGTCATTTTTTACTCTAAATTGTGTGAACAATTCCAAAATTTGGGTTTAAAAATGACATTTCTTGTTCCAAGATAGATGAAAATCCTCCATCTGAGCAATTACTGTTTATATGTCTTGGCAAAATACTATAGATCTGACAATCAGTAGTTTAATAAAACAAAACCTGTCAGATTTATTTCCTATTTTTTCACGTCCTGTTAATTACTTCCGACTCGTCAAATAAACCCCGAACAAAATAAAAGACAGCCCAACTGGATACGTCCAATCAATATTTTCGCCGTCGAGGAAGCCCCAGAAAATGGCAACTAGCGGAATGAGATAAGTGACCATAGAGGCAAAAAGCGCACTGGTGCGTTGAGTGAGTTTGAAGAAAAGCATATTGGCAATGGAAGTGCCGACTATGCCGAGAATAGCAACTAGACCAAGCGTTTGCCAAGCATTAGGCAATTGCATTCGTTCTAAGAAATCAGTGGAAAAAACAAAGATTCCTGCTGGTGGACCAATGAATAGAAAGCCAATGACGTTCAGCACAATTGGGGAGATATTTTGGGCGTATTTTTTTATCGTATTAGTATTGGTGGCATAAAAAAGCGTGGCTAGAAGGACAAAGATGGCAAAGAGATTATTACCGCCATCGCCGCTTGGTTTGGAGAAAGCGATTAGGAAAATACCACCTATCATTCCTAGCAGCACGCCAATAAGTTTTCGAGTTTGAAAAGCTAAACCAAAGAAGAGCAAACCGAGCAAAAAGGTGAATAAAGGCGTCAAGGTATTCAGCAAACCTGTGAGGGAACTGCTGATTTGCGTTTGTGCCAGCGTGAAGAAAAACGGAGGAATCCCACTGCCGATCAAGGCGATCAAAGCAATGATTTTGTAGTCTTTTTTATTGAATCTTTTCCAACTGTAAGGTATCAAAGGAATGATACTTAAAGCAGCAATGAAAATGCGCAAAGCAGCGACTTGTTCAGAGGAAAAAATCAGAAGGGCTTTCTTCATAATGATGAAAGAACTGCCCCAAATGAAGGCGAGTAGTACTAGAAATAACCAGTCTTGTAGTTTCGGCATTAGATCGCGAATATTGAGCCGCGAAGGTAAGTATTTAGAAGTATTTAAATACCCTTGATTCAGTATTAGGACAACACTAATTCCACTAGATATTTCTCGCTTCTTACCAACAAAAAAATAATTGAGCGAACATCAAAAGACCTATTGCTTTAGAAGGTAGATAGTTGAATATTTGCACCCGAAAATTCAAGACTTTTGTTTCAGATAATCTTTTATACATCGAAATTTCAAGCTTGAACACTTCTAATAACTTAAAGACATCCATACTCATTCAACCGAATGAATTTGAAGCGCATAACCATTGGTATCCGAAGGCGTTGAATGCGACCATTCATCCCATGATTAGCTTCTTTATGAATTTGAAGCAAGAGCGTATTGTCACTCGATATTGTCATATGCACCCAACCGTTGATGCTGATAAATTGGAAGAATTACTCCATAGCAAGACCAAATATTTTCAATGGGCGGGAGCAGATTTGCTGAATGTAACTTCTGCTGGTGGAAAAAGGCAAATGGTGGTAATTGAAAACAATTCTTGCCCTTCTGGTCAAAAATCTATGCCTTTGGTAGACGACAATCAAGAGCAAGGAAGCTATCGACTATTGGTGGAAAGAACCTTCAAACCTTATTTGAAAAACCTTCGACAAAAAATCAAAGGTGGATTAGCAGTGGTGTACGACAAAAATCATATGGAAGCATCTGGTTACGCGGAAGTGATCGCCGATGTGATGAAAGAACCCGTTCACTATGTCCCTTTTTATGAAGATGACGCTGATCCTCCTATTAGATTCGAGGACGGAATCATGCAAGTGCGGACGGAAGATGGAACGTTTGTCTCTATTCGTGCTGCGTTCAGATATCTAACGCAAAAGCCTTGGAATCGGCTGCCGCTACATTCCAAAACTCGCATTTTGAATCCAATTATTGCTTGCTTAGCTGGTGGACGAAACAAAATGGTTGCCGCAAAAGCCTACGATATCTTTAATTCTGAATTGCAGCCTCATGGATTGAAAATTAATATTCCAGAAACTATTTGGGATGTGCAAAAGAATGAAATTCCACTTTGGGTGAAAAAGATGGGTGGTCATGCCGTTATTAAAGTACCTTATAGCAATGCAGGACAAGGGGTTTATACCATTGTTACGCAAGCAGAATTAGATCAATTTATGGAATTAGAGTTTGATTATGATTTATTCATTGTTCAAAGTCTGATTGGAAACTACAACTGGAGTAGTACAACTTCTGCTGGCAAACTCTATCATGTAGGCACTATTCCCAACCAAAAAAATCACACTTATGTAGCTGACATTCGTATGATGGTCAGTTCTACGGAAAATGGAATTCGTCCATTGTGTACTTATGCGCGTCGTTCGGCTATGCCTTTGATAGATCAGATCAAAAATAGTACGGATAGTTGGCAAATGCTTGGGACGAATTTATCCTTCAAAAATTCTGACGGGTCTTGGGGAAGTGATACGAACAGACTCATGCTGATGGATAGAAGAGATTTTAACAAACTTGGCATTGGTTTAGATGATCTTATTGAAGCCTACATTCAAACTGTTCTTTCCATGGTAGCGATAGATAGAATGGCAAAAACATTAGTTAACAAACAGGGCAAATTTAGAATGCGCTTATTCAAGAGCTTGAATGACGATCTGAGTTTGATTGATGAAATTAAACTTCATTAGGGATCGGGTAAAAAATAATCTACCCAATGAAATTAAAAAAAGCATAATATATTGTGCAAAAAAAGCAATGAGGATATACTTACATCCATCAGTTATATCAAGTAGGCGGAGGGCCTCAGCCGAGCACGACGGTCTACTCCAGCAG
>JBCDFY010000211.1:0-12648 GCA_039176995.1 Bacteroidota bacterium
CAAAAAGGCTCTTGAGCTGTAAAAGAACGCTTTCTGCTTAAGCAACTTGATTTCCGATAAGAGCCTTTTTGAATTTTTCTGAAAAATTCAAAAAATATCTCTTTCTCTCCATAAAATCCCATCAAATGAAAATTTTTAGGAACTAAAAATTTTCATTTGGGCTTATAAGCATCTCCTCCTGATTGTTAATAAGAGCCAAAAAATAAATGGTAAAAAGGTGAATAAACGATTCAGGTCTCTTTACAGCTGGCGATCTTTGAATGTGTAATCTCGAATTCTTATCAATCCCTAAACTTTCAGAATTAGGACTTTTTTGACTCAACAGCTAATTTGCAAGCCTTATTGCATTCCACTATATTTGAGCAAAAACTACATCATGCGTTACCTGATTCTTTTACTCTCTTTGCTCTCCATCGATACCCTCGCCCAAACCAATTTCGATCTCTTTCAATATCGCTATGTCGGTCCAACCAGAGGTGGACGCGTGACTGCCGTAGCAGGAGTTACCTCTCAACCCAATACTTTCTATTTTGGCGCAACAGGCGGTGGTGTTTGGAAGAGCGAAGACTACGGCGTGTCTTGGAAAAATGTGTCAGATGGTTACTTTGAAACGCCATCCATTGGAGCCATTCGAGTCGCACAAAACGATCCAAACATCATCTATGTCGGCACGGGAACGGATGGTTTGCGGAGTAATCTCATTGTAGGCAAAGGCGTTTACAAATCCATTGATGCAGGAAAATCTTGGAAGCACATTGGCTTGAAGAAAGTAGGGCAAATTGGGGCAGTGGAAATTCATCCACAAGATCATAACACGGTCTTTGTGGCGGCAATTGGGCAAGCCTTTCAGCGCAATCAAGAACGAGGCGTTTACCGCACCAAGGATGGAGGAAAGAATTGGAAACAAGTACTTGCCATATCAGATACCACAGGTTTCGTAGACTTAGAATTTATGCCGACCAATCCAAATATCATTTATGCCTCCGCTTGGCGAGCAGAACGCAAGCCGTGGACGATCATTAGCGGCGGCAAAGAAAATGGCATCTATCGCTCTTTGGATGGCGGCGATACTTGGAATAGAGTAGGAGAGGGCTTGCCTAAACTGATGGGGAAAATTGACTTGGCAGTTTCGCCCGATGACTCTAAAGTGGTATATGCTTTGGTGGAAGCACCAGCGGAAGTTTCGGGTTTGTACAGAAGCGACGATCATGGCGAAAATTTTGTGCATATCTCTAATGAATACGGCTTATCCGATCGTCCATTTTACTACTGCAATGTGGATACCGACCCCAATGATGTGGAAACAGTTTATGTCAATTCTACTCGATATTACAAATCTACCAATGGCGGAAAATCGTGGCAGAAATTAGGAACACCGCACGGCGACAATCACGATATGTGGATCAATCCAAACGATTCAGATCTATACATCCAAGCCAACGATGGCGGCGCAAATGTCACCCACAACGGCGGTAAAACGTGGAGCAGTCAGTACAACCAACCCACCGCAGAACTATACCAAGTGGAAGTGGACAATCAGCATCCTTACTATCTCTACGCTGGGCAACAAGACAATAGTACAACCATCGCCGTTCCTAGTGCGCCACCGACGAGGCATCAAGCAGGGGCGATTGGATTTGTGGTGAGTACAGGTGGTTGCGAAACAGGACCAGCCGTTCCCAATCCCGATAATCCAAACATTGTCTATTCCAATTGTAAAGGACGATTTAGTGTCTTCAATAAACTGACAGGACAAGCACAAGAACACAGCGTGGGCGCAAGAAATATGTATGGTCACAATCCCAAAGATTTGAAGTTTCGTTTTCAGCGAGTTGCGCCGATTCATGTGTCGCCGCACGATTCAAAGGTCGTTTACCACACTTCGCAATACGTCCACAAAACCACCGACGAAGGCAAAACGTGGGAAATCATTTCTCCCGATCTCACTGCCTTTGAAGCTGACAAACAAATGCGCTCGGGTTCGCCGATCACCAATGACATCACGGGCGAAGAATTTTACAGTACGATCTATGCGATTCGAGAATCTAAAGTGAAACAAGGCGTCATTTGGGTAGGCGCGAATGATGGGCCAGTTCATGTGACGCAAAATAGTGGCGAAAACTGGACACAAGTAACGCCCAAAATCCTCGCCAAAGGTGGACGCGTAGATTGTGTAGAACCTTCACCGCACGATGCTGCCAAAGCCTATTTTTCGGTCTTGCGCTATCAATTAGGTGATTGGAAACCCTACATTTTCAAAACAGAAAACTACGGCAAAAGCTGGATCCTGCTCACTGATGGGAACAATGGTATTCCAAACGACTATCCCGTGCGTGTGGTACGAGAAGATCCTGTGAAAGCAGGCATTTTGTATGCAGGGACAGAATATGGAATGTTCATTTCCTTAGACGATGGCAAATCATGGGAAGCTTTCCAACAAAACCTACCCGTGACGCCCATCACCGATCTCAAAATTCATAGAGGCGACTTGGTGCTATCCACGATGGGCAGAGGATTTTACATTTTGGATAACATCAGTGCGCTACGACAAAACTACTCGACACTCGACAAAACAGCCATCCAACTTTTCCAACCCAAAGACACTTATCGCTATCGCTACTATCCCATGAATGTTGGCTCAGAAACGCAGCCCAACTATCCTGCGCCTTCCGTGATGATTGACTACTATTTGCCCGAAGATATAGATTCTACCTTCTTGCTGCATATCAAAAATGCTGATGGCAAAGTCATCCGAACTTTTGCTCCTAAAAAGCTAAGCCAAGCAGAAGTCACCCAGCGAAATATGTCCACCGAAACCTTTACCTATTCCGTCAATTCCTCCCTCAAAAAGACCAAGGGCTTCCACCGCTTCCGCTGGGATATGCGCCACGCTGGAGCTTGGGACAACAATTCAAAACGCGCTTACCAGAATGGGCCAATGGTTGCTCCTAACTCCTATACCGTCGTCCTAGAAACCAATCAGGAAACGCACGAACAAAGCTTCCAACTACTCGCTGATCCAAGAGTGCTATCGCAAGGCGTAAGCTTAGAGCATCTACAAGAACAAGAAGCCTTAGCCTTACAAATCATTGACCTCTACTCCGCTGCCAAAAAGAAAGCGCACGAAATAGAAGAGCATTTGAAAAAAGTCAAAAAAGACTCCAAAGAATACCAAGTTCTTACCACCCAAAAAGATCAACTCGTACAAGCCCAAGGACGCTACACGCAACCTAAATTGCTCTCGCAAATTCGCTATTTGTATTACATTTTGGCGTCTTCGGATATGGAGCCGAGTCGGGATGTAAGGGAGCGGTTGGAGGAGTTGAGGGGAGTGTTGGGGGATTTGAATTTTTGAGAAGGTGTTGTATCGTCCTAAAGAAATATTAACCCGCTCGTTGAAAACAAGTCAAATAAAATGTCGCGCATTAGCCTGAGGCAGATAAATTATAAATGCTCATGAACTGGCAAGTCACTTTAAAAACGCAAATAAAATCAGGCTTCTATTCGACGAACAAAAAACAACTAACTTTTATCAGAAACAGATAATTCAATAACTTTGCGAAACCCGTCAAGAAATAAAAATCGAAGTAGCAATAAATGAAACTAAGAGAAGAAATTACACTCGAAGAGGTTTGTGGAAAATCTTTCAAAATTCGTATAGTGGAAGCTGTAGATAATGGTAAGGCTGACTTGACGCATTATTTGCATAATTTAAAAAATGGTGTTTCTAGTTACTACAAAGAAGCGGCAATCAATCAAGTAAAAAAGACATTAGAGTATAAATTTCCAACCGAGAAAATACAATTGGAGTTAGCAGAAGAGGCATTGCAATATTTGTTATTTGATTATAAAGAGAATGTTCTTTTTCCTGCTCCTAAAAAACCTCAGTTCACCTTTATTGACCGTTCGCGCAGCATATTCACCCGTCCGTCAGGCTTTATAAGCCGAAACGTACTATTTGGCTCGTTTGTAACGAGTGTAACTTCCCTGCAATATAAACGCAAAACCCGCTCTTCAAAGACAAGCTACATACAATGTTGCGCATTACAAATGCTCACGAACCGAAGATGCAAAATCTAGGTGGTAAATGTGGAGCAATGGGATAAATATTCGAACCTAAACAGTATTATGACAAGAACAGATTTTATGGCATTTTTCAGGGATGACAGTAAGTTAAACCTACTAACTTCGGATGATAGAGTAGAAATATTCTCCCAGATACTTACAGGTAGCTCAGATTTGACAAAAGAACTACTAGATGACATATTATCGGACTATAATGTCTCAGATATAGAAGTTATGAAGTTAGAGGATTGCAAGAAATAATTGTTCAAGAGGGGAAACAATTATTGCCTCACAACCGCAATGACTTTGAAAATTACCTGATAAACAACATAAAACTTGAAACAGCTAGTTCTTCAAGACATGGATTTGGTGAATTATATGAAGAAAACGGAGCATTGCCGCTCGCGCAAGGTATTCTAAAGCCTGCTGACGCCAAATATTTATGCTCATGCAAGTTTATAACTCGTCACGCACTTTCTACCAACTTGCAATTGGTGCATACTTTACCACAGTCCCAATTCCTATGAAATCAAACAACTATTCATCCCCTTCCAAAAGCTCAACAAATTCTTTTGCTTTGAGCAACTCTACTTTGGGAAATGGAATTTGTTTTAAAATATTAAAATGCTTGTCTTCACTGACTAAGTATTTTGCATTAGCTGCGATAGCACAATCTACAAATTTATTATCGTTAGGATCAGCTTCAACTAAGTTCCATTTGAAATATTTGATAATCCATTCTACGTTGATCGCATTTTCTATCAATTGAAGTACATTAGAGGCTACCTCTTTGCCAAGGTGTTTGCCAATGATTTCTTCATATTCCACTAAAATATCAGTAGTCACACAAAGTTGAATATCTTCTTGTAAAAAGGCATCGAAAATGCTTCGATAAGGAGAGCGGTGAGACAAAGCAACCAATAGTACATTGGTATCTAAAACTATTTTCATTGGTTTGTTCTAGTTGTGTGGATTATAAGGTGTTCTTTCATGGGTATTCAACAAACGATCAAAATCATCTGCTGTCCATCCTTTTTCTTCCCACACTTGATCTACTGCTTTGGTAATTTTTTTCCCTAAGTATTGAACAATCAATTGCTTGATAGCAATGAGATCAGCTTCTTCCATTTCTCTTGAAAAGAGCTTCAAAATCTCAATTTGATGAACATTTAACGGTGTGCTTAGCGGTGTGGCTTCCATCATTGAATACTCTATTTTATTAGATAAACACTCGTCTTTTACAATTGGTTTCTTTACATTATTCTTTCATCTCCAATCCCTGCAAAATTCCCTTCTCAATGGCAGGCACGCCTCTTTCCATCCACTGCGGCATCGGCGTATCTATTAAATAATGATCGAAAAATTGCTGCATGCGGATGTTGAAATCTTTGCGGTTTTGTAGTTTGAGTGGCCAGTGCGGTTCTTCGTTGTAATTAAGCATCCAGGCGGGTTTATTGAGTCGGCGCAAGCCTACAAAATACTCGATGCCTTGATACCACGGCACTGCACCATCTTTGTCGTTGTGTAAAATGAGGACGGGCGTGTTGCATTTATCCAAAGTAAAGATGGGCGAGTTTTCGAGATACCGCAACGGATATTCCCAAATTGTGCCACCAATGCGACTTTGTGTGTGTTCGTATTGAAACATTCGACTCATGCCGCTTCCCCAACGAATGCCACCATAAGCAGAAAACATATTGACCACGGGCGCACCACTTTCTGCACAAGCAAAAATGTCCGTTCTGTTGAGCAAATAAGCCACCTGATAGCCACCCCAACTGTGTCCTTGCACACCAATTTTTTCTCTATTCACAAAGCCTTTATCAATCAGAGACGTAACGCCCGAAAGTACGGCATTCAAAGCACTTTCGCCCGGATAGCCAATGCGATAAGGCACATCTGGATTGAAAACGAGGTAGCCTTTGCTGGCGTAAAAAGAGTAGTTGATCGTAGAGCGATGCGGATAAGGCGCACGATGCTTATGGAGGCGATCGGAGCTTTTTTCGTAGAAATTGACCAACATCGGATACTGCTTGGAAGGGTCAAAATTTTCGGGTTTGACGAGTTGACCAGTAAGCACATTTCCATTCAAATCTGTCCATTCGTACAGTTCTATGCTGCCCCAAGAATAATCGGCTTGTTGTGGATTGGCGTTGCTGATTTGGTCGGGATTGGTCATATTCATATCGGTCAAGTACAAATCGGGGAAGGTTTGAAAGTTTTCTTTGGTGAATAGGAAACGATCTGCATTTTCCGATTTTTTAGGACGACTGTCGTAGCGAAATTCAGCATCAAAAACGAGTGTCTTCAATACGCTTTTGGCATCCAAAGTCGCGTAGCCACTGCCTTTGCTTTTTTCATCAAAGACGTTTAGGAGTATAGGTTGAGAAAGGTCAATATTGCGTTCTTCTGGGTCTAGGCGAAGGTAGCGATAACGCGTTTTGTTGACTCGACCATTGGTGAGCTTGATGGGTTTTTCATTACCTTTTGGATCAATTTTCCAAATGTCGTAGCGGTCATTTACTAAAATATAGCGATCATTTTCTGTCCAGCCAGCAATGCCATACGGATAGGGATGGGAAGGCGTATCATGGATTTCACTGTAGTAAGTGACGATCTCATTATTCGTGATTTGACGCAGTTGTTCACTCGCAACTTCATAAGCAAACCAAGCAGAATCTAATCTATTGTACCAATAAATAAATTTAGCTTTGGGAGAAAAGCTGGTATACCCTTCTATTGCTCTAGCAATGATTTTTGATTTACCATTTTTAGTATTAATTAATGACAAATCTTTGCGACTAACACCTTCCCAAGAAAATTCCTTAAAATAAGGCATATCATTATAGCCTAAAGCGTAGTTCGCATTTCCTTCATCTCCAAATCGTACTTCGGGAATTTCCTTAGATCCTAATTGTACTAACTGATTCTCCGCAATGTTCCAAACTGCGCCATAAGTTCGCTTCTTTTCTCGCGCCAGTCGGTTGTTCTGCTGTGTATGTAAAACGGCATCACTGTACGACCAAACTTCTACTTTGACAATGTCTTCATCTAGCACCGAAGTATCTTGCAGAATAGGCAAAGGCGCAATTCCAAAATAGAGTTGTTGTCCGTTTTTGGAGAATCTCAATCTGCCATTTTCACTGACGCGCCAGTTTTCTGCCAAGATTTTAGAAGTAGTATCCACGATAATTTTGGCTTGCGTTAGTCCATCTTTCCAATAGGCTAAAGCAAAAGGTGGAATCTGCATTTTGGTAGTATCCAAATTGAGATGGAAAGCAACTTGTTCCCCTTTTTCGTCAAAAGTTAGATTTTTGTATTCGCCTTCGTTGGTGAAGATAGGCTTTAGCGCAATATTTTGACAATCAAATAAATATACGCCTTCTGTAAAAGTAGAATCTTTCCCTGTGCTATTCATTAAGACTCGTTTCCCTTCCTTTGCTAGTACATAGTCTTTTACAAATTCTATTATCGTTTCCTCACTTGAATTTAAGTCTCGAATAACCAGTTTAGTTCCCGATTTTTTACTTTCCTTTTTTATTTTCGCCTTAGGTTTTTCCTTGGCAGTCGTATCCTTTTCTATTTTTTCAATTTCTTTATGATATGCCAACCAGCCCGACCATTTTGCAGGTAACTTAAAAGATTTCACACCAGCAATTTTTTCTAACTTGCCGCTATTCAAATCATAAATGCCTAAGGTATCTTTCGGCAAATCGTCTTTCTTAGTTTTCTGTCGTTTCAGCGTGCGCAATTCTTCCCAATCTGTTTTGATTTTAAAGACTACGAAACGACTGTCCGCACTAATTTTAGCAGCTTCACTTCTTGGAAAAGTAATCGTCTTTTTTGTTTGAGCATTATAAATTTTGAGCGTCTTGTTTCCCTGCTCAGGATGTAGATGATAAACGACCCAATTGCCATCTTTGGAGATTTGTTCGCTTTGGATGCGATTCCAAGTGACGAGTTCTTCGTGACCGAGTGTTTTTTTATCAGGATTTTGTGCAAAAGAAATAGCAATAAAAAATAAGAAGGAGAGTGTACTTAGAAACTTCATACGACTTAGGTTTTGTATGACCCAAATATAGGATATGCATTTTGAATGCAAAAATCTTATATTTTGACATATCTCTGAAAAATGATAATTTGCAATTCCAAACGCAAGAAATGACCAAATCAATTTCAAATATTCCTTCCTTCTTCGTACCCATAGTAGTTTCACCAGAAATGGGCGAAGAGGTGAATAACGAAGTTTTCCGAAACTTGCTAAATGGGCGAAATTACGCCTTGGTAGGTACACAAATCTTATTTGAGCGCAATCATCAATTTTATTTGACGATGATTGATAATGAGCAGCAGTCTTACAGTCTTGCAGATTATGCCATGTTGCCCGAAAATGCGCCTTATGAATTGATAAACGGAAAACTAGAATTTATGCCTTCTCCTTACGATTTACACCAACTTGCATTAGCTAATTTGCATCTACTTGTTCATTCTCATGTGAAGAAAGAAAAAATAGGAACGGTAAGATTTGCTCCTTTGGATGTACATTTTGATGAAAAAAATATCTTTCAACCTGACCTGATGTTCATTTCTAATGAGCGCAAGGACATTATAAAGAAATTCATCCATGGCGCGCCTGATCTTATTGTAGAGGTGCTTTCTTCTAATAAAAGCCATGATTTAGGAAAGAAAAAAGACGCTTATGGCAAGCATAATGTATTAGAATATTGGGCAATTGATTATGAGCAAAAAACGCTTGATTTGTACCTTAACGAAGAGCGAGTCATGATTTTCAAGCACCAATTTCGGGAAGAAGATACAGTGCAATCAGAAGTTTTGAAGGATTTTTCTTTTGTATTGGGAGAGATTTTTGAGGAATGAGAAACAGCTTGCAGAGGTAGCAGAGCTTTCTTCTTCATTTACTCCTTAGATATTCACCTGCTAGAGATAGGTCACCTCTACAAAAATACATCAGATTAGGGCGGTTTTTCTCCTGCTCAATATCAATTTTCCATCCATTTTGAATTTGTGTTAGAACCATGGTTCCTTCGATATTTTCTACTTTGAAATTCAACGGGGCGGTAATTTTTCCAGCTACTAGTCGACCAATTGATTCAAAACTACAGACAGGACGACCATTTTCCGTTTGGATTGCTGTGATATTTATGATTATTTCTCCTAAACCATTATCTGAGATTGTCAACTTCTGCCAGTAATCGTAATCTTTTGGATAGCCTGCTGTTATGTAAGTACCGAAGACAATACCATCCATTTCATCTGCTCTGATGCCATGCGGCTCAAATCGAAAACCTGCTTCGCCAGCAACCAAGTTATACTCAATTTTTGCTTGTTTTCCTTTAGTAGTGGTGTAGCTACGCATTAACTGTCCATCTTCAATCATATATGCATCATCTCCTTGAAAATCAGTAAGTTTTATGGAAGGTAAATGAATCGGTAAAGCAGAAAAAGGCGTCAAAGAACAGGCGTGTAATTTTTCACCCGTTGCCGTTTTTTCTACCACACAAATTTCTGGACGACCATCTCCATTCATATCCGTCGCTTCTACGAATTTCAGTTCTCCCTCTAATGGAATATCGCTCATTTCGATGGCGTTACCTTTTGGATTATTTGCTGCCATTTGCAATGCACCATCTGCTACCTTTGCCTCAATTTTATAATCTTTGAAAGTCGTATTCAAACTTTTTTTTAGTTCAACTTGCTGCTTAACTACTGTGTTTTTTTTGATTTTTGACTCAGCCTGATTTTCGTTTTCTGTTTCGGTGGATACCTCCGTTGAAGTGGTTGGAGTAGCATTGTTACAAGCGAAGATGGTGAATAGAAAAACGAAAGGATAGAGCTTCATTGTAGATAAGATTTGAGAAGTAAAAGACTTGCACGGATGATAATTGAACCACTAAGGCACATGGCAGCGAAGCTGCAAAGAACTTGAATCACAAAGAGACAAAGGAACACAAAGAAGGGAAACCAATCTTTTGTGTCCTTTGATTTCTTTATAGTTAAAAAAAGTATCTAAGTTTTATAAGTCAACTAGTTGTAATAGGTCAACCTTAAAAACTTTGCTTTCTTACAAACTTTTTCAAGTATGTGATACTAAGAACACAAAGTGAAGGTCTTACTATCCTTAGTGTCTTAGTGGTTCATAAAAAAGAGCCCTAGATTCCCATATGAAATCAAAACTATCCTTTCATCTCCACTTTTCCTGCCAAATCCAAGAAAAATGCATACTCTAAAGCAGTCTCCTTAAACCTGCGGAAACGCCCAGACTTCCCACCGTGTCCAGCATCCATATTGATGTGGAAAAGAATAGGATTGTCATCTGTTTTGTACTCTCGTAGTTTGGCGACCCATTTTGCAGGTTCCCAATACTGTACTTGGCTGTCGTGCAAACCAGTGGTGACAAGCATGGAAGGATAATCCTTTGCTGCTACATTGTCATAAGGAGAGTAAGAAAGCATATATTCGTAGTATTCCTTATCATTTGGATTTCCCCATTCGTCGTACTCAAAAGTCGTTAATGGAATGCTTTCATCTAACATGGTCGTCACTACGTCTACGAAAGGTACAGCAGCTACAATACCTTTCCACAAATCAGGACGCATATTTGCAACTGCACCCATCAAGAGTCCACCAGCACTGCCACCCATCGCGAATAATTTATCCGAATTGGTATAATTATTATCTACCAAATATTGCCCACAATCAACGAAATCATTGAACGTATTTTGCTTATTCAGTAGTTTTCCATCTTCGTACCAATGTCTACCCATTTCCTCTCCTCCTCGGATGTGCGCAATTGCGTAAGCAAAACCACGATCTAGTAAACTCAAGCGAACGGAGCTGAAATAAGGCTCCATGCTATTGCCGTAAGAGCCGTAAGCGTAAAGTAATAAGGGCTGCTTTCCATCTTTTTTGAAGCCTTTTTTGTAAACAATCGAAACGGGAACTTTCACTCCATCTCTTGCTGTGACATAAACGCGTTCGGAAGCATAATTCTCTGGAGAGAAGTCGCCAATTACCTCTTGTTGCTTCAACAACTCACGCTCCTTCGTTTTCATGTTGTAATCATAGGTAGAGGAAGGTGTCGTCATCGAAGTATAGCCAAAGCGTAATATATCGGTATCAAATTCTGGATTGATGGAAGACGAAGCGACGTAGGCATCTTCTGGGAATTCGATATAATGTTCTTCACCTTCCCAAGGACGCACACGCAGTTGTGTAATACCATTTTTGCGCTCAGAAAGCACTAAATAATTATTAAAAATTTCCATTCCTTCCAACAAAACATCATCTCGATGCGGAATAACTTCCTGCCAATTATCTTTCGTCGTTGCATCTTCTGAAGTGGACATCAAGCGGAAATTCTTGGCATCCAAATTAGTACGGATATAAAACTTATCGCCGTAATGCGCAATGCCATATTCCAAGTTGCGCTCCCTAGGTTGAATGACTCGAAATTCACCAGTCGGATTGTCGGCTTCCAGTACTTGATACTCCTGCGAGATTGTTTGGTAAGAACCGATGATAATGTATTTTTTGGATTTACTTTTATAAGCGAAAGTCAAGAAAGTGTTGTCCTCTTCGTGCCAAACTTCTACGTCTTGCTCCACTGGCGTGCCCAAAACATGACGAAAAACTTTATAAGATCGCAAAGTGCCAGGTTCTTTGGTGACATAAAAAACGGTTTTGTTATCATTTGCCCAAATCGCGCCACCCGTAGTGTTTTGAATTACATCTTCGAGCATTTCACCTGTCTCTAGGTTCTTAAATCTCAAAGTATAAATACGACGACTCAAAGTATCTTCTCCATAAGCCAGCAACTTATTATCTGGGCTTACGGTGCGGCCACTTATGCTGAAATAATCAAAATCCTCAGCTAACTCATTGACATTCAACAGAATTTCCTCTTCTGCTTCCAGTGTCTCTTTCTTTCTACTGTAAATTGGATACTCTTTGCCTTTCTCGTAGCGCGTAATGTAGTAATACCCATTATCTTTATAAGGCACAGATTGATCTTCTTCTTTGATACGACCTTTGATTTCTTCAAATAACTCTTCTTGCAGAGTTTCCAAATGCGAGGTCATCTCCGTGGTATAGTCATTTTCTGCTGTCAAATGGTCAATTACTTCTTGGTCTTCGCGCTCACGCATCCAATAATAATTGTCGGTTCGAGTATCATCGTGTGTGGTCAGCTCCTTTGCTACTTTTTTAGCTATTGGTGGTTGTATATCTTTCTTTTGGTACATCCCAATGGTGTTTTCTATTTCTGTGTTCGATTGTTCTTCACAGCTCGTTGTTGTGAGTAATGTTATTGCGAGTAATAAACCCACAAATTTTGTGAAATGTTGTTTCATAATTGAGTGATTTCTGTAATGTGAATAAATTGATGTGTTTTAGTTTAAAAAATAAAGACTACCGCAATTATAGTAAGAGTATGTTTAAATTTAACAAATGAATAGAAGAAGGGAATCAGAGTTGCGATCTTTGTGATGAACAAAATACAAAGAGATGCAAACACAATACAAAAGATTGACTGATTCCCAGTGGGAAAATATAAAAGAATATTTA
>JBCDFY010000212.1:0-12628 GCA_039176995.1 Bacteroidota bacterium
AACGGGATGTTCACTTATATCATCACGCAAATCTTCTTCTGCTAACCACTCCGCTGCGTGCTTGCCAATAGCATCCGTAAGACGATAAATCTTAGTATCGCTCAATTCTAAATTTAATAACTGTAAAGCAATCTCACTCCCTTTTTCGTAGCTGTCTAATTGACCAATGTAAGCTATTTTTTCTCCTAATAATGGGCTTACTCGATGTCCTGTGGCTAGATGTAAAAGTTCATTATCGTTACTAATTTCTATGCGACCAAATGTGCTACTTAGGCTTTTTTTTTCGCGTGTTACTCGGAACTTCTCCAACTCGTTGTTCCAGTACAGAACGCCCTAAGGTCTGCCATATCTGTGAAAAGTCTTTCTCCAAATCATACAAATTATTGCGATTTGATAGTTCAGCTATTTCCTTCCAGCGAGACTCACATAGTGCCATAAATGATTTTTTATCCACTTTGCTTTTTTTCCTCAAAATACACTTTTTCTTTGCTTATGCGAAATTTTGAAGTGCACCCCTAAATTTTCTTTCAGTAGCTGATCTTTAAGTGTATCAAAAATGGCAATCGGTTGAATAACCGATTGCCATTTTGTGTTTACAGAGAATTGCATCTATGTTGTTTGTCTTTTAATTCAACGAATAAACAGATAAGCAAATCAACAATAAAACTAGCTCAACGCCTTCCCCACCTTCAGCAACAGGTCTCTGGTTGCAATGATACCTTCATCAGCAGCCATTTCACTTCCTTCATACTCAATTCCTACGTAGCCACGATAACCTGCATCTTTCACAATTTTCATCATTTTCATATAGTCTGTGTTCACTTCATTCCCCTTTTCATCAAAGTCATGTGTTTTGGCACTAACTGCTTTGGCGTGTTGCATCAATTCCGTCACACCTTTGTAACGATCATACTCTTCTTCGCATCCACCTGCTTTGCGCTTAATACAGAAATTACCAAAATCTGGCAGCGTTCCACAATTGTCCATATTGACTTTATTCATTACAGCGGTCAACCATTTTCCATTGGAAGAGTATCCTCCATGGTTTTCAACGATGACATTCATTCCTTCTTGCTCCGCAAATTCCGACAAACGCCCTAAGCCATCTGCCGCTGCCGCAGAAACTTCACTCGCCGTGCCCTGTCCAGCAGCATTCACTCTAATGGAATGACAACCCAAAAATTTCGCAGCTTCCACCCATTTGTAGTGATTTTCTACTGCTTGCTTGCGTTTCATTTCATCCAAATTTCCCAAATCTCCTTCGCGATCTACCATAATCAATAAGCTCTTTACTCCATTGTCATCAGCGCGCATTTTCATTTCTTTCAAATACGCCATATCATCGCCCTTGTCTTTGAAGAACTGATTGACATATTCAATAGCCGTAATGCCAAACGCGTTTTTTGCTTTGGAAGCAAAGTCCAAATTATCCAACTTGCCGCCAAAGAAGGCTTTATTCAATGACCATTGTGCCAAGGAAATATCAAAAAATAGATCGCTGGTATCTATCATTTTTGCAGCAGCTGCAGTCTCTACGATCTTTTGACTACAAGCAGTTAAACCCAGCAGACCTACTCCTAAACCAACTTGCCCTGATTGCTTGAGGAATTTTCGTCTTGTCTTATTCATCATATTTTTTTGTATTAAAATTTGAATCTTAAAAGTAGAAGAATTCAAGCATTTTGCAAAAGCTCTTAACAGATTGGATTGAAACCTTGCCCTGCGGTGGTTTGGAACGCTACGATTCATCCTTGAATTTTTTCTCAAAAGCAATCACCTCTTCCAAACTCTGATGATGAAACTTCACACTCCGCTCCCCAAAACTCAATCGAATTTCAGGATTGATCACCTTTTTCATGCCTTTTGTATCAAATTCACAATGAGCATATCGATTCATAAACGTCTCGAAGTCTTCTGAAATAACAAATTCAATATGTTCAAAGCCCTCTCTATAGTGATTGTTAGGTTTTGGAGCAGGCAATTCTAAAATTTCAATTTTTCGATCTTCAAAAATCAAGGCTTCGTGCAAACGAAAAGTAGCAATAGAACGACCACCAACTTCACTTTCCACTAATAATTCTCCAATTTCTAATAATTCTTCTTTTAGGGCTTCATAGCGTTCTGTTGTTTCTACACGATAGCAGATATGATCTAGCTCAAGATATTGAACATCAATACCTTGCAATTTTATTTCTTGAAAAAGATCAGTTAAAAAAAGTTTCGCTTGTACTTGTAAATTTTGCTGTAAATCCATTTGATTTTCAATTTTTTCTGCAAAATTCTAATTCTTGGGAACTTTTCAAAAATCGTTCAGGTTATGCGCACTAGACTTTCGTATTTTTTAAAAAGTCAGATGGAATAGACCTCCTAAGCAAGTATGTGATTTTTTTGAACAAATACGAGCAAATGTAATTCTTATGGTATTAATGGCTGACAATTCAACTAGAACGAGACAATTGCGCATTTTTGACACAGAATTTTTGCCTGTAATTGATGCGTTGTACAACTTTGCCTATCATTTAGCGCAAAATGAAGATGATGCGAATGATTTGGTGCAGGAGACCTACATGAAGGCGTTCAAGTCCATTGATAGCTACCATGAAGGGACAAATGCCAAAGCGTGGTTGTTCCGAATTTTGAAGAACAATTTCATCAATGCTTATCGCAGAAAGTCAGTGCGTCCGACGCAAGTGGAGTACGAGGAAATCTTGAATCATCACGACGAGGAAGATACGAGCTACTCTAGTTATTCCGATTTGCGTTTGGAGATGTTTCAGCATATGATGGGCGACGAGGTGACGAATGCGATCAACGCATTGCCCGTAGATTTCCGAATCGTGATTTTGTTGTGCGATATTGAAGGATTTACTTACGAGGAAATCGCGAAAATTGTGGACATTCCAATTGGTACAGTTCGTTCTCGTTTGCACCGCGCTAGAAAAGCGTTGAAAGAAAGACTCGCTGACTACGCCAAGTCAATGGGTTTTAATTAATAAAAGATTTGAGACAGTCAGATGAGAGATTTGATACAAAACGTCTTTGATTTCACATCTGACTTTTTAAATAATACTAATTTTTCATTAACACCACTTCGCAAGAGCAATTGCTCTAGCTTTGCAAAACTAACACCCTCATGTTGATTAATACTTTTATCACGATTCCCGCTATTTCTATTTTTGGTGCAAGTACTTTTGCATCGGGAGGTGATGATTGGCAACAAGAGGTCTGTCCAGTAAGGCATCTGCAAGTGGCATAAAAAACGCGATCATGGGAAACGTAAAAAATTATCAAGATCTAGTAGCCAAAGTCACGATGTACCTAGATAATGAACTCAGTCCCGAGGCAGAAAGAGAATTGCTAAAAGAAATTAAATCCAATCCCGAATATTTTACTGTACTGAGTAAAGAACGTTCCTTTCGAGAGTTTATAAAAAGTAAAGTTCACCGAAAAGCTGTCTCTCCTGCACTCATCCAATCTATAAAAGATAAAATACAGCTGCCTGTTTCCTGAGTTAGGCAGGTCGTTTAGCGATTAGCTACCATTTTTCTATTTTTTCTAAACGACCCTTTCGTTTTTTATCTACAATATCACACACTATCGGTTTATTGACACTGCCAATAGATTTTAAGCTGTTTGGGGAACATAATTGCTGTGCAATGCGTACTTTCGCGACACTTTACGGAAAGTGAGAGCGCGAGTAGATGAGTAGTTCTCAAATCTCAAAATCTCACAGCTAAACTAACATTATGAACTGGGATTTTAAGGGCTGTGGCGTTGCCCTCGTAACACCTTTTGATGAAAATGATCGAATCAATTACGATCAATTAGCTACCCTTATTGATTTTCATATTAAACACAAAACGGACGCGCTCGTCATTGCTGGCACAACGGGTGAGGCTTCAACTTTAAGTGTAGAAGAGCACAAAGACTTAATTCGTCAAAGTGTAGAAATAGCAAATGGACGTATTCCAGTCATCGCTGGAACAGGAAGCAACGAAACACCTTTGGCAATTGAGTTGAGCACGCAAGCAGAAGAAGTAGGAGCGGATGGGTTGTTGCTCGTTACACCTTATTATAATAAGACCAATACCAAAGGTCTTGTCAAACATTACGAAGCAGTGGCGGATGCCGTAAAAATTCCAATGATTTTGTACAATGTACCCAGTCGGACGGGTATGAATATTTCCCTAGAAGCGATGGTGCATTTGAGCAAAAATCCTAGAATTGCAGGCGTCAAAGAAGCGAGTAGCGATATTTCTTATGCCAGCGAAGTGACTCGTTTGTGTGCGGATGATTTTGTTATGCTTTCTGGCAATGATGATATTATTGTTCCGATGATGGCGATTGGTGCGACAGGTGTGATTTCTGTAGTTGCCAACGTGCTTCCCAAAGAAACGCACGATATTACCGCTCACTTTTTGGCAGGCGAATTAGAAGCTGCTCGAAGTCTACAGTTAAAATACAACGGCTTCATTCACAGTCTGTTCTACGAGACGAATCCAATTCCAGTCAAAACAGCCATGAACGAATTGGGTATGAATGTTGGAGATTTGCGTTTACCACTTTATGAAATGGACGAAGGACAAAAGGAGCGGATGCTTGGGGAGATGAAGAAGATTGGATTAATAGCAAATTAGGCTTTTTGTCGGAATCAGTCCACGATAACTATCGGGATTCGGGATTGTAGAATTTTCAGGATTTCTACCGCGTGTCTCCGAGGTGTAATACACTCACAAATAAACTTGACTTCAAACTATATCGAACGGCGAAGCCATCGAACCACTTCAAACAGCGAAGCCTTCAAACTGACACAACTATGCGTTTATTAATCTACGGCTACGGAGCAATGGGAAAATTGCTTTGCGAAAGTATTGAAGATAATCCAAATTTGGAATTGATAGGGGCGATTGAGCCTAGAATTCAAGTGGAAAAAGAGAAAGTATATCAAAGTTTATCAAGCATAGGAGGTGCATTTGATGTGCTGATCGATTTTTCGCATCCAAGTAATGTTTTGGATATTTTGGAGCATTGTAAAAAACATCAAAAACCAGTCGTGATTTGTACCACAGGTTTTGATGAGGTCGCAGACCGAGCCATTCAAGAAAGCAGTCAGCAAATTCCCATCTTACTAGCCTCCAATACCTCACAAGGCATTAACTTAATGCACCAACTATTGCGCAAAGCCGTGCAAGCCCTTGCAGCAGATTTTGATATTGAAATTGTTGAGAAGCACCATAATAAGAAACTAGATTCGCCGAGTGGTACAGCGAATAGCTTATTGGAAACGGTGCAGAACAGCTTACCCAATCGCCGAAGCGTCGAATATGGCAGAAACAGCATGAAAAAACGCGAGCAGCAAGAAATTGGGATGCATAGTCTGCGCGGCGGTACGATTGTTGGGGAACATAGCGTCATTTTTGCGGGCGAAGACGAAATTATTGAGATTAAGCACATCGCAGCTTCCAAGAAGGTATTTGCTAAAGGAGCGATTCGGGCGGCGCAGTTTTTAGTGAAGCAAGAGGCTAGCTTGTATGATATGGAGGATGCAGTTTCGTGGTGACCAAACTTGTTTGATATTGTCAATACTACCAAAAAAGTAGGCAAAAACGCTAGACCCTCCAAACTCGCTCCGCTCAAACAATGGAGTGCCAAGCTCCCCACCAAGTAGGGTATATTCCACACGTACTCTGGGCGTGTCCATGTAGGGTTTTAATTTTGATGCGTTTACCCCGACCAGAAGCAATCTAATTTGCTATGGACTGAACTGCAATCTCTCTTTTACTCCTAATGAAAACCATCGCAGCCGCAGTAGTGATAATTCCCATGAGTACTGCACCAATTGCACCTTGCATCGCATAGTTCTTGTAGCTAAAGAATGCTTCTGCCTCGGCTCTAGTGCTGTAATAACCTGATTCCAAAGAATATCCAATCACATTGGGAAAGTATTCAGGTGTGATAACAAAAGAAGTAATCCACTGCGAGAGAGGACTCAATAAAGCGATAATCGCAGAAAGAATCATGCCTGAAGTGAGACCTTGACCGTAAGTCATTTGCCCGCCATAAAAATTACGCTTCTTATTCTTCAATGCCATTACCATCATTACCACAGCTGGAATAAAGAATAGATTAGTTAAATACATATGATATTCTATGTGCTTTCCATGCAACCCAGAAAGTTTTTCTAAGACCATCCATAAAAGGGAGACGATTGTAAATATGATCGCCCATTTGACTTCAACTTTGATGTTTTTCATTGCTTGTTTTGTTTTTCACCCCTACACCTTTTTTATTTTCTATTTAGCTCACCGCCTTCGGCGGCTCGCAAAGGGTTTCTAGGGCAGAAACAGATTAATTTTGGTTCAAACTCAATCTGTTTCTGCCCTAAATCCCTCTCCCTTTCGTGCCTATGGCACGAAAGAAAAAAGTGTACAGGGGTAAAAGATCAGACTACTAAAAAGGAATCTCAATTCTCTAAACGCGCTGCCAATAACTTCTTCGCTTCCTTCGGATTCGCTTTACCCTTAGATTTTTTCATCAAATCACCCATAAAGAAACCAATCAGTCCTTTTTTTCCTTTTTGGTAGGCTTTGACTTTATCTGGATGCTGTTCTAAAATTTGAGTGATGAGGTCTTGAAGAAAATCATCATCGTTGGATTGTAGCAAATTAAGTTGTTCGGCTAATTTTAGCGGAGCAATATCGGGTTGCTTTAAAAGTTCAGGAAAAAGCTGCTGGTAGGCAATGCTATTGCTGACTTGGTCACTCTGTATCAATTCAATCAGAGCTGCTAATTGCGCTGTATCGATTGGAAATTCTTGGATGCTTTTGCGTTCTTCATTTAGATATGGCAGTATTTTGTTAATCATTAAATTAGCTGCTGCCTTTTTATGTGGAGTAGCTTGCACTAAAGCTACGAAATACAAAGCACTATTCTTCTCTTCAAGTAAAATATTGGTGTCGTACTCAGAAAGTTTAAAGGTTTGAGTAAAGGTTTCAAAGAGTTCGTTAGGTAGTGGCGGCAAAGCGTTTTTAATTTGTTCAACCTGTTGTTCACTAACCACAACTGGTGGCAAATCAGGCTCTGGAAAATAGCGATAATCATGCGCATTTTCTTTGGAACGTAAAGGAGAAGTTTTGCCTGTAACTGGATCAAAATTGAGCGTATTTTGTTGCACTTCACCTCCTGATTCAATAAGATCAATTTGGCGTTTGCGCTCGTATTGAATCGCTTTTCTAGCGAAGCGCATGGAGTTCAAATTCTTGATTTCGCAACGTTGCCCATACTCACTTGCTCCTTTCAAACGCACTGAAACATTACAATCGCAACGCAAAGAGGCTTGCTCCATATTTCCATCCGAAATTTCCAAATAGCGCACCAATTGCCGCATTGTTGTCATGAAGGCATCTACTTCCTCTTCGGAACGCAAATCAGGTTCTGAAACAACCTCCAATAGAGGAGTTCCTGCTCGATTCAAATCAATCATGGAGTGTTTCGCATCCAAATCATGAATGGATTTTCCTGCATCTTCTTCCATATGAATATGATGAATTCGAATGCTTTTTTCTTTGCCTTTCACTCGAATTTTCAGTGCGCCACCCACACAAATTGGCAACCGATCTTGCGTAATTTGATAACCTTTAGGCAAATCCGCATAAAAGTAATTCTTACGATCAAAACGATTCTCTAAATTGATCTCGCTGCCCAAAGCCAATCCTAAGCGAATTGCAAACTCAATTTGCTGATGATTCACTTTGGGTAAAGTGCCAGGATAGGCTAAAGAAATTGCGCTGATGTGCGTATTAGGACTTGCGCCAAACTCAATAGCATCGCCACAAAATGCTTTACTTTTAGTCGCCAATTGCACGTGCGTTTCTAAGCCAATGACCGTCTCGTATTTATCGTAAATGGACATGAATACTTTTGTTTGTAGGCACGAAGATAAGTTTTGTTTTGACCATAAAGTGAGCGAAATGCTAAACTTATTTCATGCTCAATCCTTGCACAAAATTTTTCCTTCACCAGCTTGTAGAACACGAGTTATTGAGAGCTCTTCTTCAGATGTAGAAAATAGCAGTTGTAGTGACTCAAAATTCTCAATATCAGAAACTTTTACTTCTTTTTCTAAATCGAAATTGGCTAAGAATATATACTTGTCCACTTCCCACGCTACCCACTTTCGTTTTGCACTTTCATCGGGTGGAACAAGCCATTTTACAGCTTGACCAAAAATTTCAGGTAGAATTTTTTCTGCTACGACTCGAGTGCGAGATAGATGATGAAAAAGCTCTCCATTTTCGCCCCAAACATAAGAATGTCGCGTTGCTTTCGCGCCTTCTTTTTCTTGAAAGACATAGAGTTTAGTATAATGCTCATTGGGCGCAGGCGTTCGATTTGGATCGCGCAGCTCAAATCCTAGACCAACATAGCTTGGCATATCCGTCAAAAATAAACCACAAAACAAGCGGATTTCATTGCCTTTTAGGTAGAATTCATCGAAACGCGGATCATCTTTATCCGCGGTCATAATGGTAAAATTAGGCACAAGCGTAGTGCTTCGTAAAATTTGATCGTAGCGCGCAAATTCACTCAGAAATCGCTGCGAACCAACCACCATAGATTGCAAATCGCCAAGCGTAGAATCTGCCTCTGAAAGTATTAGATGTTCTACTTCATCGCCATAGCCCATTTCGTTAGGAGGCGCGAGAAAAGTTTCTGCGAAATAGGCAAAGTAGGGAACAAATTGCTGGATGTGATTTTTGATACTTTTATGGATGTCGTAATATTGGTCAGCTTTTTCTGGAATGCCTTCCGCCCTCATCTGAACATGGGACATATCACCACGCATGAAATCGAAATTATAAGCTGCTTGAATGCTTCGGTACTTTTCATTGATGTACTGCCAAACTTCGGTTCTAGGTTGCTCGAAATTGATTTCCCAATTACGATTATCGTCCAATCGTTCATATAATTTGTAGCGCGTTAATGGTGCAAAAACGCGTGACATATTTTCGGGTTTTGTGATGCGATAATCTCGCCAAATGCGTCCGTCTTGATCTATGGTTTTGGCATCTGTACTTGGGTCGACTTCTAAACCTCGATAGGGCGGCGCCATAGTCGCAGGCACAGGCTCGTAGCCTTCGTCGTAGAGCATTTGAATCAGTATATTTCGTCGTTCTAGGCGTCTTTTATAATCTTCCTTTGCTCCAAAAAGCACTTCCAAACGCATCCACTCTGGAAAATCCTTGGAGAAGAAAATTGCTGAATGATCGGGATAATTTTGATGCCTTGCACTTGAGTATTTTTTTAAAAATTGAAGAATAATCGCTTGTGCATTTTCATGTAAATTTGCTCTATGGTCTACAATTTTCAAATCTTTGCGGCGCAGCCATTCAAAGTATTGTGGATTGCCGAGTACAATTTCAGAATAACGATCGGTGTGCGGAATCACGTCCATGCCTACAATTCGTCCTGTGGCGTGCAGCAAATTTGTCACCACTTTAAGTTGCTTTTCCACTGTATTCAAATGTGGAACACTTACCGCTAGTTCTGCGCTGTAAAATTCGGGATTAATGTTCCAACTGCTCATGCCGTACAAACTTGCCACTACGCCAGGTTCCCAAATTGGTAAAATGTGCACAGACTGCTGCGAAGCTGGCACGGTGAGCATATATTTCATAATGTTCCAAAAACTCCCAATCGTCCGCACATTGATACCGACCATATTAGTCGTTTTTATCCAATTGGTATCTTGTTTATTTGCTAGTGGACTTGGAATTGTATTTTCGGGTCGAATGGCTTCAAAAAACAATTGCCCTAAGCGACCTCGATACATCTCCAAAACTTGGTGTGTCGTCAAAGTCAGTGCCATTGGAGGCAGCAGATTTTGTAGATAGGAAGTTTTGTGCTCTGAGAAGCGGTCAGTTTCTTCTTGGAAGTTGAGTCGCCAGTGGCGTTGGAAGGTTTTGTATGTTTTAGGCATGTTAGTATAAACAATAAGTAAGGGGCTTAGCTGTTAAATATAGCATTATACCTCATCCCCTTTTTGTATCAATTCTGCAATCATCTTTTTTAGTCCTTTCAGAACACGGAAAATGTCTAATACTCCTTGTTCTGTGGCAGCGAAATAGGGATTGCTAATAGCATATTGTTTGCCTTCTAGTACCATGAAATACCAGTTTTGCCCATTTACAAAACAACCATAAATAGGGTTTTTCTGCTCATTCAGGACTTGTCCTACAAGCATAGCCGCTAAGTTTTGACCAGCTGGGTCTCCACTGGAATCCATTTCTTTTTTAAATTCATGGAAAGAAAAGTAAGGTTTTTTAGGAGATCTAAATCCAGAAGCAATTAGACCATCAGTCTTCCCGAATAGTTCTGTATTATCAATCACACCATTAATATGTCGTTGCGCAAAAAAGTTGCTCTTCTTAGTTGTAAATTGGACAGCAGAAAAAATAGGTCCGATAAAATTCAAACTAAGCTCTTGCTCGTTCCAGTGAAAAATATTGATGGAAAGTGATTTTTGTAGTTGTTGAAGCTGATATTGTTCCATTTCTGTGACAGGGGCAACTACTTTTAGCCAATCATCTAGGGTGTCCAATCGTAGGTTAGGTTCTAGACCGAAAACATCCTCCATGAAAGACAATGTACAAGTAGAAAATTTTACCCTTTTCATGACATTTGATTTATCTCAAAAACAAGCTACAGTGATACAAAGTTTATGACTTGGTGGAGTAGGTCTATTAATCTGACACCCTATCCAAAGGAGAAGATAGTCAATGCGCTAAACAAAAAGTAGTTTGACGAATTTTTACGATATATGAAATCTCTCTTTCGTCTCTTGGCATACGTCAAAAACTACAAACCGCTTATCGTAGGTCATGTACTCAGCAACATCTTGACTGTTTTCTTTTCCATTTTTAGCATTCCTGCTTTAAAGCCTTTCTTAGATTTGTTATTTGGACAAGAGGCAAGCATCCTTGAAAAACCAAATTGGGAATGGAGTGCTGAAGCCATTCAAGCCAATGTGAATTATATTTTTAGTCAATTCATTGAAAGCAACGGTAAAGAGCAAGCGATGATTTATGCTTGTGTTTTTATCGTTATCATTTTCTTTTTCAAAAATCTATTTCGCTATTTGGCTTTGGCGTTCATGACGCCCGTTCGTTCAGGTATTGTTCGAGATATTCGAGCAAAACTGTTTAGCAAAACGATGCATTTGCCATTGTCTTACTTTTCGGAAACTAAAAAAGGAGATTTGATGTCGCGCATTACTGCAGACGTTCAGGAAGTGGAATGGAGTGTGTTAAGTGTGCTAGAAACCGCAGTGCGCGAGCCGCTGATGTTGTTTGGCGCGCTGGGTGCAATGTTGATGATTAGTCCAAAATTGACGGGTTTTGTTTTTATTCTAATCGTTGTGATGGGCTTGATTATCGGAGGTCTAGGGAAAGTACTACGCAAGCAATCGAGTACGGCGCAGAAGACTTTAGGAACGCTAGTTTCCAAAGTAGAAGAAGGACTTTCAGGTCTGCGAATCATTAAAGCCTTTGGTGGTCAGCAATATCAAATTGAGCAGTTTCAGCGTACGAATAATACTTATCGAAAATGGATCAATCGCTTGCTTTGGCGAACTGATTTGTCCTCTCCACTATCTGAGTTTTTGGGCGTCATGACTTTCTCCTTTCTCATTTGGTTTGGCTTCAAAGAAGTGAATAATAACCAACTGGAAGTCTCCACTTTTTTCGCATTTTTCTATGCTTTTTTCCTAGTGCTAGAACCATCCAAAAGACTCTCTAAAGCCGTTTATAAAATTCAAAAAGGCATGGCTGCCATAGATCGAGTAGATGATATTTTAGATACAATCAACCCTATTCAAGAACAAGAAAATGCGCTATCTATTCAAGATTTTGAGCAAAACATCACTTACCAAAACGTCACTTTTGCTTACGATGGGCAGGAAAATCCAGCATTGAATGGTGTAGATTTGAGCATTCCAAAAGGACAAAGTGTTGCGCTCGTTGGAACTTCTGGAGCAGGAAAATCGACTTTTATTGATTTGCTGCCTCGTTTTTATGACCCACAAGCAGGGCAAATTAAAATTGATGGAGTTGATGTCAAGGAATTTAAAATCAATGATTTGCGTGGACTAATGAGTGTCGTTTCTCAGGAAGCAATTTTATTTAATGATACCATATATAACAATATCGTTTTTGGAATGAAAGCAGTAACCGAAGCGCAAGTGATCGAAGCCGCTAAAATTGCGAATGCCCATGAGTTCATCTTGGAACAAGAATTTGGCTACCAAACCAATATCGGCGACCGCGGCATGAAGCTCAGTGGCGGTCAACGTCAACGCCTCACTATTGCCAGAGCCATTTTGCGCAATCCACCTATTCTGATCTTAGATGAAGCCACTTCTGCTTTAGATTCTGAATCCGAAAAACTGGTGCAAGAAGCCCTTCTCAAAGTCATGCAAAATCGAACGACTATTGTAGTGGCGCATCGTCTTTCCACCATTCAGCATGCCGATCAAATTGTGGTGATGAAGCATGGTGAAGTATTAGAAAAAGGGACGCATTCGGAGTTGTTGGAGCAAGGTGGGGAGTATAAGAAGTTAGTAGAGCTACAG
>JBCDFY010000213.1:0-12581 GCA_039176995.1 Bacteroidota bacterium
ATCCAAATTGAGTAACAAGATATACGATGAAATCGCAAATTTTGAAATATTAATGATTGGTGAAATGCACGGAACAACTGAGCCTGCCGAATTTGCCTATGGGTTATGCAATCTTATAACTAAATCTGAAAAAAAAGTTGTTTTAGCCATGGAAGTTCGTGCTTCACTTATGAGCAACTTATCAAACGAGATGTCAATTTCTGAGTTAAAAGAATTGGATTTCTTTCGCAGAAAAAATTTTGACGGTAGAAATGGTGTAGCTTGGCTGGATTTAGTATACAAGAGCATTCAAAATGAAAGAATCATTTTAAAATTCATTGATAATTCTTACCCATCTTCAACCAGAGATTCATCTATGTACATGGAAATACGCAACATTCATAATACATACCCTAATACCAAAATAGTTACGCTAACAGGAAATGTACATAATTCTTTTATACCTCGCTTTGACAAAGTAAGAATTGGAGGTTACTTATTAAAAGATTCTGTCAATTTTGATGCTAAAAAAATCATGTCCATTAATCATGTATTTAGTGAGGGAAACATGTTAAATAGCGACCTTACTGGATTAAAGATGAGAACTATTGAAAGTGAGGAAAATATTTATAACACTACCTTATCTCATGAAATGTTTTTGTGTAGGACATTTCCAAAAGAACAAAATCGATGTACACATATCTTATATACGGATAAAGTGACTGCTTCAGAAATCATTAAAAAAGATGATAGATAATGTTGGTATCTCTTTTTTCTAGAGAAATCGACTTGGCAAAACGAACTCAAGAACATAGAATTACAAATGGAAAATCAAATAACTGGCTACAATAAAGGCTAAAACGTTCATCAAGTTTTATGAGGCAGAGTAACCTATCCGTTCTTGCTGCCCTATATTTGAAATATAGAATACGAGTCACCTAGAAGAGCGTGTTTATAAATACACATTTCAGTATCTTGCCCATTCTTTGAGACGTACAGAGTAAAAATATGAGTGTTATCAAAAAAATAAGAGCACAACAAAGCTATACACAGAACTCTTTGGCTCAGAGGACAGGTCTTTCTTTGAGAACCATTCAGCGTCTGGAGGCTAGTAACAATCAGCCTAAGGGACACACCTTAAAGATGCTTGCCGAAGCATTCGATATGCCTCCTTCGGTGCTGTTGGAACAATTCCAAAAAATTGATGAAAATCAAATTGCTGAGAAACGTTCTATTCAGTTTATCAATTTATCTATCCTATCCTTCATCGGCATTCCATTTGGTAACATTATTCTCCCGCTAATTCTTTGGAGCATAAAGCGCAAATCCAAATTAGTAGATGAATCTGGCAGACGAATCCTCAATTTTCAAATCATTTGGTGGGTCATCACCGCGGTTTTGTTGAGCATTTCGCCTTTTTTGAGTCGCAAGTTGTTTTCTGGTATACCTGTCATTCTGTACGTCTTGCTTTTGGCTTATGCTTTTAATTTAGTAGTAGTATTTGTGACTGCGATGAAGTTGAAAAAAGAGGATTATGATTTTTTAGACTTACCACTACGTCTTGTATAGCTTGTATTTGCTACTTTCGTCGCAAAATTGACGTAAAATTGGCGGTATCCAAAAGTGGACTTTTCATCTCCTTTAATCTTCATTTGTACATCTGAAATCAAAGCGATTTATCGCATTAAACGATCAGTACAAATGAAAAGAAAACTCGGCTACATTCTGCTCGCAATTGGCGCAATCATAATCATCCTTGCTTCCCTTGGTATTCGTAAATTCAACAAGGCTCTATTCAAAGAAAGAGCCAATTCATTGATCTACACTGCTGAATTAAAACCTATTCATTTCGATTGGACAAATGATTCTATTGGAACTTACTTTGAAGCGCAAACTGCTTTAATCATCCCTCTAAAGTTTGAGTGTTTGCCCCATCATTTTTATGTGCAATTCGATACCGGTTCGCCTGACAGCTACATTTATGAAAAGAGCTTGAACTCCTTGCAGCAAATTGGCTTGAAGGCTAAAATCCTTGAAAAGGAAGATGCTAAATATGTAGAGAATCTGCATTTCACTTTGGGCGGAAATAGCATAAAAGCAAGCATGATTAAAATTCTTCCAAATTATGGAAATACTTTTGATGAAAATGATACGCTGAAAAATATCAAAATAGGAACAATTGGCAGTGATTTCATTGATAATCGAATCACCGCCATTGATTTTGAGAACCAGCGTATTCAAGTGTATGATGAACGTCCTGAATGGATGAAGACGTTGAAAGGCTTCACCCCTTTCGATTTTACAGGAAGACGCATCATGTTGCCCGTGATTTTGAATAATGAAAACTACGAATTTCTCTACGATTCTGGTTGTAGTGCTTTTGGATTAATCACGACGAAAAATCGCTTCAACAAATACACCGATGAAAATACAGAAACCATCGCCTACGGTGCGAATAGCTGGGGAAATAGTATTCCAATTACCAGTAAATTATCTAATCAAGCATTCACGATGGGAAATGCTACTCTAAGCCTCAAGCGCGTAAGTTACGTGGATTTATACACCGCGATGCAGCCTCTGATGACGCCTTTCACGCGCATTGGTGGTTGGCTGGGGAATCAGCCTCTGAATGAGCATACCATGGTTTTGGATGCCAAGACGGAAGAATTTATAATTATAAAGCAATGAAGAGCATGAAAAATATAGTAGTCATACTACTATCGCTTCCAGTTTTGGTAAGCGTTGGCGGATTAGCGAAGTATCAGGTTCAGTTGAACAATTTTGTAGAACAAGGATCTGGTGAGATCATAGCCATCAATAAGCAATCAGCTATTGAAAAAACCGAAGTCTATGTCATTGGCGGCGTTTATTTTGAAACTGATTCTATTAAAAGACATCATCTTTATGAGTATTTAGAACGCATATCTCCATCTGTGATTTTGTATGAAAGCGATTCAAGTACAGTGCGTAGAATCGTGAAAAAGACAGATTATTTCGTTCAACTAATTGATGCTTTCAAAGGAAGCAATAGAGTCGAAAAACCTGTTGTGCTCAAATACTTAAAGCATCATCCAAACTGTATCCTCTTGCCTTATGAATGGGAATTGAGGAGCAAATATCATCACAAACACGACCTAAGAAAAAGATCAAAGGAAATGCTCCGTTCGGTCATTAGACTGCACTTAGATAGCGTACTGACCAAAGAACAATCCACCGTTATCGCTGAATTTCTGGAACTGAATGATCGGCTAATCCAAATTGGGATGGAACATTAGCCGACATTAACAATTCCGTCACAGATAGCCTTCTAAAAGAACGCTAACTTTATACCTATCAAAAAATTCCTGAAATAGCTAAAGATCGAAAAGAGTTAGCAGCGTATTCAGATTTTATTCCAATTCATAAGCGCTACTGGGATACCCGAAATGAAGCCGTGACTCAAAATATTTTAAAGCAAATTGCGCAGCATCCGAAAGAGAGAATATTCGTCCTGAATGGCTTTTATCACTGTTATTATTTGCTTGAAGAATTGAGAGCTTATCAAGCTGAGTATGGGTCTGTATTGAATGATTTAAATGCAGGACAGAGTTTATATTGACGTAATTTTTGCTTGAAGTGGACATTGAGTCCACTTCAAGCAATCAGGGTTTAAAAAGGAGAAAACATTAAATACACATGACAACTCACTACATTTCAACCTTCCTCTTACTTTTTCTAACACAAACCCTTTTTGCTCAATACCAAATCGGCTTAATTCCTAGAGTGAGTCCAGACAAAGCGGTTTCTCAAAAGATTGGTTATACTGAAGTCGAAATTACTTATGGTAGTCCAGCTGTTAAAAATCGACAGCTTTGGGGAGAATTAGTACCTTATGATAAGGTATGGCGCGCGGGCGCAAATAATGCGACTACCGTCGAATTCAGCGACAAAGTTCTAATTGAAAACACACCACTAGACAGCGGAAAATATGCTCTTTTCATCTTTCCGAGAGAGAATGACAAATGGACGGTCATTTTTAATAGAGTGCATAAACAATGGGGTGCATTTAGATACGATGAAAGTGAAGATGTACTTAGAGTGGATGTTGTTCCTAGGAGAAAAACGACTTTAAGCGAAAATTTGACTTATTCAATTGAGCAATTAGGTTATCAATATGGCAGGTTGGTCCTTCATTGGGGTTATACGGAGATAGTCGTTCCTCTTGAGACCAATTATCTAAAAAAATTTGAGCAAGAAGTTGAAGAAAGAGCAAGTCAACAACCCGAATACCTCAAGTGGATTGTCTATTTGCAAGGTGCTGAACATCTGCACCAAATTAGTAGTAGGCTCGATTTGGCAGTATCTTGGATCAATCAAGCAGAAGGCATCATGGATTCGACTTCCGAGTGGAATGAGCAGTTCTATCAAAGAGATTATGTGAAAGGACATCTGTATTGGACGAAGGCAAAACTACTGGCGAAGTCCGACAATTTCTCAGAAGCTCAACGGTACGGTCAAAGATTAAAAAGTCTTGAAAATCCTATATTTTACAAGAGAAAAAATCAGGCAGAAGAAATTGATACTTTACTAGAGTTATGGAAAGAAAAATAAAAACTTTAGAAGGAGTAGCCGCCAACGAAGTCGCAGAAGTCTTCAATGACGCCTTTGCGGATTATTTTATTCCTTTTCGACTCTCCGAAGAACAATTGATCCAGAAAATGCGAGTAGATAAAACTGATCTTAGTTTGTCCGTTGGTGTTTTTGACAATGGACAATTGATTGCTTTTATTTTGCATGGAAAGGATACTATCAATCAACAAAAAGTAGCCTACAACGGCGGAACGGGAGTCATTCCTGAAAAGAGAGGTGCTGGATTGGCTAAGCAAATGTACCGTTTCATTCTACCCATTTTAGCAGCGAAAGGAATAAATAGTTTGGTACTTGAAGTCATTTCTAATAATGTTCAAGCTATTAAATCGTATAAGCAATCGGGCTTTGAGACGAGGAGAAAGCTATTGTGCTATAAAGGAAAAATAGCCGCTTCAACAAAAAATAATGAGGTCAAAATTAAAGAATTGCGAAACTATGATTGGGAACTAATGGAATCTTTTTGGGATATACTTCCGACTTGGCAAAATGCGAGAAGTGCTATTGAAGAGGTCAAAACGACCAATGTTTCACTTGGGGCATCTATCGAAAATCAATTGGTTGGTTATGTCATCTATTCTCCAAGTAATCGACGAATTCAGCAAATTGCCGTTCATAGAGATTTTAGGCAAAAAGGAATAGCTTCTACTTTGGTTTCGGTATTGGTTGAAGCGCATGGAAGTACGATTTTTATTATCAATGTAGATGAGAATTCAACGCCTGTAAATGCTTTTTTGAAGAAGATAGGATTGGAAATGAGTCTTGAGCAAATGGAAATGGAGTTGAAAATTGAGAAAACAGATATTTTCACCGTTCATTAATAAAAATTGTTTATGCTAAACAAAAACGATATGACCATTTTGCTGGAAAAACTGTACACGACCTACAAAAAATCTGTTCAATCTGTGTCCAAAAACAATCAAGCTACATATGAAAATAGCCATCTGTACAATCGGTTCAAGAGGTGATGTGCAACCTTTTTTGGTTTTGGGAGAATACCTGAATCAAAATGGTCACGAAGTAACAGTATCTTCTGCTTCCATGTACGAAACCTTGGCGTCCAATTACGAAGTAACCTACGAAAGTTTCGCAGGCGATTATGCTTCCATAGTGGACGATGAAGCCCTCAAAAAAGAAGTGGGTCGAAATCCATTTAAAGTAGGGAAAGCACTAAAATCAAAGGTCTATCCCATACTCGAAAGTTCGCTTGAAACCTTTTGTGAATTAGCGACTTGGGCAGACATTGTGCTGTATCATCCAAAAACCATGCTGGATGGAATTTGCGAATCCATGCAAGAAAAATTAATGAAAGCCTATGTAGTACCTGCTTTTACGCCGACCCGTGCGTTCACCAATCCAATTTTGAGTTTTCTACCCGTTCCCAAATTCCTGAATAAGCTCTCCTTTAGCTTTGCTGGATTAGTTATGAATTCCTTCAACGCACTTGTCAAAAATTTCAGAAAGAAGCACAACATCCAACAGAAAAAATCTCTACTCAACACACCAATTATCTATGGCATCAGTCCTTCCTTGCTCGAACGACCTAAGGACTATCCCAAAGATGCGTTTTTCACAGGTTTTTGGATGAAAGAAAATTTATTAGGAACACTTTCAGAAGAAGTCAAATCTTTCATCGCGGATGATAAACGCGTCCTACTCCTCACCTTCGGCAGTATGCCCTACAAATCTGATGTTGACATCAAAGAATTTTTGAACGCCATCACTAGCAATTTCGATCTCAAAGTACTTTTAGTGAGAGGTTGGGGTTTGAAAGATGCTAATATTCCTGAGACTGATAACATTTTAGCAGTAAATTCAGCTCCTTTCGATTCCTTGTTTCCCAAAGTAGATTTCGCTATCCACCATGGTGGTGCAGGCACTACCGCCATTGCCCTGAAATCGGGTTTGCCGCAGATGATTTGTCCCGTATTGCATCCCTTCGGAGATCAGTATTTTTGGGGAAAGCAGATTGAAGAAAGAGGAGTTGGTGTTGCACCAGTGCCTTTAAAACAGCTTTCTACGAAGCAACTGATCAATAGTGTAGAGCAACTTTTGGTAAAAGACTTGACGGCTAATGCAAATTTGTTGAAGCGCGAGATTAATGAGGAGAATGGGCTAAGTGAAGCCAAGAAAGTGATAGAAGAATACTATGCGCTGCAATAGCTAAAATATCAGTGAAACCATATAGACTTGTTAAATTTATCAAATGAAGTTCTCAAAATACAGAAACAGACATATCGAATATAAGCATAGTGACTTATAATGACTCGATTGATTGTATTCAAAAGAAAAAATGAAAGAAATCGAAATATATGAAAGTTTGGCACTTCAAAACTTGAACATTGAAGATGTTTTCATTGGATTAAGACAAATTGGGAAAGGGAAAAATTTAGTTTTTATCCATGGGTTTCCAACTCACGGATATACTTGGAGAAAAATAATTCCTGAATTATCTGAGTATTTCAAATGCCATATTTTAGATTTACCAGGTTTAGGAGATAGTAAATGGACAAACAAAACTGATTTTAATAGTAAATCTCAAGCGAGATATATCATAAAGCTGTTAGAAAAAATTGGTGTTGACAGGTGTAGTTTAATCGCACATAATTCGGGAGCTACGATAGCTAGATATATCGCAGTAAAGGAGAAAGAAAAAGTTGAAAATCTCATAATCTTGAATACGGAAATCCCTAATCATCGACCCCCTTGGATTCCATTCTATCAAAAAATTGGATTGTTGCCGATGGTACCAACTATAATTAGGAGGCTATTGAATCAAAGATGGTTTATAAAATCATCAATGGGCTTTAAGGAACTATACACAGATAAATCTATGTTGGATGTTAATTGCAATATTTTGCCATATATAAATCCTGTTATCAGCTCGCCTACTAGAACCATAGGTGCATTTAAGTACTTAAAAGGAATTGATTGGGAATTAGTTGATAAATTCAAAGACTTACATAAAGAAATAAGAGCAAGAACTTTATTTATATGGGGAGAAAGCGACAAAACATTCCCTATTAAGTTGGGAAAGCAGATGTTGGAGCAATTCAGTACTGAAACGCAATTTATCACTATTAAAAATGCTTCCTTATTGCCTCATGAAGAAAAACCCTATGAGGTAATAAGTGCCATATTAAATTTTGTGAAAAAAGATGAGTACTAGGACATATCCTAAAACGACAAACACTCCATCGTTTTTAATTCTGGATTACCTCCTCGATTGCCACAGCCTGAGGCTACACAAATTTTTCCATGATGTAGAACTGCTCCAGTACCATGTCGTCCTTGTTTCATTGGACTCAAGGTGCGCCAAGTATGCGTTTTGATATTAAGTGCTTCTACTTCGTTATGAGCTGGAACTTGATTGAAGGATTCACCACCAAAAACGAGAATATCATTACCGTAAAGTGCTGTGAAGTTCCCTGCACGTTCCGTAGGCAATCCATTTTTGAGGGTTGACCAAGTTCCTTTTTTTAGGTCATAGACATCAACTTCCGTAATGGTATTTTTGAATGGATTCTGTGCAGCAATAGTTGTTCTTCCGCCAAGCAAATAGAGTTTGTCATTCGCAATGACAGACTGAAAATGGTCACGCGCACGTGGAGCATCAGGCAATTTTTCCCACTTTCCAGTGCTAGGATCATAGACGTCCACCCATTTTTTGTGGTCGCCTCGATGTCCATCTTTAATACCACAAGAAAGATAAAACTTGCCTTTGTAGAGCGAAGCCCCTGCCCCACCCCGCTGTCTATCCTCGGGGATCGCTGCACCTTTCTCCCAAGCATCCTTTGTTGGGTCATAAATATAGATATTTGGTACAGGTGTCTCTCCTGGATAACCACCTGTCATTGCGCCTAGGACATAGATCTTATCTTTGTACACGATAGGCTGAAAATGGTGCACTTCTAAGGGTGGCTTTGCACCTTGTGTCCATTTTTTTGTCTTTACATCATAAATGCTAGTAGGATTAATACGACGTCCTCCCAGCAAGTAAAACTTATCACCAATACCAACGAAGGCGGCTTCATGCCTTGCCACAGGCTCTCCTTCCATCGAATTCATGCTATTCCAGTCACCTTTCGTATCATTTGATATAACGTTTTTGGGAGTGTTGCAGCTTAAAATTAAAAGGCTGACAAAAAAGAGTCCTAATGTTTGTCTCATGTTGTTTAGATTAGCTTATCGCTGTATGTCTTAAAAAATAGCACTTTACGTGCTTTTTACTCCTTTGTAGTTTTCTTAGCAAGAAATAAATAAATTATTAAAACAAAATTCCGAAAATAGCGCTTGCAGAATTGCTATCTATTTCTAGAGCATCGTAATTGCCTGCTTAGTTTCTTGAATTTTTGGGTCAAACTTCGCATCATTCTCTGTAAAGGCTTCTGGGAATTTTTTCTTTACCGCATTGTGAAAACTTGCATTGAAAATTGGGTCATCGAAATTCTCATCTTTCGATTTGTTTGGATTGTACCCTGAAAAACGCTTGCTTTTTACTTGTTCAAAAATTTCGTCCTCCAAATCGGTTTGCTCTTGAAACAGGCGTGCAATAATCGCATTTTCTTTAATGATTTTCTCCCGATATAGCGCAGTCAATTGCTTATCTAATTCCGCTTTGTGCAAGGCGCTTTCTTGTTCTTTTTTCTTCTGCTCCTTCACCACTTTTTTCTTCTGTTCCACAGGATCGAACAAAGTTGTTTGCTTCACCATCGCCGCTAAATATCCTCCCACATTTTCGATCACTGTTCCTTTCTTGATTTGATTCAAGGTATAGTTGATCGCATTTTTAATTTGTGGAAAAGGATAAGACTTAACCCACTGATCATAAGTTTCTCGACTAATCCACTGCGCAACCAGCAAGTAGAGTTCGTTTTCTTCGCTATTGCCATCCGTTTCAGCATTTGGAAGTAATTGCTGGGGCGTATTTTCAAAAATTTGAAACCAGATTCGAATCACACGCCCTCCCCTACCCTTTATTGGGCGATAGTTGAAGGTAATGTCTGTATGCTGTTTGAATTGTTTTTTGGCAGGTTCAAGTACACGCTGACGAATGTTGCCATATTTGTAAGAATCAGGCAATTGGAGCATATCCTGTAACTCTGATAATTTGATTTCGAAGATACCTTTGCCTCGATATTGTTGCGATTTTAGAATTTCGTATAACTGAAAAACATAGGTACTGCGCAGTTTGAGAATATTGTAAAACTTATAAATTGTAAAGTGCTCACCTAATTGTAGCAACAGAGGTTTTAAATCCTTATCAAATCGCAGCATAATATGTTCACCGTCTTCCATATCTTCTCCATCTGGAAAATCTGACATGGAAACCAAATTATACCGACGTGTTCTGCTTTTGCCATCTTTATCTGTGTAAGGAATACGAATGATTTTGGAATGCAAGCGTTCTGGCACTTCGCGCAATTCATCGTAGAGGTTATTCGATTTGCAGTCAAACAAATCTATAATGTCCTTGATACGAAATTTGTAAGTCTGGAAGTCACTGTCTTCTTTCCTCACATGAGAAGCCAACATTGCAAAGACGCGCAGTTCCCATAAAGAGAAGTCTTTTTTGTTGCGAATCAGATCATTGGCTTGAACAACCGTGTAATTTTTAACTTTTTTGATGGTCTCATTCATAATCTTGAAGATTTTCTCCCAAAATCGTTATAAAGCATCCCAAATCTGTTATTTATTCTCCCAAAAGTGTTATCGTTTGACGTTTTTGAGCTGCTCCGCTTTAAACTTAACTCAATCTAACACTATTTTCTGAAAATCCCAATCACGTTATAGCTTTTCCCATTCGTGTTATAGCATATCCCTTTTGCGTTATAGGCTTTCCCATTCATGTTATAGTTCTTCTTTGTTACAGAAGTACACTTGTTCTGCGAAATGGAAAGAGAAGTCTTTTTTTAGTCTTTCGATAACGTTTTTGGGAGAGTGCAAAGGTGTTTCTCAAAGATTTCATCTCAATTAAATGCATAGAGCCGCAGTTCTTCAAAAAAATGAAGAGAATTAATGCAATTTCATTCAATCATCCTAATCATTTTCGCTTACTCCTTGAGATTCCCATTTCTGTTATGTCTGTCCCAAAGATGTTATATACCTTCCTATATTTGTTATATTCTGCTCCCATTTTCGTTATCAAAAACTCCCATTTCTGTAATAGGTACTCCCATTTCTGTTATGTCTCGTCCCAATAACGTTATTCTTCGCTTTGTAAGCTATTGATTATCAATGAAAAAGCAGTCGTTAATAAGTAATAATAGAATAAAATGGAATAAAGAGAAAAAACAATAACTGGAGTAGGTGTCTCCCATTTTTGTTATTGTATTCCCAAATATGTTATAGTTTTTATCTGTTTGTGTTTTAGTAGCAAATTAGTTTGCAATACGGGAAATGATCCTCTTTCACTATATAACTCCTTTTATAAAGTCATAGGAATGGTTATAACGTTTTTGGGATTCCCATTTTTGTTATTGATTCTCCCAAAAACGTTATCACTGTTCCCATTTTTGTTATTTCAGTTCTTTATCCTCCGTTATGATCATTTTGTTGATGTCAACAAAATGGTTGTGATTCTTCTTTCCCAACGGTTGGTACTTGAGCAAAGACTAAGAATTTCAAATTCTTAGTACTCCCCTACCCTATTTTTTCTTCTTCACCTCCTTCAGCAACTTCTTCTCTACGCTGCCAAGTCTTCGCTTCACCTTCTTTATGTCTTCTGCGGGTGGTAATTCTTCGGGTTTCACACCGCGTTTGAGAAGCATATTTCTGACTTCTTCGTTGTTAGTAATATGTTCCTCTGTGATCGCTTGATCGCCTATCAAGTCATTTTCAACGACATTGTGTGCGGTCAATTCCGCAGCAAATGCTTTACCGCGAATAAGTAGATTAGAAAGAAAATCGGCAAGCGGTCGCCTAGAAGGAACACCGAGTATGGCTTTCATTTCTTGAGTAGTTCGTCCTCCAAACAATGCTTGATCGCCTTTTGATCGAATTACTGCAAAACTCTGACTATTCAATCCTCTTTGATAGATCACTTCTGATAATCGCTTCTCTGACTCTGAAAGTTTATCGCGCGCTTCCACACGAGCAATATCTAACAGCTGCTTTTCGATGACTTCCTGTTTTCGGGTTTGAACAGCGAAGTATGTCTGCGCAAAAGCGACTTCTTGTTTTTCAGGATCTGCGTTTTGGGCAATTAGATAGCAAGCGTATCTCGTGAGGGCAACATCTTTGACTTTTCGATGCCCGCCTTTACCTATTTCGATCATTTTGTTGACACCAACAAAATGATCCTGAATTTCTAAACCCGTCTGTTCACAAGCCTTCGAAGCCTTTTGAATAGCGTTCGTAAAATTCCGCCATTCTTTGTAGCCTAGAATTTTTTGTAAATCTCTCGCACTCCAACATTCAATGCCACTCAGATTATATCTAGCGGCCTCAAATTTTGCGAATAGTGCTTGTATGAGTTCTTTTTTCATAGTATTTCACTTTTTTGACGCTCCCCTACTCTATTTTCTTCTCGACGGCAATCGCTCCAAACTCGGCGCATTAATAATGGATTGCATCTGTGTTGGAATATTCCGTCGAATCCGACGGAATTAAAACTGGGGTTGTATACGCGTTCCCAAACGCCCAAAAACTCTACCGTATTTCGATTGCGCATCCAATTTTCGATGTGCGCTCCTCCCCCATCAAAGCCTGCATCTATATCAGTCAAGGAAATAAAGTTGCCATCTTTTGCGACTAGCGATACTTCTTTTCCCTGAACTGTTATCGTTTTTGATTTTGCCATTTATGTTGATGTTACTGTGACAAAGATAAGAGATTGATTTACGAATCACTAAGGAAGTGAGAAGAGTGAGATTTTGGACGAGTACATCTTTGTAGTAAAAGCCCCTCGTAACTAACATCGCTGCTGTCTGCCGTGGGCAACAGCCACTGGGGTTTTGCCTTTTGGGCTAGCTCCA
>JBCDFY010000214.1:0-12580 GCA_039176995.1 Bacteroidota bacterium
ATCTGCCAATTCAAATTCATTGATCTCGCGGCTAGGAAATTTGATCTTTTTAACCACTCCACAATAAATCTTGGAGTTCCCTATTTTCTAATTATTTCTTTTCTAACTGATCGCTAAATGCCTGCCAAAGGTTATCTTCGGGCAGGGGTGCAGTAAGGTTTTCTGGCTGTTTGGTAACTGGATGTTGGAAAGTCATTTTCCAAGCGTGCAAATGAATAGAACGATCATTATTACTTCGTCTGAAGCCGTATTTCACATCGCCTTTTATAGGGCAATCAATAGCAGCTAATTGTGCTCTGATTTGATGAAAACGTCCTGTTTTGAGTGCAATTTCTAATAAGTGATATTGTTCGCTACTTGCCAATACTTGATACTCCAACTCTGCTCGTTTTGCTCCTGCTGTTCCTTCTTCTACGGCAATACTTTTCTTACTCTTTGAGAGTTTTTTAAGGAAATGAATTAAAGTCCCATTGGATTCACTTGGCTTATTTTTTACAACAGCGAGATAAGTTTTTTTGACTGTTCGTTCTTGCAACTGCTGATTCAAGGATTGAGTGGCGCGCTGTGTTTTTGCGAATAGTACAATGCCACTAGCAGGACGATCAATGCGATGCAGCAATTGAATTTTGGATTTTCCGTAAATTTCTGCCAGTGCTAGCAAAGATTTATCCTTAGTTTTGTCGGGCTGAACAGCTAAACCAGCGGGCTTATTGAAAGCGATCAACTGGTTATTTTTGTAGAGTACCAAGTCTCCAATTTGTACATTTATATCCATTAAAAACTGTTTATAGTGTTGAAGTCAGTTCAACAAAATGAGCAGTTAAACTAGCAATTTTTCATATGGCTTTAAACGCTGCCCGATGACGGGCAACTAGAGCTTGCCTGTCATCTGAAACACTAGAGACAATAGGCATTCTGAAAAAATCCCGTTATCAGATTCGCTTCATATAAGAAATTGCTGCAGTTAAACAGATCAACAAAAAATGACATCAACTGTAAATTATTCTGGCGAACTCCGAACTTCAGCCACGCATGTCAAGTCAGGCAATTCTATCATTACCGATGCACCAACGGACAATCACGGCAAAGGCGAAAACTTTTCCCCTACGGACTTGGTCGCCACTGCACTTTCTAGTTGTATGCTGACGGTAATGGGCATCAAAGCTAATCAAAAAGGCATCAATATTGATGGGATACAATCAGAAATTACCAAAATTATGACATCGAATCCAAGGCGAATTGCAGAGGTACAGATCAAAATTACGATGCCCGATGGCAATTATTCTGACGAAGAACGAAAACTGTTGGAACACACAGCACGTACTTGTCCCGTGGCGAAAAGTCTACATCCTGATTTAGTGCAACAAGTGGAGTTTGTTTGGTTGTAGATTTTTATGCTTTTCTCCCTCAAACTTATGTCATTTTTTTGCTCTGACTTTTAGGACAAATACTAAGTTGGAAGGAAAAATGATATATCTTACACGATAAAATGAAGTGCGCCCTCAGTTAAACTACCCAAGCCTTTTGTCATAAAAAGATACATGCTATAATATGACTTAGGAATCTTGTATCTTTGCGGCTCATTTTCAAAATATCATTAAAAAAGATAAGCAGATGGAAACTGTACAGCAGTTGAAATACAAAGTAAAAGATATAGCATTAGCAGATTGGGGACGCAAAGAAATCGAACTAGCAGAAGCAGAAATGCCAGGTTTGATGGCGTTGAGAGAGGAATATGGCGACTCTAAACCATTGAAAGGTGCGCGCATTGCAGGTTGTTTGCACATGACCATTCAAACTGCCGTTTTGATTGAAACATTGGTCGAATTGGGAGCAGATGTAACTTGGTCTTCTTGTAATATTTTCTCCACACAAGATCATGCAGCAGCAGCAATCGCAGCAGCAGGGATTCCTGTTTTTGCATGGAAAGGCATGACCGAAGAAGAATTCGATTGGGCAATTGAGCAGACGCTTTTTGCTTTTGAAGGAGGTGAGCCATTGAACATGATTTTGGATGATGGTGGAGACTTGACGAATATGGTTCTGGATCGCTATCCTGAATTGGTAGCGAATATCAAAGGCTTAAGTGAAGAGACGACAACTGGCGTTCACCGTTTGTACGAGCGCATGAGAAAAGGTACATTGCCAATGCCAGCAATCAATGTGAATGACTCGGTAACTAAGTCTAAGTTCGATAACAAATATGGCTGTAAAGAATCTTGCGTAGATGCGATTCGTCGTGCTACGGATGTGATGATGGCAGGAAAAGTAGCAGTTGTTGCAGGTTATGGTGATGTAGGAAAAGGTTCAGCAGCTTCTTTGCGTGGCGCAGGTTGCCGTGTTATTGTTACAGAAATTGATCCAATTTGCGCGCTTCAAGCAGCAATGGATGGTTTCGAGGTAACAAAGATGGAGAAAGCCATTCCTAGAGTGGACATCATCGTGACGGCTACTGGAAACAAAGACATCGTTTCGGAGAAGCATTTCCGTTTGATGAAAGACAAAGCGATTCTTTGTAACATCGGTCACTTCGATAATGAGATTGATGTAGCTTGGTTGAATGACAATGCAGAAAAAACAGAGATCAAGCCACAGGTAGATAAATACACAATTGATGGCAAAGACATTATCTTATTAGCAGAAGGACGCTTGGTCAACTTAGGTTGTGCAACAGGTCATCCATCTTTCGTAATGTCGAATTCTTTCACGAATCAGACTTTGGCACAAATTGAATTGTGGGAAAACTCTGACAAATACGACAACAAAGTTTATATGCTTCCTAAGCATTTGGATGAAAAAGTAGCAGCTTTGCATTTAGCAAAAATCGGTGCGGAATTGGAAGAATTGCGTGAAGATCAAGCAGAGTACATTGGTGTACCTCAAGAAGGTCCATTCAAGCCTGAGTACTATCGTTACTAGAAATTAAGAGTGTTAGAGGAGTTTTACCTCTAAACTATTGATCATAGAATATTTGCGGAGAATAAATCGGTTCTCCGCATTTTTTATTTTTGCTTACAGGTAAACTCATTAGTCTGGCAACATCTTAATGTATGTAATAATTTCAAATCAAGCAGGTGTCGAACCTGCTTGATTTGATCAGGGTTTAATAAGGACAAAAAATGACTAATGCCATTTTTTGTCCTTATTAAACCCTGACCCGTTGAAGGGGATTCGATGTCCCCTTCAACGAAAATTAACGAAGCTCTTATATCTCTTGGTCATAAAATACTACAACCATAGAACATTATGCCAACTTTTACCACTGCTTCCACCGATCAAGACCTCCATCAAATCCTAGCTTTACAACAACTCAATCTACCCAAAAATATTTCCATCGAAGAAAGTCGTACTCAAGGTTTCTTAACCGTAGAACATGACTTTGAAATCCTCAAATCGATGAATGAGGCTTGTCCGCATATCATTGCAAAAGTAGAGGAGCAAGTCGTTGGCTATACGCTCGTCATGCTTGAACAATTCAAAGATCGGATTCCAATCCTCGTTCCGATGTTTGAAAAAGTGAACCAATTGGCATGGAATAACTGCATTATCGGTGAAATGGAGTATTTCATTATGGGACAAGTCTGCGTGGAAAAAGCATGGCGTGGAAAAGGTATTTTTTCAGGCTTGTATCGGCAGATGAAAACAGAGCTTGCTGAGCGATTCGATTGCATCATCACAGAAATTGCTACTCGAAATACGCGTTCTATGCGGGCACACGAGAAAGTGGGTTTTGAAGTCTTAGAAATCTATGAGGGAGAGATAGAAGAGTGGGCGATAGTGGGTTGGGATTGGAAATAGCTTATCTATGCAACAAGACAACATCAAGCAAAGAGTTACTAACCATTGGGAGTTAGACGGTTTTGTGATTTCACATAATGTTGTTGATTATCATACTCTTGGTCAGCAGACAATTGAAGATGACTCGAATTCAGTACGACTGCATTATGGTTTGCAAGGGAGTTATGCCTTTAACCTCTCACAGTTGAGTCGTTCTTTTGAGCTTTCTGGACATCATAACAATATAATGTACTCCAATGGTTTAAAGATGTCTGTCCAGAATAAAAGTAAGAGAATAGAAACTTTTGGAGTTAACTTTGTACCAGCCAATTTTATCGCAATTGGTCAGGTTGGTAATGAACCTTTGAGGAGGTTCACAGAAAAAATGATACAAGGAAAAAATGCGATCCTCTCCAATCATTGGAAAACAAATACTTTCAAAATTCAGCAAGTCATACAGGAAATTATTCATTGTCCTTATCAGAAGGATTTGCAACAACTTTTTTTGTCTGCTAAGAGTCTAGAGTTGCTTGTCTTGCAAGTGGACCTTTACCAAAAACAAACTCATCAACCATATATTAAAACAGAAAAAGACCGTAAGAAGCTTTTAGAAGCTAAAGAATTACTGGACCTACACTTGGACAACCCACCCACCATAATCAAACTCTCTCAACTCATAGGTATTAATGAATTCAAGTTGAAAAAAGGATTCAAGGAATTATTTGGAACAACCATTTTTGGATACATCCAAAGCAATAGAATGCAAATTGCGAAGACCTTATTATTGGATACTAATCAATTGATAAAGGAAATTGCGGACCAACTCGGATACAGTTCTTCTCAACATTTTTCCACTGCCTTTAAGCGGCACTTTGGACAAACTCCCAATCATGTACGAAAAACTCCCAATTCCAAACGCTATTAGAACAATGTTCTCGTAATTTCATACTCAAATTTGAAAAACATTAGAATATGAACAACGATTTAATCGCATCCAAAAGCATTGCAATCAATGCAACCGCTGATAAGGTTTGGGATGTTTTGACTAATCCCGATAAGATAAAAATCTATCTCTTCGGTACAGAAACCACCTCCGATTGGAAAATAGGTAGTCCAATTCGATTTAAAGGGACTTATAATGGTCAGACTTATGAAGATAAAGGTAATGTTCTGGAAAGTGTGAAGCATAAGTTACTGAAGTACAATTATTGGAGTGGTTTTTCGGGACTTGAAGATGTTATAGAGAACTATTCCCTCGTCACTTACAATATAAAGCAAATCAGTAAAAATCAGGTCGAATTTACTTGGGAGCAACAAGGTTTTCCCAGCGAAGAGGGAAAATGTCACATAGAACAAGGCTTGATACAAATGTTATTGCAAATCAAGCAGTTGGCAGAAGAGAAATAGAAATTGTAAAACGATTGTGCAGATGCAAGAGTATGCTAGACTTCTCTCATGTATTAAAATTTTCTACTCACACTTATACATTTTTTGATAATTGAACTGGCTCGACGCCTCACGTCTGGGGCGGACAGGTTCGGCGGCTCGCAGAGGGTTTTTGGGCAGAAACAGATCATTTTTGTAACAAAAATCATCTGTTTCTGCCCTAAGTCCCCCTCCCTTTCGCCCGTACAGGCGAAAGAAAAAAAGTGTACAGTAGTGAAAATTTTCTAAAAAAATCGCACACGTATTTTAATTCTTTGTTCTATGTATGTAAATGAGATTCACACTCTGTGAATTTTATTCATGAAAGCATTAAATCAAGTCTGTTTACACCCGAAAAGTGGCTTTAGGTTGCCCTGACAATTAGCGGACTTGAATGAACTAAAATTTATCAAAATGAAATTTAAACATTTATTATCACTTGTGTTGATTTGCGTTTTTGCCTTTTCAGCATCTGCACAGGTAACGGACAGAGGAAATTTTTTGATTGGTGGAACGCTAGGTTTTTCTGCTGCAACTTCTGACTTTGAGGTGGATGGAACAACTGGGAAAATAGATGGAAATGCAGGAACTTCTAGCCAATTTAACATTGCTCCTGCGATTGGTTATTTTTTCACAGATAATTTTGCCTTGGGTATAGGTTTGGACTACACTTTAAATACAAGCAAAGTTCCAGAAGACCCAACCGATCCAAATTCAGACGTAAACAAGACCATTGACAGTGATTTACTCTTTGGTCCTTTTGCTCGCTACTATTTGCCAATTACGGATGATAAAGCATTTTTTGTAGAAAGTACATTTGGCATCGGTAGTTCTGCAAATGAAATCGTCATTGATGGAAATGCTCAAACAACCAGTACTAATGTAATGGCGATTGGTATAGGTCCAGGATTTACTATCTTTTCTAGCGATGCTATTGGTATTGAAGCATTAGCAAAGTATAACTGGGCTAGAAGTAATACTGATATTGAGTTCCAAGAGGTCAATACAGAATCAACTTCTTACACCAATGCGATTGATTTTTCGGTAGGATTACAGTTCTACTTTAGTAGAGTAAACGCTGCTGGTAACTAACCAAATAAAAACAAAAGATCGTTAGCTGGTCATTCAGTAGACTAGTGTAACCACTCATAATCAATACAGCATTTTTTAATAGAAAAATAAAAATATAATAATGAGATATTCAATTTTAATTGCATTAAGCTTAATTTTTTCTCTAGCCACTTTCACTTCTTGTGAAAATGATACCAGAGCAGAGCGTGCAGCAGAAGATATTGAGCAAGCGGGAGAAGATTTTGCGGATAACTTTCGTACAGAGAGCGAGGAACTGAAGGCAGATATCCGTGATATTCAAGAGGATATTGATGAGCGTTTGGAAAAGCTGGGCAACGACCTAGAAGGCGCTTCTGATGATGCGAAAGCAGAAATTAATGAGCAGATGGATAAGCTGAAGAATCAGCGCAATGAGTTAGACAAGGATTTAGAGCGTATCGGTGATAATATGAAGGATGGATGGGCAAACTTCAAAGCTGATGTCAACAGAACTATTGAGAACATTAAAGGCGAGCTAGACTCGTAGGAATTACAAGAGACAACAAAGAACCCAAAAACAGTAACGTGCAGGGCAATTTCCTGCGCGTTCTCTTATCAAATAAATTATTCAACTTATGATACGTACAGGCACAAAAGTTTCTTGGAAATGGGGAAACGGAACAGCAGAAGGTAAAGTAGTAGAAACTTACACAGAAAAAGTGGTCAAAACCATAGCTGGCCAAAAAGTGACTAGAGATGGAGAGGAAGGAAATAAGGCACTTTATATTGAGCAGGAGGATGGAGATAAAGTACTAAAGTTAGAGAGTGAAGTGAAGCGTGTAGACTAAGTCTGATTCAAGTTAATATTCCAAAATTACCTTACATACATATATCCCAAAAATATAATGGCAAATTAAAATTACAAAAGAGATGGCAACGATAGATACGGATATATTAAACATCCACCACGATACGAAAGAAAGGAAATTCTTTTTGGTACAGAAAGGAGAAGATATTGAAGATGCATATGTAGAATATGAATTACATACAGACACTAACCCAAATACAATGCACTTCGTGTCAACTTATGTGCCAAAAACGATTAGAGATATAGGCGTTGGAAAGAAAATGACTGAAGAAGCAATGCTTTTCGCAGAAACAAATGATTATCAGGTTTCCTCTAGTTGTCCTTTTGTACAAAGCTATATGAATCAAACTCCTAGATTCAGTAAACTTTACAGGAGGTAGTTATGGCGAAGCAAGATAGACCAAGTATCATGAACGACGACCAGTATGAGGTGCTGCGTGAAAAAGGGTACAGTCAAGAAAAGGCTGCCAGAATTGCTAATGCACCCAATGCTGGAAAGAAAGGAGGTAGCGCAAACAAATACGAAGACCGTACTTACGAAGAATTGTATGCTCAAGCTAAGGAAATTGGTATTGAAGGGCGCTCGAAAATGAATAAACAAGAATTAATAGAAACTTTAAGATCAAATTAGAAAGCAGTTGTAGTGTACTGTTTATTAGCAACCTCAAAATCAAATAGAAGCAATATTTTTTAACCAAGTAAAATTGAGAGATTATGAGTGCGACAGCAGATAAAATTAAAGGAAATTGGAATCAAGTGAAAGGAGAACTGAAGAAAAAGTACGGTCAATTGACTGATGATGATTTGGCTTACCAAGAAGGTAAAGAAGACGAATTACTTGGTAGAATTCAGGAAAGAACTGGAGAGACCAAACAAGATATTAAAAATTGGATAGACAGCCTGTAATAGAAATCTTAATTAAAATTTACAGGTTAGATCCAATCTATTAATGGTTCTAGGGGTAGTGAATATATTTTCATCTACCCTTTTCCTTTTTTACAGGTTTTCTTATCTGATATGAACAAAAGCAGAACAGATTCACTTTAAGAATACCGTACCTTATCCTTCTAACCCACAAAGTTTACTGTATGAAAAAATACTATTTTTTTGCCTTTCTTATTCTACTCTCTCTAGTAAGTACTACCATTAGGTCGAACACGGAAAATAGTGTGACTTTATCAGAAAACCAGCTGGATACCGAGGCAGCTTTCGATAAGATGATGGCAGTGATCATGCACAAAAGATGTATGAATTGTCATCCGTCAGGCGATCGTCCACGACAAGGGGAAGACAGTCATATTCACTATTTTAATGTGCAAAGAGGAACAGACGGACATGGCGTGGCGGCGTTAAAGTGCGAAACTTGTCACCAAAAAGAAAATAACCTAAATTCAGGGGTTCCGGGTGCACCACATTGGCACTTTGCACCACGAAGTATGGCTTGGGAAGGTTTAAGTAAGACGGAAATTGCAAAAGCGATTTTGGATAAAGAGAAAAACGGTGGACGTTCTCTAGAGGAAACAGTTAAGCATATGACAGAAGATGAGTTGGTGCTTTGGGCTTGGAATCCAGGCGTCAATCACGAAGGTGCTCCAAGAGAAAAACCGCCCGTTTCCGAAGCGGAATTTATTGAGGCGGTGAAGACATGGGCAGCAGCGGGCGCACCGATTCCCGAGGAATAGAAATAATTACTTTTAAACGCAAATTTGTGTCGAAAATTCATCCAACAATCATTAGTTCAATATGAAAATATCCTTCATCATCAATGGTCAGCCTCAAAGTATAAAAGTAGATAAAGACACGCCTTTACTTTGGGTGGTGCGCGATTTGCTGGATTTGAAAGGCACAAAATTTGGTTGCGGAAAAGCGGCTTGCGGTGCTTGTACCTTGCATGTTGACGGAGAAGCTGTGCGCTCTTGTTCCTATGCCATAAAATTTGCAGAAGGCAAAGAGATTACGACTATTGAAGGACTCTCAAAAGGCGACAATCTGCATCCTGTACAGCAGGCATGGGTAGAAGAAATTGTTCCGCAGTGTGGTTACTGCCAGCCTGGATTCATGATGAGCACTGCTGCGCTTTTGGACAAAATCCCAAATCCCACCGATCAAGATATTGATGACAGCATTATGAATATTTGTCGCTGTGGCACATATTACCGAATGCGAAAAGCAATTCATCGCGCAGCGGAAATTAAGAATACGAATAGCTGAACAGCATCTACAATTTCAATCTAATTTATGCTCTCCTTCAAAATAAAAAGAACTCAACCATGAGTAAGAAAAAAGAATTTTCCAGAAGAAAATTTCTCCTCCGATCTGCTATCGGAACAGGCGTGATGATTGGCGTAGGTATGCTTGGTTGTAATCCAATACGCAGAACAATGGCGGATATAGCCAACGAATTAGAATCACCATACGCGGGTTCGCAGGACGATCCCACTATCTGGTTTGAGATTACCGCTGACAATGAGATAGTACTGCATAGTCCAAAAGTTGAAATGGGACAAGGAACATTCACGGGCATGGCACAATTGGCGGCGGAAGAATTGGAAGTAGATGTGAGGGATATAAAAGTTGTTCATGCAGCCAGTGCTTCGGGGAATTTAGATCAATTCGCAACGGGTGGCAGTACTTCTATCGCTAGCCTTTGGATACCTCTACGAGAATTGGCAGCTACAATGCGCGAAATGTTAAGAAATTCAGCAGCAGACCTATTGAAGACTGATTCAGCAATCCTTTTAGTAGCAAATGGTATCATTTCGGGTAATGGAAGCAGTTTGACTTATGGTGAAATTATCCAGCAAACAAAAGAATGGAAAATCCCTAAAACGCCAGCTTTAAAAACTACAACTACTTACCGATACATAGGCAAAGATATTCCGAGAGTAGACTTGAGAGATAAGGTGGTTGGGGCACCCATTTTCGGAATGGATGCTAAGCTACCCAATATGCTCTATGGCGCAGTAGTTAGACCTTCCATTGTTACTGCAAAATATGTGAGTGCAGATACCAGCGAAGCGGAAAAGATGCCAGGAGTGGTGAAAATTGTGAGAGAACCAGACTTTGTAGGGGTTGTGGCAACATCTAGGATGGAGGCAGAAAACGCAAAAAAAGCGATAACAGTAGAATGGGCAATAGAAAAAGAATGGCAAAACGAAGAGATCGAAGAAATGATCTTAGTTGGAAAAGGTAAGCCTGTACAGATTCAAAAGAAGGGAAATGCAAGTAAAATACTCGACGGAGAAAATATAATCACTGCCGAATACAAAAGTCCAATAGGAGCGCATGCACAATTAGAACCGAATGGTGCATTAGCCTTCGTGGAAAAAGATAAAGCCACCGTTATACTTCCTACACAGGTAGTTAAAATAACGAGAAACGAGGTAGCAAAGCGAATTGGTCTCAAGAAGGAACAGGTCAATATTCAGCCCACCTTTCTGGGTGGTGGATTTGGACGTCGATTACACACCCCCAATGCGATACAAGCAGCCGTGCTCTCCAAAGCAGTTGGTCAACCTGTGAAGTGCTTTTTCAATCGAAAAGAAGAATTTCAAAATGATACTTTTAGGCCTCCCACGCATCATGTACTCAAAGCAAAATTGAATGAGCAGGGTAAAATTGAAGCGATCTCGCATGATCTGTCTAGTGGAGATGTTGCTTACGGTTCTGCTATTCTACCCGATTTCCTTCCCCATTTGATGGGTGCAGACGTTGGGGCTTGGCGAGGGGGTATGATACAATACGAAGCTATTCCAAATTTCAGTGCCACTTCTTGGCGCGTCAAACTACCTTTTGCTACGAGTTGGTGGCGCAGCTTGGGATTGTTAGCCAACACTTTCGCTATTGAAAGTTTCATGGATGAACTTGCCATCGAGGCGGGGAAAGACCCAGTACAATTTAGACTAGATCAAATTCAAAATGATGATCGAGGTTATCGCTTAAAAGAAGTCATCAAAGCTGCTGCAAAAAAAGTAAACTGGAAAGATGGTGTCCACAATGGGCGAGCCATGGGCTTTGCAGCTTCCACGGATGTCAATACACCTTGCGCGCAAGTTGCGGAAGTTTCTGTTGAAAATAATCAGATCAAAATTCATAAAGTCACCTGCGCCATTGATCCAGGTATTGCTGTGAATCCTGACCAAATTCGTGCCCAATGCGAGGGAGCAATCATCATGGGAATCAGTGGTACGTTGTTTGAAAAAATGATTGTGCGCAATGGTTCGCTTCAGCCCACCATTTATGGACCTTACCAAATGGTAATGATGCGCAATGCACCTAAAGAAATTGATGTAGTCATTTTAGAAAACGACGACAAACCTGGTGCAGTCGGAGAACCACCACTTGGACCCATCGGCGCAGCCATTGCCAATGCCGTTTTTCGTTTGACTGGGCAACGCTTGCGGGAGATGCCGTTGGCGTTGGGGGGAAAGTAATGGCAAACCACTTCAACAAACTCCAAATTTTCTTTACCTTCATGGCTTAAAGAAAATCACCACACTATGAAACAATTTGCACTCGTACTTGCTAGTTGTACACTCACTATTTATCTTTTTGCTCAAGACAGTCCCGTCGTTCCTGCTTTCGAGCAAGTCATCGCTCTTCAGCGACCATCCAACGCGATCATCTCTCCTGATGGAAAACATACGCTGTTCACGGTCTCTTCCACCGACTGGGAAAACAATCGTTTCGATACCGAAATTTGGCTATCTAAAAATGATGGAACGCCTTTCCAATTGACTCGAACCGCAGACGGCAGCAGTTTCTCGCCTGCTTGGTCGCCCGATGGAAAATATATCTCTTTTAAAGCAAAACGAGGGAAAAGTACTCAAATTCATGTCATTCCAATTCAAGGTGGAGAAGCCTTTCCCATCACCCACGAAAAAGGCAATATTGGCGGCTACGAATGGTCACCTAATGGTAGGCAGATTGCTTTCACGATGCAGCTCGAAGAAAAAGATAAAAAGCGCAAAGAAAAATACGGCGCATTCGATGAAGACGATGCAGAATATCGCTTATCTTGGTTGTATACAATTGATTTTCAGCCAAATGCGGTGGTCACTTTGCCTTGCTATGATAAAAAAGACAGCACAGCACAGGCTTGGACTTGTCAAGAATTGCCAAAAGCAGATGCCGTAATTGATAGTGTGGAATATACAATTCGTAATTTCCAATGGTCTCCCAATGGCAAAACTATAGCCTTTACTCATACGCCTGACCCTTTAATTAATTCTTTCTTCAATGCGGATATTTCTCTAGTAAATTTGGAAGATAAAACGGTAACTTCTCTAGTCAAAAATCCAAGTGCCGATTTCTTTTCGGATTGGTCACCTGATGGCAAATCTATTCTGTATAGCAGTGATTTAGACAATCGGACCTCCAATTATTACAAAAATGGTAAAAACTTCATCCTAGATTTAGCAAGTGGAAAGTCGAGACAAATTGCTAAAGATTTTGATGAAA
>JBCDFY010000215.1:0-12495 GCA_039176995.1 Bacteroidota bacterium
AAAAGCCTTAGCTTTTCGAGCTTCAAAAAAACACTCGCCGCCGTCTTCGACGGCGGCGGAAAGGGTGTTGAGGAAGAAAAACGGTTTTTCAAAACTGCTTTTCTTCCTCAAACTCTTCTGGTTAAAAGTTGCATAAAACTTAGTTTACAGTGTAATAACCTTTCAAATTCAATGTAAGGCATAAAATTTTAATGCGAAGAAAGTGAAAAATAGGGAGCTCAATGCGTACTTTAATCTTCACATTTCTCAAGAATGTTATAGCCTATTGATCCACCAAATGCTGGTAGTCTTTCCATAAAATCGGCTGTTCCCAATGCTCAATATCACTAGAAACAAAGTTGAGTACAATCGGTCTTACAGTCTGAATAGCTTTCTCTAGCTGTACCCCAAAAACTTCATCCGAAAGCTCAATATTAAATTTGAAACAAGGCCATTGTTCCTTTTCAAAATACGCTACTAAACTTTTAAAATCCATCGAATCGTAGTCTTCTAGCAATTTGCTAGGATACTCATAAGAGTAGTCCAGAATGATGCCATTCGCTACTTTAGGAAGGACGATGTCTAAATCGTTTTGACTATCTTTTTGAGCAAAGTATTTTAAAAGTCGACTTAGTGGAAACTCACTGTCTGTCTCTCCGACATAGCCGTAGGTATCTATAAAATTACTATTGAGCAGTTTCAGTATTTTTGCTTTATTCAGTTCCAGCTTATCAATATCATAGATTCCAGTTACTTCTAAAGCAACTGAATTTCTTGTTCTTTGAGCTGATTTGATCACTGGATTTGTCATCTTGAAAAGCTCGAAATAAGTCAGAAATGGGTGGTGTCGCTTGAAGTTGGGCTTGAGCGCAAACAGACCTACTTCTTCTGGAAACTCAAAGCTGCCATACTTTCCATAATAGTCTCCATTTCGCGTACCGCGCCCTATGAATTGTATTTCGTATCTCTCTGCGCTGTCGTTCCATGTAAATATTCCAGCATGCTTGGTCTTCAAATCCTTAATGTATTTTCCGTGTAACTTTAGCAGTTCGTGCTGATTTTCCTGAGTAAATCGAAGGGTGTCTTTAATATAATAGCTACTTTCCGTAAATTTTGGTATCAGTACTACATTTGGTAAACGATGAGTTCCTTGGGCATACAAAAAACTGGGAACGGGCATCCATCCGATCGATTCGTCAGAATCTGCATTAGAACCTTCTACTTTTTGGTAAAGAATCGGCTCGCAAGCGTCATATTTTTGGGCAACTTCGTAAGCGTAAGATTCCCACTCCTCCCCTACTAACAAGTGCGAAGTCCAAGCCGAATCAGTGCAATAAATCGTCAATATCGCAATTGGAGGATCAGAAGATTGTTCTACTTTTTCAACGGATTTCACAAAGCCGTTGGCGTATTTCTGACACCACTCTGGATCGAGTAAATCCTCAAAACTAATCTCCTCACCGATCAAAGAACCTTTCCATTTTCCATTCTCCAAGAGTTGCAATCCAAAACCCACCGAATCATAAATTTTACCAGCATCATAGTTGAACATTCTGATGCGCATTTTGACACTTGCTTCTGCTCGATTGATTTCTATAATTTTTATATCGTAGTATCCTCCCATTTTTGATTCAGGTGATAAGTAAATACTGCCTCCAGATAATATTACTGGTAGCAGAAAATGGAGATAAAAAATTAAGCTTATACTGAACGCTTTTTTCATGCTAGTTTATTAATTCATACCTCACAGATTTCAAAAATGTGTACCCTTCTGAAATTCATACTGGAAGGAAAATCTTCAAATCTACTTGATTTTAAATTGATTAGAACTTTTTTCCCATTTTAAATATACTACTTTCTTCTCTCGGATCAGTTTATCATATTGTTCATCCGTTACCTCCGGATTATCGAACGTCAAATAATCGCAGATACTCAATTCGATCTTAATTTCTGTGCCGTATCTAGGAAGGATGTAGTGGTACTCGAAATGTCCATACTTATTCAAAAGATTGGAATTCGATGAATCATCGTAAAACAGTTTTAGGGTGATTTCAGGCAAAAGTAAGGTATCTGCTTTCACCCAATTTCCATCTTCATAAATATAGAAGAAAGAATTGAGGTAGAAACAGGCAAACATATCGCCGCAACTCCTTGTGGAAACAGCAATGATATCTTTATTATCACTTCCTTTGAACAGGGCTGCTTGAAAACTAGCTGGATCATTGTCATCATATGGCCACTGTTTAAATGATATGAAGCCATTACGAATGTCTAGTACTTTTCTGTGAGAACTCATCACACTTGGTACTTTCAGCTTGCAAAGCTGAAAGCAAGTATCTGGCAAATTATCAAAATAAAATTGAATATCGCGCTTCTGTTTGCTTTGGCTAAAGGAATGGAAGCTAAGGAGGATTATGAAGCTGAAGAGCGTTGAGCGTTTTATCATTTTTTATAGCTATTAAAAGTACTGCTAAACGACGTAACGAAACAGTTATGGGTAATGCATACTTGACTGTTATCTAATTGTTCTTCCATTATCAAACGTACTTCCACGAATAAGTACAGTCCACAAATCGAATTCATTCCTTCCCAAGAATAGGTCGAAACTGCTTTAGATCTCTATTATAGGCAAATTCTACTACTCCAATATGACCTCCAATTGCGTTATCCCATTCATCAAGGTCAATGTTTAGCTCATCAATTCGTGTATCAAATATATCAAAGTCGCATACAATAAGTGTTACCTCAGCTGTTGTCCCTTTTCTAGGAATGATGACATGATAATCATAGATTGCCTCCATCAAATCTTTTATCGTAGCTTCCGAATCTTTGTAGGTATCCAAATGATTAAAATACTTTTCTCTTATCTCGGGTAGATATTTTTCTAGTGCTTGAATTGGCTTAGCATTTGTAAAAAACATTGAAAAATCTAAAGAAGGAAATATGCGCTCCTGCTCAACGAGAAGGAAGCTATCTCTTAGTTTTGAAATTTCGTAGAATTTGGAAGGATGACCGCTACATATTCCATCTGCATAATATCCTGTGATGCCAACTAGAATAGTGCCATCTGAATTATTGAACTTGGCGACTTGGCAGAGCTTAGTTATACCATTAACGTCAAAATCGTAATTTATCTCATAGTAACCTGCTTTTACATCAATAATGGTGTCCCATCGCGATGGGAGGGCATCATAATTGATGTATTTAAAAGCATTAAAGCCAATTATTTCCATACATTCTAGTATGTTCTTATGCTGTGAACTTCCAGAGACTATGCAGAAAAAGAGGAAGAGCATTTGACAAAGAATAGCCTTATTCATGTTTTTTATTTTTCGTTATTTATCCTGCGCTATCCACAACTACAATCTCTAATATTCCATCATATCTCAAAGCGTACTTTTCATCTTTAACTAGCTCTGTAATTAATAATTCTTCTCGCTCATAAGCTTCCCAGGCTTCCTTAATAGATAAGTCAAAAAGCCTAGTTACGTGATTTTCAACAATAAAAATAATAACTGAACGGATTCCAGAATACTGGGTGTCTACGGAATTCTCTATATTGAATTACTTAGTTTTTCTGCTTTTGCATTAGAAGATAACGAAAGTGTACACAGCATAATGAGGGAAGTAAATAATGTTCTCAGTATCATTGATTATTGTTTTTATTAGTGATAATAATTGTATCAATAAAATTAAGATAACTGAGTCGCATCTATCGTTTAGAATGCATAAGTGCTAAAGAAGACTTGCCAAGTTTTGTAAACTTGGTAAGTCTAAGCTGATAAATCAACGGGCTTGACCCACTACCTAGTGATTCTACTCATTTTGTTCTTTCATTTTTTTGAGCCACTCTTGTTCCTCTCTACTCAAAGCATTCAAATCGGCTTGATATGCTGGATTAGGATAATACCAACTCAAAGATTCGTAGTATTTTTGGATTAGATCATTTTTAAAAATGTATCCTCTCCTAGCAAAGGGAAGATTTCTTAAAACCTTGTAAGATTCGGCATCTTTGGTTTGAAATATTGATTGAAAGCTCTCAAAATCGTAGGGCAATTCGTCTTCCTGATAATCGAATACCTTTCTCTGAAATTTTTCCCACGAATAAGCGGATTTGTAGATCAATAATTCCCCGTCAGGCTTAAAATTTTTCTGTTGGTAAATTACAGGCGCATCACTGGTAATGATTCTCAAAGGAGTCATTTCCTCTTCCGAATAAAACCTCTTCTTACCTTCCAAAAATTTTGCTGCACCGCGCCAATTTTCAGAATCTGTGAAAAAAGTTCTCTCCACACTATAATCTTCAAATTCGCCCAAGTCCAAAATCAATGTAAAATCATCAATTTGCTGATTTGCCCAGCGATTGGCAGCAGTCAGGATATACTCGAAACTAAAAAGCGATTCTGTGGAAGAAGATAATTGGAACTGATAAACATGATTGACCGTGTTGATGCCATGCTTAAATCTTGCATTGAAATGATAGACATAAAAGAAGTCGGGATAATTTCTATCAAAATCTGCACCGACTGCCTCCTGCTCGGATATAGCATTGATTTTTTTATCAGTGTAGTATCCTTCTGTTCGGACAATAGCGCAATTGAAGGATAAAGTCTCACCATTCATAATCACCTCGAAATCAGAAATATAGGGGTGTTTTCCATTCAGAGGCGTTCCATCTACATCGCCACTTGGAGAAGGGGCTTCAAATCCTACTAAGATTTTTTTCTCTTCTTTTGGATTGTAAAAAATGTAGTTCACATGAACCAGCAAATAACCATTTTCCATCCGCTCAATTTTGAGGACTTCTTTGGTAATGCTCACTTGCGATTCTCGGACAGGAATTAGGTGATTACCCGAAGCAAAATACGCGCCATCATTGGCTTTGGCTATTAGTGAATAGCATACTATTAAGGATAGAAAGAAGATTCTCATGAGTTAGATTTTATGGTATTTGAACGTATTGATAATAACTAATCTTATCGTAAGCACTTAAATCAATGTGTTCGCCTCGCCGATTAAAATGTTGAAAATCAATTAGATCGTCAGGTACTTCGTCGTAATATTTCAAAATCACGCCACCACAGATGTAAAAATTCACGCCTGCTTGCAATGGAACAATTACCTCCTTTTTAGTATTAACAACGCCAGTCAATCCCCTTCTTCGATCTTTCACCACAATGCATAAACCATCTTGAAATCCATCGGCATAGATGTAGTCCGTTTCTTGCAAAACTTGTCCGTTGCGATCTAAAAATAGAAATCGGTCGTCTAGTTTTGCAACACAAACTTTACCTAGCTTTAAGTCTTGATATTTAAACTCCGTGAGTATTGTTCCGTCTGTTTTTGCTAAAGCATACTTCGAGCCATTATGTATCGCCACTAACTCTTCAAAATATTCCTCTTCGCAATCTATGCTGTCAGGAAAGATGGAATTGCCTTTTTTATCGATCAAAAAATAGCTGTAATAAGGATTACCTTTCCGCTTTTGCTTCACCATCGAAACCCCATTTTGGAAGGGCGTTGCAAATTGATACTTCGGAGGAATCACCCAATCTCCCTGTTTGTTCACAAACCCAATCGAGTCCTTGCCTCCTCCCCAAACAATCGTCCTTCCTAATCCTTCTTGAAATTCATAAACGACCGCCTCTTCTTCTCCAAAAAGTGGAGGAATCACCATTTCACCTTGCCGATTCAGAAAAACATTAAGCTGCTCTATGCCATCTAATCGTCCTCCAGGATCGGGTATTTGAACATTTAGCAGTCCGTTTTTAAAAGTTGAAGAATAGTGAAGAGAAATTCTACTGCTGAATTCTTCGCTCACTTGAAATACTTCTTTACCATTTCGATTGATGAAGCGAGTATCCTTATTTCTGACCTCCCAACTATCATAGTGACCTAATAGGGCATAGGAATTGGAGACGGCTGCTAGTCCTTCGCTAAAGTCTCCACAGTAGTTGTATTGATTACCCAAATCTAAAACTTTGCGTCCTTTCACATCATAGTATGCCCAATTTCTGTCCTTGTACGCTGCAATTAATCCATCTCCCACAGTGCTAGAGATATAATCGAATTCGCAGGGAATGATTTCCTTCCCATTATCATCTATGTAGCCGTAATGATCGCCTTTTTTGACTTTTGCTAAAGAGACGTGGTCCTGTGCCAAAAGGACAAATGATGAAAAAATGAAATAGATTAAGAGCGGCAATGATTTGGTGTTCATATTATTATTATTTTATCCCATACACGCCTGATAAACAGTATTCACTCTACTCATCACTTCTGCGAGTGTAAGCAGAATACAAGTACTGTAAGTAACTCGAATAAAAAGTTGATCAGCAAGGAGTTTCCTTTTTCTGTAAGTCAGCAGTATTATCAAAAAAGCGTTTAGCAAAGAGCTGTACAGCAAAGGATGGGTTATTGGCTTTACGGTATCGGGATCGTTTCCCCATCCAAGAAGTACGCGCAGCAGTATTGGATATTGAATGACTTGATAAGCCATGAAACTTAAATTTAAGGTTGCGATTGTTAAAATGTATTTTAGTCTTTTTCGAGTTAGCCCAAAGAGTTCTGCATAAAGCAATAAACCACTAATCAGTGCGGTAAATACTATTTCTATGAGGATTATATTTAAGGTATGTGGCAATTTTACAGAATAACAGTAATCTATGTATCCTCTTACTTGCGACATAAAACCTAGAGTGAGTGCCATTTGACTACAAAGCAAAAAGCCTATTATTCCGATCAGGAAGCATAGAAGAAACATAGTGGTTTTCTTCATCCTCGAAGCTGATTTAATTTCGCCTTAATCTTTTCCACCTTCACTTGATGCTGCTCAGGAATCACGTCTTTCTCTTCAAATTCCTCGAAATCGTTCATAAATCCGTCAATGATTTTTTCACCTGGTTTGAATGGTTCATCGTAGTATTTGAAATATACTTTTTCTGCTTTTTTATATTTCCCAAGAAACAGGAGACAAGGAGCGTAATTGGTAATAAGATAAGAATCTACAGGTTTTATTTTCATCGTTTTTTAGTGCTTTTTGGATACTTTATACTCTCCAACTAGCAAACCAATCCATACCATCACACTGGTATGTCTGACGTAGGAAGACTGCATAGACGCATCTTTTCGAGCCTTTTCCTTCAATAATTGAACAAAATTATTGTATTGGTTAAACTTCGGTTTTCCATCTTCCGCCCAAGCAGATAGTGCCTTGCATACCTCAATCTGCTTGGTGTAATCGCCTGCTTTGCCATAAGCCGAGATTAAGTTGTCCATTGCTTTCGCAATTTCCTTGAAAGTGTCAATGTTGCAATCATAAAGTTTTGGATATTTAGCTTTTTTTGGCACTTTTGGAATGGGAACGAGGGATCCTTTGGTGAAAGTCCAGTGGACTTTCAAGTGAGTGAACCGCCAGCGGATGGGATAGCAAAATCCATGCTCCCGATAGTTATCGGGATGATTTTTTGTTTCTTTTTGATCAAACAAAAAGAAAAGCATTAATAGTCAGATATTTATACTAATGAACTGTATAATAAAATCCTTTACATCATTACTTAACCATCTTGAATAATTCGTATCAAAATAGAACTGCCCTGACTTAAAACATAGAGTCCGCTCAATACAAAAGCAGCAGTTTGCTTTGGCTTACTTTTTATGGTGAAAGCCAAGCTAATCGGAATGACCACCCAAACAAGGGACGTTGTATAATTTAAGATTTTAAAGACCGAAGTAGAGTAGAAATCAAGACCGAATGTTGGGAGCACTATCCAAAAAAGATTATTGAAGCAAATCCATATAACCGCAAAAAAGATTAGAAAATCGCGATAAGAGCGGCTTATTTCGGAGTAATCTGTCTGTGTTTCTTTCGGGCATTCGCCATATCTATTATCTCCAATATTTCCCTCTGTTGTAAGCAGCGCTAACAACCAAACCGATCCAATCAATGGAAGGAGTGCGAGTAACAAAAACCAACCACTTTTTCCAATATCGTGCAATCTTCTAACAGAAACCGCCAATCCTGGAAGGAGAACGATTAGAACATAGATGATACATAAGTACCCCCAATCTAATCCATCAAAAATAAGTCCAAAAAGATGATCCAAAATAATTGTGACGAACGCAAATATCATGTTGAACAAAACGAATATCCAGTATTCTTGTCGCCTTGCTCTACCTTTAAACTTGGCATAATTATTCAATACTTTCAAGTACCAGTTCATATGGTCGAATATGAAACAGGAAGTCCTTTGGACTTCCTGCGGGAACTATCTATAATAAGCACTACTGCTTTCATTTAGTTCTTTTTAAGAAGATAATTTCTGGACCTTGCTCCAGCACTCGCTTTGAATCTTTGCTTTTTGTTTCTGCCAAGGACTGAATTCTGCCTCCTTTCACTGTAAATGGAAAAATGCGCTTTTCCAATGGCTGGTCTTTTAATTTGATTGAGACTTCAATGGTGTAGCTACCATCTTTTAAATCCGCTTCGAGTGACACTTGTTGTGGACGATCAGATGAGTTTCTTCTTGGATATACACTTAAATCTCTACTATTTTTCAGCCATCTACCACGCTGAGAATCGCCATGAAGTTGAAGACTGGGCTGGTATTGAGCCTTTCCATTAGCTCCCCAGTAATGCGTTCCAATTAGCTGATTGCCTCTTTTGACGATGGCATTGTACTCCGCAGGAAGTGTCTCATCTGGACGACTCGCATCCTTTACATTCGTGTCTTCATTACCCACGTAGTAACTGAAATTCAGGACGTTCTGATTATGCGCTTCATCATAAGTCATTTTTATATAAGCATAATCTTTCCACAAGTTGCTCCCTTCTAAGAAATACATCTCACTCATTGCAGAATAAGCATTAGCACTTGTTTTTTTGATGACCTCAAAGGGGAAAGTGTAGTAATGTGTATCACCAGCAAAGAATTGAAGTTCATATTTACCGTCTTTCAGTTGCACGAAGTCCGTAAATTCGTCTTGACTCGTTCCAGTCTTTTGCTCAATGGTGGACTTGGGATGCCCAACGTTATGGTCATAAGCAATAAAGTGGATTGTTCCTTTTTTCTCTTGAGTTGCTGCATCCACTACATCTGCCCACAAGACGATCTCATGCATATAGTTCGATCTAAAATTTACTGTCTGACCAGAGACAGTCTTGTTAGGCAGAAAGTAAACATCTAAATCAGCTGCCATTGTCAATTTTCCATCTAGCGACAGCCTGACCGCATCTAGTAAACTGTACCAAGCCACCGCAGGCATACGCGATTTGCTCTCAAAATCTAATTCTACTGTTTTAGTTGCTCCTGACTTGCCTGTAATGGAGTTCTTAGCCTTTTCTAAATTTTTTTTTAAGCCTTTTAACTGCGCATCCGAGGTAGTTGGTAACAAAGTGATACACAGCCCAATGATAAAGATTACTTTTTTCATATCGAATTACTTCTAATTTGATTCATCATCAAAATTAGAAGAAGTAATTAGGAGAGCGATTGGAAATGAATAAGTGAAACGAGGAGAGCGATAGGTGAGACTTTTATTCGTATAAGTGCGAATTTCATACCAAAAATCCAAAACCCAATGCCAAGCATATAAATAATTATTATACCTTTGATCTAAGATTTTTTCAAGACTTAGCATGCTCACACATTTGCGGACATATTGCCTCCCCGTCCTTGTCTTACTGCTCGTAAGCTACGGCATGAGCATTTTCCACCATTTTTTGATTGAAGTCTATTATGAAGTGGCGACTACTGCACAAGTCACCAATTCGGTTTATGCATTTAGTGAGGATGTTCAACATGACCACAGTCAAGAAATTGCCTTAGCTAATTTGGAGCAACTCAAAGAAAAAAGTGATCAACAAAAGCAAGAGCAACAACAACGCCACCATCAGCAACTCAAAAAACAAGTAAAAATCATCAACGATCTTTCCGATCTTTCCGATTGTTTAACACTCCGACCTCTAAGAAACTTTAATTCTATTTTTTCTTTATCGTCTGTTATTCAACAGATTAACTTGCCTCCTCCAAGATTTTTTGCTTAACATATTTCGAGAAGTCAGCGTACAGACCATTGTATCGTCAGATCGTCTTCGACTGTCAGATTACGTTAATTATCTGATTGCTGACAGTAAAACGATTCAACCGCCTCGATCCCTATCGCGGGTAGTCTGACTTCTCTCTTGATTATTCTTTCATTTATTAGTTAAGCAAAAATCATGAAAAAGATACTTTACATAGCTGTATTGCTATTCCTAGGCCAAAGCCTAATGGCACAAAGCCTAAGAGGTAAAATCACCGATAAATACAACGACCCTATTTCCGATGTTTATGTTTACACGCCTTCTGGCGAAAAGCACAGTCATAGCAATGCTTTAGGGCAATTTGAAATGCCAAAAGTAGCGGCTGGTGATACTTTAGTTATTAGTTTTTTGGGCTTCGAGACGCAAAAAAGAGTGATTCAGCCAAGCGATTTCAACCAAGAATTCAAAGTCGTCCTGCAAGAAGAAATCATAGATCTAAAACAAGTTAGTGTCTCCAATTCACTGAAAGCCATCAATACTTTGACGAGTATTGATTTGCGCGTTACACCTGTAAATTCTTCGCAAGAAATACTGCGCAGAGTGCCAGGTTTATTCATCGGTCAGCACGCAGGTGGCGGAAAAGCCGAACAGATTTTCCTACGTGGTTTTGATATTGACCATGGAACAGATGTCTCCATTACCGTAGATGGAATGCCTGTGAATATGGTTTCTCACGCGCACGGTCAGGGATATGCCGATTTACACTTTTTGATACCTGAAACAATAGAAAATATTGATTTTGGTAAAGGTCCATATTATACCGATCAAGGTAATTTTACTACAGCAGGTTACATTGATTTTAAGACCAAAGAAAAACTAGATAGAAGTACTTTTGGCGTAGAGTTTGGACAGTTCAATACTTTCCGTACAGTTGGGCTTTTTGATTTGTTAGGTGATAATAAAAAACAGAATGCTTATGTAGCCACAGAGTACCTCATGAGCGATGGTCCGTTTGAATCTCCACAGAATTTCAAGCGACTCAACATCATGGGTAAGTATAGCGCGGAGCTAGATAATGGTGATCGCTTATCCATGCAAATTTCCCGTTTCCAAAGCAAATGGGATGCCTCTGGTCAGATTCCGCAGCGTGCCGTAGATGATGGGACAATTACACGTTTTGGTGCCATTGATGATACCGAAGGTGGTAGCACTAGCCGCACCAATGTAGCGATTAACCACACCAAGATCGTGAATAGCAATACTTTCTTGAAAACCAATGCTTTTTTCAGTCACTATGACTTTGAGTTGTTTTCTAATTTCACTTTTTTCCTAGAAGATCCTGAAAATGGAGACCAAATTCGCCAGTCCGAAGACCGCCGCATCTATGGTGTAAATTCTTCCTTATTTCACAGTGTTGCTTTGGATAATGGTGATCTGCAATTGAGCACAGGTCTAGGGCTTCGCTACGATGATGTGGACGATGTGATCTTAGAGCGCACGGCTAATCGCAAGACTTCCCTAGAGCAATTGGCATTGGGTGATATCAATGAAACCAATGCAAAAGGCTTCGTAGATGCGCAGTTAGATTTAGGAAAATGGATGTTCAATGCAGGACTCCGATTGGATGTGTTCAGCTATGACTATATTGATCGCTTACCTGTTGCTTACACCAGCCTTTCGGAGGATAAAGCGATCCTTTCTCCTAAATTCAACATTATTTACAACCCAACGAATCAATGGCAAGTATTCCTAAAAGCAGGAAAAGGCTTCCACTCTAATGATACGCGCGTAGTAGTCAACAGAAGTACGGAAAACATTTTGCCCGCCGCTTATGGTGCGGACTTTGGTGCAGTATGGAAACCTGCTCCACGTCTTTGGGTGACGCCTGCTTTGTGGTATTTGTTCCTAGAGCAAGAGTTTGTTTATGTGGGAGATGCAGCAGTAGTAGAACCTAGTGGAAAAACCGTTCGTCAAGGAGCAGATTTATCACTTCGTTTCCAGTTGAATGACTATTTGTTCCTAGATGGTGATGTGAACTATACTTACGCCAGAGCCATCGAAGAAGAAGAAGGTGCAGATCGCATTCCATTGGCACCAGAATTAACTTCCATTGGTGGTTTGACTTTCCGTCATCCAGGTGGTTTCACAGGCAGCATTCGCTATCGCTACATCCGCGACCGTCCAGCGAATGAAGATAACTCGATCATTGCAGAAGGCTATTTCATCACCGATTTGAATGCTTCCTACGCGTTCAAGAACTTAACCATTGGTTTCAATATCGAAAACCTCTTCAATCAAGAGTGGAACGAAGCACAATTCGCTACCGAATCGCGTTTGAAAGGAGAAGTAGAGCCAGTGGAAGAATTACACTTTACGCCTGGTGTGCCGTTTTTCTTTAAAGGGAGTGTACGGTATAATTTTTAACTGATAATTTGCGAAGTCTGTGGTGGTGGAAAATTGGGAAGTAAGACTTTTTAAATTTGTGCTTTGAT
>JBCDFY010000216.1:0-12493 GCA_039176995.1 Bacteroidota bacterium
CAAAAAGATACTTAATCTTTTTTGCAGGCACCACTACATGAATGTTATTTTTCCTAGCAATAACTCGTTATTCTTACAAAAAATGCCTTGTCTACATAAAAAACTTACTCGTGCATAAGTAAATGGCATTTTTGACCGAGCAAGTTTTTTATGTAGACAAGGCATTTTTTGTAAGAATAACGAGTTATTGCTAGGAAAAATAACATTCATGTAGTGGTGCCTGCAAAAAAGATTAAGTATCTTTTTGACGAAATGAACTGCTAGCGTGAATGAACGAACCCAAAGAGTAAAAGTTCAGTGGACTTTTAATTGAAAGAACCGCAATAGCGGATGAGTAGCCAGAACCGAAAAGATGCCGTCATGAAATATTACTTTAATTGTGTCCGAGTACTTGAAAGTTGATCTCAGAAACTATTGGATAATGATCGGAATATTCGTCCTTGATCACTTCGGTCCTAAGTGTTTTTATTGCGGGGGAGCTCAGTATATAGTCAATTCTTAAAAATGGAATACTTCCTGCAAAGGTGGAACCCATACCACGTCCTGTTTCTTGGAAGTGGTCGATCTTGCCTTGGGATAATTGTTGATACACATAAGATTGCGGTACATCATTGAAGTCGCCACAGATTAGAACTGGATAAGGACTTTGTGCAATATGCTCTGTGATCTCTTTAGTTTGTGCTGCTCTGATCTTAGTAGCCCTTCGATAACCCTTCAACATAGTTTTTATTTTTGACCAAGTTTCTCGCTCTCTTAAGTCTCTAGAGGCTGCAACTTCATCTGCAATTATTGTAATTTCATTCGATTTGAGATGAACATTATAAACGCGTATAATCGTTCCATTTATATCAATATCTGCAAAAACAGTGCCATTGCTAGCATTGATGAAACCAAAACCTCCTTCTTTCACAATAGGAAAAGCAGAGGCGATGACGATTGGACCAGGTTGCGATTCTGTGAAATAAAATTTTTCGCCCTTGCTGCCTCTAATTTTTTTATAGTGTGGATTATTATAGAATTCTTGCATACAAATAATATCTGCTTGCTTACTATTGATGTAATTTGCAAATGCTTCACCGCTGCGTTTTTTTGTCTCTGGATTTAAAAAATTGCGTCCGCTATGTGTGTTATAGGATAATATTTTTACGCGTTGCTCTTCTGACAGATTTTCTTTATTGAAGCCAACATTCTTAGTCAAAAAAGACCACCCTAACAGTACACAAGTCAGAGAAAACAGGAAATAGCGACGTTTCTTAATCAGCCAATAAAAAATGAAAAATAAATTAAGTACGAGCAGAATCGGATAGATCAATCCAAGAAGTGCAATGGGCCAGAAATGATTCGGATTGATGTATGGAGATAGATAGGACAAAAGCGTGAGCGTAATAAGCCCCAGATTTAACCATCGAGCGAAATTGTTGGTGAATTTACGAGGCACGCGTTATTTTGTTGATTAGTTGAATCGTTTACTTGTTGATTTGAATTTATTAAACGAATCAACAAGTAAACAGATCAACAAAACGATCTAGTCTTGCTTACTGGCATTAAATAAAAATTCTTTTTCTTCGGTGGTCAAACTTTCATAGCCTGATTTCTTGATCTTATCTAGAATAGCATCCACGCGCTCCTGATGAGAGAGATCACCTGCACTGGAGCCACTCTTGTTATTTCCTTTTTTCCTACCCTGCGATTTTCTTTTTTGCTGAGTGCGCGTTCGGTTAGGGTTCTTGTAAGCAACGTGTGGCTTGCGTTTCTTACGTGGAGGTGCATTCCGATTGCCTGAAAATAAAGTTTTGAAAAAGTTAGTGATGGCATCTATCGTTCGGTTCACAAATACAGATAGATCAGTACCTTGACGAAGTAAAACTACGAAAAGCCATCCGAAGGCAGCTCCTCCTAAATGAGCGATACTTCCACCTGTATTGGGTGCAATTTGAGTGACCGAAAATATATCTAACAACACAATTACTGCCACAATGTATTTCAATTTCACAGGTCCGATAAACAGCAAATTCATAAAATAATTGGGTGCTGTCACTCCTGCAGCAACTACAATTGCCATTACTGCAGCTGATGCACCCAAAGCGAACGGACCAATTGGAAGGACATCTAACTGCGCCGATAGAAAATAGGCTAGTGCACCTGCTAAACCACCCAATAAGTAAATAGGTAGAATGCGTTGATTTCCTAGAAAGTCACTCACGATTTTTCCAAACCAATACAAAAACAGCATATTGAAAAGGATATGGAAAAAGCCATCATGCAGAAACATATAAGTAATAATCACCCAAGGGTGGGTCAAGTTGAACATAAAGTCCTTGTTGACACTAAATAGACGCTTGATCTCCAATATTTTTTCGGGAGTCCCTGTACCCACTGATAGGAAGAAGATGACACCAATCAACCCTATTAGAACGAAGACCGCTGCATTCACAATGATGAGTCGAGTCACCATATTCCCATAACTAAATTCCCGCTTTGCGTCTTCCCAGAGAGATTGAAACATTATATTCTAAATATTGAATACTAAACAAATGAATTCCGAATAATAAACTTCTTAATGAAGCAAAAATAATAACTACGACTTAACAGCCAACTGTCCAATTCTGTTTATGCATGGAAAAAAGTTGACAGTTTCATTGTTTTTTTAGCTCTAATAGATAAACTAACAACCAAATGAGTCAATAAAATCTAGCTATACATCCCTGAATTCACCTCTTTCCAGTACAAAAGTAATAAGAATCCAAATAATGCACCGCCCAAATGTGCGAAATGTGCTATTGGATCCCAACCAAAGCTACCAAATCCTAGAATTAAATCTAGTGCAATCAAGCCTGGCACAAAATATTTCGCCTTGATTGGTACGGGCAAAAAGATCAGCATCAACTCAGTATTTGGAAATTTCATTGCAAAAGCGATAAGTAAACCATAAATCGCTCCCGATGCGCCTACTGCTGGGGCAGCTTCTATCACGCCTAAAAAAGCCATTGCTAAGTGTAAAAAAGCCGCACCTGCTGCACTGATTAAATAGTAAATTAAAAATTTCTTGGGTCCCCAAATAGATTCCAACGGGCCACCAAAAATGACCAATCCAAACATATTGAATAGAATGTGAGTTAGCCCTCCATGTGTGAAGAAGTGGGTGACTAGCTGGAAGGGGCGAAAATAAGGAGATTCAGGATAGTGTAGCGCGAATTGTAATTTCAGTTCTGGATTGACTAATTCTGTCAATATAAAAATAATTACATTGATAATCAATAAATTGCGTACTACGCCAGTCATTCTAAACATATGGCAAAATATCTTTTTTATTGGTGAATTGGTTGTTTGGCGACTTGATAAGTATGAAACTAATCATCAATTTTCAGTTCTACATTTCTTTGCTTCACTCTCTAAAACGTTTATCCAACTCCTCTAGGTCAAAACTCAAGAAACACTTTCGACCAGTGGGACTTTTCATCGGCATAGCACAGGCAAAAAGCTGATCAATGAGCAATTCCATTTCTGAAATTTCTAGCACCTGTCCTCGTTTTGTCGCGGCACTCACTGCCATAGAACGCGCAACATTTTCGTGAAGGTCAAGACTTAGCTCATAATTTTGTTTAACTTGATCTAAAAGTCGCTCAATCATTTCTTGTTCGTTGCGCTGCTGGAATTCCGCGGGCACACCATGTATGATGAAACTATTGCCTCCAAAACTTTCTACATCAAAACCCAGCTGAGTTACTTGTGGCAATATTTCTCCTAATAAAGCCGCATCTGCTCCAGAAAGTTGAATGGTTTGTGGAAATAATTTCTTTTGGACACTCGTATTGCTACCTTGTAACATTTCCAAATAACGCTCATACAAAATGCGTTCATGTGCTGCTTGTTGGTCAATTAACCAGAAGCCAGACTTGATCTGATTAATAATGTAGCGACGATGAATTTGGTGTGGTCTTTTTTCTTCCTTAGAAAAACTTTGGTTGCTATCGTCTAGCTCTGGCGCCGATGTAGAAATCCTACTTTCTATGGTCATTGTAGAAAGTTCGCCTTCCGCAGCATTCATTGCTTCTTTCTCCTCTTCGTAAAGTGCTTGCCAATTTTGCAGGTTGTTGCGCTGACGAGTCATTTCTTCGGGCGAGCTTCTGTCATACTGTTCCTGCTGTACACTACGTTCGCCACTTCCGCGCGAAAAAGAAGATTCTATGCGCTCGAAAGTAATATTGGAGTCAGCAGCACTAGGTACATTTTGGTTAAACAATGGCTCTTGCTCAAAATCTAAAGTTGGCGTAACACTATACTGTCCCAAAGCATGGCGTGTAGCAACTTTGAGGTAGTTATACATCATTTTATCATCATCGAATTTGATTTCCTGCTTAGTTGGATGCACGTTAATGTCAATGCTGGCAGGATTCATTTCGATGAAAATAATGTAAAGTGGATAAGTATCCGTTTGTAGCAAGTCTTCGTAAGCTCCTAAGACTGCATGATTCAGCCAGCCACTTTTGATAAAGCGCCCATTCACGAAAAAGAACTGATCGCCACGCGTTTTTCTTGCAAATTCTGGCTTACCAATGAAACCCGTAATCTTGACCAAGTCGGTTTCTTCTCGCAGTGGGACGAGTTTTTTATTGCAACCTGAACCTAATAAGTTGACCAAGCGCTGGCGTAAATTGCTTGGCGGCAAATGGTAAACTTCGTTGCCATTATGCTGTAAGGAAAAGAAAATATCAGGATGTGCCATCGCCACGCGCTGAAATTCATCATTGATGTGACGCATTTCTACGGTATTGCTTTTCAAGAACTTACGCCGAGCAGGAACATTATAAAAGAGATTTTTAACTGCAAAGTTAGTGCCCGCTGCGCACTGACAAGGTTCTTGCTTTTTAATTTCCGAACCCTCTATGATAATCCGTGAACCTAGATCATTTTGGCGTTGACGGGTTTTCAGTTCAACTTGGGCAATGGAAGCGATAGAAGCCAAAGCTTCACCTCTAAACCCCATCGTTCTAACCGCAAACAAATCATTGGCTTGCCGAATTTTAGAGGTGGCATGGCGCTCGAAGCTCATTCTGGCATCAGTCTCCGACATTCCACAGCCATCATCTACTACTTGGATCAAGGCTTTTCCCGCATCTTTTACAATCAGTTGTATGGTCGTACTCCCTGCATCAACCGCGTTTTCGAGTAATTCCTTGACAACAGATGCGGGTCGTTGAATGACTTCACCCGCCGCAATCTGGTTCGCTATGGAATCGGGGAGTAGCTGAATCACATCAGCCATATAGTTGCTTTTTGTAATTTTTAACTAGTCCTAAGTCAATAAGGACTGTTTTAGAAACAGCTTATCTCATTAAGTAGTTGCTCATTTTGGCGTACAAAAATGGTTTAAAGTGGTTTGACTGCAAAACTTCTGTCAAAATCTATTGGAAAATTGATTGTTTCTGCCTTTTTAGACTAGGAACTCCTGATGCTCAAGTTGGAGATTAAAATGTAGTTTGCCCAAAATATTATGCTATTATTTGTAGATACAAGATGAAAACCACCTGGGGCGAGCAAAGGTTGGAGTTTCTATTACTTCTAATTTTCTGTAAAAATACAATTTACAAGTGCGATCGTAGGAGTATTAGGTTTTTTTCCTTTCGTATATCTTAATTGCATAATCAAAAGGATTCTTTTCATCTGCTTCAAACTGCTTTTCCGAAGTCAACTCAAATTTTGACAGATCAAATTCAGGAAAAAAGACATCGCCATCTTCAATCTCCGTGTCAATTTCTGTCAAATACAGTTTATCCCAATACGGAATGGATTGCTCATAAATTTTGCCGCCACCACAGATAAAAACTTCCTCTTCGCCATTGTCCTTCGCAATCTGCAAGGCTTCCTCTATACTGTGTGCCACAATGACGCCAGAAGCAATATAGTACGGATTTCTGGTGATGACAATATTGGTGCGCTTAGGTAAGGGTTTGCAGTGCGGTTCAAAAGTACCACGTCCCATCACGACATGATGTGTCAATGTCGTTCGCTTAAAGAATTTCAAGTCGTTAGGCATATGCCAAGGCAGGTTTTGATTTTTTCCAATGACTCGGTTTTTGGACATGGCAGCTATGGCGGAAATTATCATGTGTAGGTTTAGTTTGAAATGGTTTGATAATCGTTTGAGGTTGTTTGATGGCTTCGCTGTTTGATAATAGCTCGAAGTGGTTATTCCGGGTTTCCTATCCCATAGTTTTATGGTTTCAGTGTTCTTGCTTGTAGCCATGTAACCAGCCAACTATGAAACCCTTTTATCTCAATCACCCTTTACCGATTCATACATCAATTCGGCATCCTCCAAACTGAACGTTCCAATTAAACCTGACTGAAATAAATAGCGTTGGTCGCCTTGCAAACGGATGTGACGGAAGCCATAAAATAAAGCAGTGGAGTCTATCGCTGACTCATAAATAAAACCCGCTTCATCTTCCTGAACGATCTTGGAAAAGGTAGAGATGCTCTTTACATTATTGACTTGTTCTGCTTTCAATACGGCCAGATCAGAAGTTGTGGCAGGAGCGTAAGAAATCAAAATATCGTAATTATCGCCTGCTTTAATTTTCACTTCTTTCTCCCCTAAAAAGCCTTCGCTCGTAGTCACTTTTGGAGAATCTATGGGTACTTGAATATTCATTGGAACGCCATATTCCAATAAATCATACTCTTTCAGTTCAGGTGCATCACTCCCACAGTTGTAGAGCGCGAAAGCTAAGGCAAGAATGACAAGTTTTCTCATAAAATAATATTGTTGTTGGAAGGCAAAAGTACTGTTTTATTAGACAAAGTGAGGTTCTGGATGTAGAAAAGTAAAATCTGTTATACATAAGTACTCGGGCATAAATAAATTGCTCTCTTAGTCGAGCAGATTTTTCGTTCATACAGGGCATTTTTGTAGAAATAAGGAGTTGTTGCCGCAAAAAATAACATTCATGTAGTGATGTCTGCAAAAAGGATTAAGTGTCTTTCCAACGAAATGAACCATTAGATGAATGAACGAGCCCAAAGGGTAAAAGTCCCGCGGACTTTTAAGTGAAAAAATCGCAACAGCGGATGGATAGCCAGAACCAAAAAGGAGCCGCCCTAAAATGTTAAGATAATTGTGTTCTAGTAATTCCTTGAGCAATACTTATCTAGCCATCAGATACCCCAAAACTATCCACTAATCAGATTCTTGTATTCTACTTTCAATTGCTCCAAATTAAGTGGAGAAACACCTACGCGCTCACAAACTTGCCCACCTGCCAGATTCGCCAATTGTGCAATTTTTGACAGCTCCATTTTGCTTGCGATTCCCAAAGCTGTTGCACTAATCACCGCATCGCCTGCTCCACAAACATCTGCGATGGCTCGCTTTTTGGTCGGTAAAATCTTTCCGCTATGCTCGTCCGTAAAAATGCCTTGATTAGAAAGGGTAATCATTGTGTGCTGATTACCAATTTGTTGTTGTATGTGTCGTGTAGCCTTCTTCAAGCTCTCTAAATCGACACTCACTTCAAATGGAACTTTCGCAGCAATTTCTCGAAGGTTTGGCTTAAACAAAGTGACTCGCTTGTATTCCCAAAAATTCTTGAATTTAGGATCAACTACGGTAGGAATGTCTCGCTTGATGCCTTCCAAAATCAGTTCTCGAATTGTGTTGGGATTCAAGACTCCTTTATTGTAATCTTGAAAAAGAATGACGTGAATTTCCTTCTGGTCGAGAAACTCTTTGATATTTGCCAAGTAATCTTCTTTTTCATGTTTACTGAGGTCGTGTGTATCCTCTTCGTCCACACGCAAAACATGCTGGTTATTCGACAGAATGCGTGTTTTAACTGTTGTTTGTCGCTCACTGGAAACGCGTAAACATTTTGTAGAAATACTTTCTTCAGCCAAAATCTCCTGAAAGATTTGTCCGTATTTATCATCACCGATTACGCTGCAAAGATAAGGCGTCGCACCCAATGCTTTGACATTCAACGCTACGTTTGCGGCACCGCCTAAGCGATTCTCTGCGGTCTCCAAATTAACCACAGGAACGGGTGCTTCAGGAGAAATACGTTCTATCTTCCCAGTCAAGTAACGATCAATCATCACATCTCCTACAATCAATACATTCATTTGCTCGAATCGGTCAAAGATGCTTTCTGTGTTCATTGTGCTAATGCTCAAATTAGTTGCTATGTCTAAAAAGGAATCTTCCATGGTAAAGAGATTCAATTGTTTACGGTAAGAGGCAAAAATATTAATTCAGTTATATAAGTTAAAGGCAAGAAAGTCTGAAATCAAGAACAAGCAGTATAGTTTTCAAGAAAAATCAGCTGATCTGTCATAATTTTATTTGGCCCAGAAAGTAAAATTGCTCTAATAAATTTGTTAACAAGCTGTTGTATTCATCAAAAAAAGCTGGAAGCTTACTAATTTAGCTTTATGTGATTAATTACACAGTCAGATAGATATTTATACATGATGCACATAGTTGTCGAAGATACTCTCCGTCCTCTTTTGTGTCCTCTTGTTCCTTTGTGGTTCAGTATTCTTACCACTTGATAATCTGACTATCCAATAATTTGTTTTGTCGAGAACGATGCATTTTAATGATGTTGTTTCTTGACTCTAAATATCTTGAATCATAAACTATAAAATTGCTCATCATGAAGAAACACCTATTAGCATACTGCTTACTTTTTGCTTTCGCCTTTACTTTAAGTGCGCAAGACAAAAAAAAAGAAGAGAAATCCGATAAAATCAATTTCTCTGCCTTCAAACTTCGCAATGTAGGGCCAGCCTTTACTGCTGGACGAATTGCGGACATTGCCATTCATCCAGAAGATGATAATGTATGGTATGTCGCCGTCGCATCAGGCGGTGTTTGGAAAACCAACAATGCAGGCACAACTTGGAAGCCGCTCTTTGATAGCCAATCCGTTTTTGCGACAGGTTGCATTACCATTGACCCAAACAACCCAAGCATTATTTGGGTCGGAACGGGCGAAAATGTCGGCGGTCGTCATATTAGTTTTGGCGATGGCATCTACAAAAGTATGGATGGTGGAAAGAGTTGGAAAAATATGGGGTTAAAAACCTCTGAGCATCTTTCCGAAATCATTGTTCATCCTGAAAATTCAGATGTGATTTATGTGGCTTCGCAAGGACCACTTTGGAGTAAAGGTGGAGAAAGAGGCTTTTATAAAAGTACCGATGGTGGGAAAACTTGGAATAGAACCTTGGGCAATGATGAATGGACAGGCGTCACCGATATTGCTGTCGATCCACGTGATCCAAATTTAATTTATGCTGCTACTTGGGATCGTCATCGCACCGTGGCAGCTTACATGGGCGGTGGACCAGGTTCGGGCATCCATAAAAGTACCGATGGTGGAGAAACTTGGACGAAGCTAAAAAGCGGTTTGCCAGGTTCTAATTTAGGAAAAATTGGTATCGCTTTGAATCCGCACAATCCAGATGTGATTTATGCAGCCATTGAATTAGACCGCAGAAAAGGAGGCGTTTATAAATCAACCGATCGTGGTGCATCTTGGAGCAAACAATCCGATGCTGTGGCAGGTGGAACTGGACCACATTACTACCAAGAGCTTTTTGCTTCGCCACATCATCCAGAGCGTTTATACTTAATGAACGTCCGCATTTTGATGTCCGATAATGGCGGTAAAAATTTCAAAACTTTCCAAGCACGCGGCACGCATTCTGACAATCATGCCATTGCTTTCCGCAAAGATGATCCAGACTACATTTTGGTCGGAACGGATGGTGGACTTTACGAAAGTTTTGATAGTGGAATCAACTGGCGCTTCATTGACAATATGCCAATTACACAGTACTATAAAGTCGCCGTGGATGATCGTAAACCGTTCTATCACATTTTTGGTGGAACGCAAGACAATGGCTCGCACGGTGGACCTTCCAGGACGGACAATTACAGTGGCATCCGCAATGGAGATTGGTACAAAACACTGGGTGGCGATGGACACCAATCTGCTACCGAACCTGGCAATCCAGATATCATTTATGCCGAATCTCAGCAAGGCTACTTAAATCGAGTTGATCAAATCACAGGAGAATCGGTTTTCATTCAGCCACAAGCAGGCGAAGGTGAGGACTACGAACGCTACAATTGGGATGCGCCGATCTTGGTGAGTCCACATTCTCCAAGTCGCTTGTATTTTGCTTCGCAACGCGTTTGGCGTTCTGACAATCGTGGTGACAGTTGGACGGCAATTTCTGGTGATTTGACACGCGACGAAGAACGCATCAAAATGCCAATTATGGGTAAAGTGCAGAGCTACGATAATCCTTGGGATGTCTATGCAATGTCCAACTACAACTCAATCACTTCACTTTCTGAATCGCCTGTGCAAGAAGGTCTAATTTACGCAGGAACAGATGATGGTATCATTCAAGTGACTGAAGATGGTGGCGAAAACTGGCGAAAAATTATGGTAAAAGACTTACCTGATTTACCAGAACGCGCCTTCGTCAACGACATCAAAGCAGATATGCACGATGCGAATACCGTTTATGTCGCTTTAGACAATCACAAAGAAGGCGACTACGCACCTTATTTATACAAGAGTACCAACAAAGGAAAGACGTGGACATCTATTGCAGGTGATATTCCAGAAAAGCATTTGATGTGGCGATTGGTACAAGACCACGTGAAGCCAGAATTGCTATTCGTCGGTACGGAATTTGGTATTTTCTTCACTTTAGATGGTGGCGAAAAATGGAATAAATTGAGTGGTTCACCTACTATTTCTTTCCGTGATTTAGCCATTCAAAAACGTGAAAATGATCTAGTTGGAGCATCTTTTGGAAGAAGTTTCTTTGTGCTAGATGATTACAGTCCACTACGCGAAGTAACCGAAGAAAAACTAGCCGAAGAAGGTGCATTATTTACGGTGAAGGACGCACTTTGGTACAATCCACGCTCTATTGTTGGTTCACAAGGAACAGCGCAATATATCGCCGACAATCCAGCATTTGGTGCAGTTTTTACTTATCATTTGGCTGAAAAATATACGACTAAAAAAGCAGAGCGCAAGAAGAAAGAGAAGGAAATGGCGAAAGAAGAAAAAGAACTAGAATTTCCAGGTTGGGAGGCACTAGCGGCAGAGAAAGAGGAAGAAGCGGTAAAGATTTGGCTAACCGTTAGAGATAGCGAAGGCAATATGGTGCGTCGCATCAAAGGCAAGACGGGCAAAGGTTTCCACCGCATTGCTTGGGATTTGCGCAAGGCTTCGCAGCGCCCCATCAAACCTGGGCAAAACCGCCAAGGTGGTTGGTGGGATAGAGGTTTCATGGTGATGCCAGGCACTTATACCGTAAGTCTTTCCAAGCAGCAAGATGGACAAATTACCCAGTTGGCTGCACCAGTTGAATTCAATGTTGTACCATTGCGTGAAGGCGCACTAGAAGGTGCATCCAAAGAAGATTTCATGGCATTTGTTGGAGAACTAGAGCAAATGCAAAGCCAAATGGCAGCCGCAGAGTATTTGATGGATGAAAGTATGAAACAAGTAGAAGCTATGCAAACAGCGCTAACCCGCACGAACACTGACATGGGTAAACTCTACAGCGAACTCCATGCAGTTAAAAAAGAGCTGATGCGCATCAAAACTTCCGTAGAAGGAAATTCAGCGAAAAGCGAAATCGGAGAGAAGAACAACCCCAGCGTGCAATCGCGCTTCTTTACTGCCTATCGCGGCGCCACTTCCACCTACGGACCAACGCCAATGCACAAAGAAAGCCTAAAAATTGCAAAATCGCAGTTGAAGGACTTGATGCAGCAGTTGGAGAAAGTGAGTCAGCAACATATTCCGCAGCTCGGACAAAAATTGTCGGAGGCGGGTGCGCCTTGGATTGAGGGGGCGGTGTTGCCGAAGAATTGATATGATTAACGTTTGCTTACACGAGTTTGGAACTCGTCACGGACTTTCAACCAATTTGTAATTGGTGTATATATTACGGAAGCTAATCATTTGTATGGATGATTGGCTTTCGTTAGTTTTAGAGTGGAGACACGCCTTGCCGATTATGATGATAAATTTTATTGAATTGGAAGTTACTGTCTATGCTACAAATATAGTTTTATAATTTCATGAAATTTAATTACATTTACATGCGTTTTTATAAAATCAAAAAATTAAATCCTACAATGAAGGTAAAGAGATTACACCAACAAAATCTATCAAAAGACCAAATAATAGAACTTTTACATGATGACTCTGAAACGTATTTTTTCATAGATGAAAGAGAAAAATTATTTAAGTTCATTAGTGATTTGAATTTAAACAACAAAGATGATTTCTATTTTAAAGTTTTAAATGACGTAAGAGTATGTTTAAATTTAACAAATGAATAGAAGAAGGGAATCAGAGTTGCGATCTTTGTGATGAACAAAATACAAAGAGATTCAAACACAATACAAAAGATTGACTGATTCCCAGTGGGTAAATATTCTTTTATATTTTCC
>JBCDFY010000217.1:0-12472 GCA_039176995.1 Bacteroidota bacterium
ACTTTGTACTGCACCAAAGGATATTGCTGCCGAAAACCTTTGCCGCCTTCTAAGTGGTTATGCAAGAGCGGCGATCGCTCTTTGAATAGATTGCCAAAGTAGCCGCGTAGCTTGTGCGCATCGCGGGTAGAAAGTCCAATTTGGGGGAAGGTGATGGTGGTTTGGTGCATGATGTTGTTGTTTTATTATGAGATGAAATTAAAGAAAAACTGCTACGTCAGGAGGAGGATTTAGATATCCTCTTTCTAAACTATATTGTCTAGCCCAATTAGCATCGTAAATAATAGCGTTATCTTCTTTTTCATCAGGCGGCTCGTATTTTGATTGAGGTATTTTAGTGACATATTGCATCAATTCCGCTCTCATTTTTTTGATGACTTGCTTGCGTTCGAAGCGATCTTCAATTTGCATACCGTCCAAGTATTGTTTCCAAATTTCTTTTGGGCTGCTTTGAGTTGGGTATTGATAGTCGTCTAAATGCGTGACCTCATCTAACTCAAAAGGAACGAAAACATTATAAACAGGATAGGTTTTATCAATCAACTTGAATTGTTCGTTGAAATCTTCTAGTTGTAAGCGTTCCATACATTCAATCAGTTGTTGAGAGACTTGATTGTCTGTCTGAATGCGATTTTTCACCGCTTCAAAATAGGTGATATTTAGATCATAAAGTTTAGACTCTTCAATTAAATCATCATACGATTCAAGGATTTCTTTCGTGATGTCTAACAAGATACTATCATATATCAATTTCGATTTCCCTGTATTGAAAAGTTTAACTATCCCTTTTCCTTTTAGTCCATTTCGATTACATCTGCCTGCCGATTGATTGATACTATCTAGTGGTGCAAAATCTCGATAAACAATATCTAAATCTATATCTACACCTGCTTCCACCACTTGTGTAGAAACCACGATTTTTCTCTTTCCATCGTCTTTTTTAATGCGATCAATAATGTCTTTTCTAAAACAAGGGAGAATGGAACTAGACAAATAAAAAACATAACAATCCTCGTTTTGATAAGAAGATAGATATTCAAATAACTCTTGCGAAGAGGCTACTGTATTCAAGATAAAAAGGAAAGATTTATCTTCATTTTCATCAAGATCTGCTTCAAAAATGGAAAACCAATCACTGATTTCTACTTTATCTTTTATTGGTAGTAGCGATTTATCCAATTGAATGCGATTGAGATTTTCAAAATAAGCTCTCGTTTTAACTCGTTCTACATCAGTCAATTCCACTACTTCTGTATTCGGCATCAGAAGTGGCTGAGTAGCAGTGACGAATAAAAATTTGGTATCAAAATAAGCTGCCATTTTTTGAAAAGTCTGCTCAATAGCTTCATAATACTTTGCAGGAATATTCTGTACTTCATCTAGTATGATGACACTGTCTGTGAGGTTATGGAATTTGCGCAACAAGCGGTTCTTGTTACTGAAAATACCTTCTGTCAACTGTACAAAAGTAGTCACGATAAAATCGTATTCCCAGCCATCTGTCAAGTATTCTCCTTCTTGCTCGCTGAGTTCGTATTTGTCAGATTTTGTATTTGGATTGGATAAGTGATGATTTTTTGAAATACGAGTCAAATCCACATTATTTTTCTCAAAAATATCGCTTAGCACTTTGACATTTTGATCAATGATAGACGTGAATGGTAAACAATAAACAATTCTTGGGGTACCTTGTGATAGGTTTTGCAATTGAATAGCAGCATTATAAGCACTGAACGTTTTTCCCATTCCTGTCGGCAGAGTAATGGAAAAGAAATGATGATCTTTGAACCGCTGAACATTTTTAGCAATATCTTGATAAGCAGCTTCTCTAACTTCATCAATTGCCTTTTTTTCGCTCTTCTCAAATGCAATTCGTTTATATTCACTCACTATGTTTCGAGAAAAAACTTGAGTGGGCTGTACAACCTCTTTATTGTCCAATTTTACATCTCCTTTGTCCGCAGAAAGGAGTAGCGAAAAGAGATAGTGCTGCAAGAAGAAATAGCGAAGCGTTTTTTCTTTTTTTAAACGTTTAAATACTCTTCCACCAAAGCGCGGATTAGAGAACTGTTGTTTAACAGATTCCCAGTCCTGTTGCTCTACAATAAACTCGCTTGGTAAAATTTTCTGATACAACTCAAAGGGTAAATGTGCTAATTGTTGATGTAGTCGCTCTGACCGAAAACCTTCTAGCAAAAATTCATCTTTTCCATCGTGTATGTAGAAGTTAGTTAAATTGCCATGATGTTTTTTGATGACTCGATACAATATCAAGTCTTCAATGATGTTCTCTCTCTTATTTCTTGCTAGTTGAAAATATGCACCAACTAAAGAATGCCTACCTAATGCATCATCCTCTTCCAGTAATCTTGCTGCATTTTTCTTTTTGTACGTTTCAAAAAAGTCAAAATAAGACTGATGCTGTAAAATGAAATCTGGATTTTGCTTTCTAGTTGCTTCTGTAATTTTGTATTGAAAGAAATCTGTTGACTTCCCAAAATCGTGGAAATAGACCAGTTGTTTGAATAACTTTTCGATTTCTGATTTGGGTAAAAGATCAGGACTAATAGTTTTTTGCTTTAGTACCTGATTTCCAATGAAATAGCAACTGTCCAAATGCTCTTTCAGTGTTCTATCAGGATGAGAAAGCAGCTCAAAAGAGGATGATGTGTTGTTTTGTATTGTCATTTTGAAGTTGATAAGATTGTTTTACAAATGCTTGAATAGCTTGCCCTTTTCGATCAAAAAAAACGTCATCTCGCTGCGTTACTTCTCTTTCTGTATTCATCTCAACGGCGTATTGACTGTATTCAATTATCTCATTTTCTATACCGAAAGCATCGAAGTCAAAACCCTTGAAATAGCTTCTTGGGATGACGGAAGAAACGCTAATTGAGGAAGATATGTCCTTGTTTCCCTGTACTTCATATTCGTCAATAAACTCAAAGTTGGACAATAAATTGGCAAGTCCCAGACAAGGCGTATAGACTGCTGTATGATTGACTAAATGCTTTTTTAGTGCCTCGTAAATTACTGTGTCTTTATGCCAAAAATACACTCGATACTTTGGCGCATAGACATATTCTATCGTTGTGGGTTTCCTATTCTGGTTCTTCCTAATCAATCCTTTCGTATGTGGATGTAAATTGGTACTGATGCGCTGCATAACTATGTCTCGCCGTACTTGCAGACCAATTTTACAGCTATCTGGTTGAAAAGAATTCAAATATTGATTATCGAATTTATCCAAACCAATAACTGCTCCTATGTATCCATAAATTGCTGTTTTTGAAGGAATGGCATAAGAAAGGGCGGAGGTAGTTGCGAATATTTTTTTGTAGTGTGCATAGCTACCCCAAATATCAAAAGCTAATATTTTGAGCATGGTCTATGCTGTTTTAATTGGTTCACTTAATTTCATTCGATCATCTTGCCCGATGATTTCTACTCTTTCTATTTTGTCCCAATGTTTTGCTAAGATTTGATTGAGTGCGCTGGTATCAATCGTAAAGTCAGTGATGTCTTCGTATTCATCTGAACGGATTCCTTCATTTGGAGTCAAACTCAATCTTTCTAGCAATTCGCCAATGAAGAAATTGGGTTCTTTGTAAATGACCTGCACCAGAAGGCGAGGCATATGCCCTTTCTTTGATCGCGTCAGTAAATTTTTTGTTCCATTCCACATGCTGTCCAGCAGTTCTAATACATCTTCTTCGGTCAAATTGGTATGTTTTGCAGCATTTTCGTTCACTACACCATGAAAGCCAATCAATCCATAGGTAATGTTGTACTCTTCTCGGAAGGTTTTTTGTTGTGCGCCTTCTGTTGTAGCAAAACCACCCGTTCCTTTGATGTAGTTTTCTTTTACGCGATGTAAAGAAGTGCCCATTCCAAATTGAACTGGACCTGTGTAGTGAAAAACCTTTTTCTTATCCTTATTATCGCCTGGTGCAGAAACTGCTCCAAACAAACGAGCGTCAATGAATTTATCCAAAAATTCCTTCTTGTCTTTATAACTCTTGCTTCGCTCTTTTCCAGTCACAGGTCGATCTCCTTCATCTCGAATGAAAATATCTCCTTTCCCATCCTCTTGACCATCATAACCTTTCACCATCAGGTAATCTCTCACTGTTCTTTTCAGCCTCACATCTGTGACTAAGCATTTGCCCGTTTCTTCGTCTATTCTTGGTCGGTTGTTGTCCATAGGATCACCGTTGGGATTACATTTTTTAGTATCATATAGGAAGAGTAATTCACTTCGATTTTTAATAGCTGTCATGGTTTAATAATTTTTAATTTGTTAATGTGTATATTTTATGCAAGTAATTGCAAGAAAACTTTGATCGTCGAAGTCTCCAGACTTCGATGCAATATTACTAGGTCTTTGACCTATTTTTAGGTATTAGCAAGTACTCCTAGTTCAGTCAGAGACCGATGAATATTGTATCCAAGTCAAAGCCTTGGACAATCATTATTGCTTACACTTATCTTGTATTATTCTGGTTTTGGTTAAGCTACTGGTTCTGAACTTTCTCGCTCTTTTTTAGCTTTCAAATATGCTCCTACGAACTCTTTTTGCATCACTAAACCAAGAGTAAAAACATATGATATTTCTGTATTAGGGATATTCTGATTATCCACCAAATACTTTGCAATCTTCTGCTCATATGGTAGTTCTGGCGCATCATACTCTCTAAGTTTATTTATAAGTTTAGGAAAGATTTGCATAATGATTTTCTTATCAATCCTAAGACTATTCAATTGATTCATAAAGGGTTTGCTATTGAGCTTTACAAATTGTTTACCCATCAAATAAGAAGATAGACAACCTAGCAGAAATACACCTTTCTTGTAATCTGAATCAAAAAAATCACTGTGCTGCATGATGAAGTCTTCAGCATTGAGAGGATTTGTATTTTCCATTTTTTCTTCCATAATAGTTTTGTTTTTAAAAAGTCCGAGATGTAAAAAATATTGATAGAGCACGAAAGAAACTTTCGTTTGGCGTTGAAATTCCCATTCGCTGAGTTCTTGTTGGTTTTTGAAATCCTTTTTGATTTTTTCCATGAAGGCTTGGAGAATCTGCTGTTCATTGAGCTTTGTACCTTGAAAAACAGCTTCGACGATTTTGAAGAATTGTGGTTGAAAGACGTAGTCATTCTTTACCTTTTTGGAAAAGAAATCTTTGATTACCTTAAAGTTGATGTAAAACTCTCTGACTATTGCTTCCTTTGTTTTTTTGTCTATGTAGGTGGTTTTAGTAATCTGTCGATACCGCTTTTCTAGCTGTTCTTTTATCCAAAAAACTTTTGCAATTCTAGAGGGAATAATGTCTGTTAGATGGAGCTTGATTAAGAACTGTGCTTGCTGTTGTTGAAAGAAGAGAATATCATAATAAACAGCGTTTTGAAGTTCTTCTTCTTGAGTTATAGCATAGAGTACCTGTTCATTATTGATGATAGAACTGGCTGTGGTTTGTAAGGAATCAGACTTGCAATTATTAAGAAAAGCTTCTAAGGTTTCTTCTATGACTTCTTCATTATTCCGTTGAATGAAATGAGGTAAAATGAAATATTTGAGATTGTAAAAACTGCGAGTCAACTCGTTATCCACGATCTTTTTTCCTCCTTCCAATAATTTGACTGCCTCTGGAGAGACGGGTAGCATTTTGTAGGATTGTTTATCCGAAAAACCATTCCTACTGAAAGCAATGTCATTGGTTGTAAAGCCTAGCGTATCAACTTTTCCCCATACCTCCAACTCTGTTTGGTAACTTACTGCACACACCTTATTAGTTGCACTTGATTTATCATAGTATTTGCTATACGCTTCCTCTTCAAATAGATTTCTGTAGATCTCAAAATCTCCGAAGTAATTACCGTCAATTCGCATGGTGAGTAAATGCGAATCACCTTTATTCAAGTCTTCCGCTTTTTCCAGTAGCAATTCTTGTAGTCGGTCAACTTCTCCTTCTTCAAGAAAGTCGTGCTCATAATTTTTCAGGCTCTGCCGAATTTTTTTAGTCAACTTCCGAAGATTATTTTCCTGCTCTTTTTGCCATTTTTCCACATCTGCCTTACCCGACAATTGGAAATAGAACGTAGGTACTAAATTGGTACCATTTGCTCCTCGAATACTCCTAAAAAGATACTTTTTGATTTTCTGTTTACTAAAAGCCTCTATCTGAATATCTCGAACTCGCCCGTCTTTCAAATTCACTACAATTACTTTCGCATTTTCTGCGATTGCTTCCTTATTGAAAGGGTTCTCCCAAAGCTCGAAATATTTTTCGTATTCCTCGTGTTGGGCAAGTATTTTTCCGATTGTGTATAGTGTTTGTACCATAAGTCAATACAATTTTTCTCTAATCAAATTGATACCACAAAACTACCCCCAAAGCATCTCACTCCACGAGACAGTTCCGTGAATCTACTAGCAATTATTGTCTCAAGAAATTAAAATAAAGGCAAGAATAGTCTTAAAATAGGCAAGCTAAAACAGCGCAATCCGCTCCTTCAAATAAATCTTAAATGCCTCGGGCGCAACTACTTGAATCTCCCCAGGTAGCCCCAGCACAAAACGTCCAATCCCTTTCCAGTTGCGGATTTGAGGACAATCGAAATAGATACCGTCGGGCGTATTTCTGATGTACTGCCGTGACAGCGGAAATTCTTCTACGAGTAAGTGATGCGCAGTAGAACTCAATTTCAGTTTCACCGAAAGCCACTCCTCGCCTGTGAGTCCAAATAAATCCATTGGACTGTAAGGACGATGGGCTTTTGCTTTTTCATCTAAGACTTCCACATCCTCGATGCGATCTATTTTGAATTGGCTTTGTCTGTTTTTGTCTAAGTCCCAAGCGATGCAATAGCGCGCATCTTGAGTGATTTCGAGTGGCTCTGCTTTTCGATTGCTGACCGTATTGCTTGTCATGGAACGATAGCCTTTGATGAGGACACACCAGTTGCGCTCCATCGCCAAGCGAAGTAGTTTGAGTATTTTATGCCGATGGACTTGCGGCAACATATCCACTAAAGGAATCATGGAAACATTGCGGTCAAATTTGTGTAGAATGCTACTCGCTAGATGCGCATTAGGCACAGTGGAAGCCACACTTTGAAGTTGTTCTTGTAGGAAAAAGAGTTCATCGGGTTCTAATACATTATCATCATTGCGAGAAAACTGAAATTGCAAAAACCGTCTTCCTCTATCATTATCGACAATGTATCCCAATTCTTCCAATAGTTCAAAATCGCGATACAGCGTCGCGCGGCTTATCTTTAGAATCTTTAAAAGCTGAGGAACGGTTTTTCCAGGAGGTTGATTCAAATGCTGAATCAATTTGAAGATTTGAAAAAGTTTTTGGTGAACGCTCGCCATATACAAATAAGGTGTTTGGTGTGTAAAATGATCTGTTGAGCTTTTATTATTTTACTCGTAATACACCAATTTTGTTGCGAGCGTTCAGTTTTGTTTTATCAATTCCTCATTCTTACTAATGGCATCAAAAATTCTTTATTCCCAATCTGCGCCCGCAAATGATAAATATCATTCGCCCAATTGCTGCTATTGATGATATATTCGTAAGTACCTGCCGCTAAGTTGATATTAACGACTTCTACTACTACAGTTCCGATACCATTCACAATGCTAGCGTTTACTTGTGCAGCTTCTGTTAGTCGAATTTTGAGGGTGAGTTGATCGGTGAATGGGTTGGGAAGAGCAGTGAAAAGATCATCAGGTAAATTAGGGTCATCTTCTACTCCGTTATTGTCTTCCTCTTCCACCAAAATCAATGGACTGGCAGTCAATGTTATCTGATTTGCAGCGATCTCAAAATGCTTGCTCGTTATTGAATAATTCCATTTTTTACCAATTAATACATTGCTATTCAATAAAGCAGATAAATCAAGCGTCGCTGCTGCTTGTTCGGATTGATCTATACTTGTCCTCACCCAAACGATGTAGGTATATTGTCCATCTATATTCTTAAATGCTGCACCTCTAATGGTTTTGGGTAAGTTCATTTTTTCAGTTTGAGTAGCATCAAAAGTATGATTGTGCAGTGCATCGGATAAAGTTTTGTAAGCAATCCCTGCATCGTTGGCGGTGGCAGTATAAGGAGGATGATTTTCCAAATTATCGTACAACCCCATTGGGTCGAATTCGGAATTGCCTGCAAAACGATCGGTGTCCCCCAATTTGTAAGGGTGTACTTGCAAAATATTGGCGCGTTGTGCTTCCACCATGCACTTCATTAAGTAATTCACTTGCGCTTCCGAAGAACCAATTCGATCTTCGACGGCAATTCTTGGAAGATTGGTCTCCGTGAGTAGCCATTCTTTTTCGGGAAAAGTTTTGCCATCGTAGCTGTAATCAAAAAGAACGTCTTCAAATTCTTGCCTTAGTCGAAGCATTCCATCTACTGCTGCATCAGAATGACGATCATAATCAAAGGCGCGGCGTGCATTGTTCCAAGTACGCAATGAACCATCAATGTGAGGATAGGAATGGAAGCTCAAAACATCGAAATACGCACCTCCTTTTAAGGGATAATTCTCTGTTATTTCTCCTTCCTTGGGATTATCTGTATTGCGCAAAATAGCATCCAAAAAAGCGGTTTTTCCTAGTCCTCCAACTGCCACATAAGAATCAGGATCAAGCGTTTTGACGACTTCATAAGTGATGCGCAAAAGTCGAATGTAGTGAAAAATGGGGGCTCGTAATTCATAGTCGCAAGGATTTGGATTATTGTCCCACCAGTTGCGTGGATCTTCTCTATTCTGTACCAAGAAGGAAACTTTTGGAAAATCGGGTTCATTCCAAACTTCGTAGAAGCGAATGTATTCTCCGTAGCGACTCACCATTTCATGAACGTAAGCAGCGTAGTAGTTTTCTTCATTGTAGGGCGTTCCATTTGCTCCATTGTCCCAAATCGGTTCATAGATATTGGCAAACATTTCAGAGCGAATTCCTGGGCAGTGTTCTTCTTGAGAGCGATGCGCTTCGGAAGGGTAACCAATGAATACCACATTCTCCGTCGCGCCTTTTTGTACATGGCTTTGAAAGGTTTTCACTCGAATGTCATAGCCCCACTGTTCCAAGAAAAAATCAGGTAGCGCAGGTCGCAGTGTATTAATTCCTACACCTTCAATGCCTAATTCTGGATTACCGACGGCAATATCTGCTAATTGTTCATCTGTCCAGCCTTTGTGCCAACCGAGGTTGATGCCAAAGCCGAAAGGAGCATTATAAGTCGGAACTATATCATTGGCGGTGTAATTGATTTGTGCTTGTGTAGAGTTTGTGAGGTAAAAAAGAAAGAGTAAAATGGTGTAGATTGTGCTTTTCATATTTCCGTTTGGTCAAAAAAATTCACTCCTGTATACTTTTTTTCTTTCGCGCCTACGGCGCGAAAGAGAGGGGTTCTTAGAGCAGAAACAGATGATTTTTGTAACAAAAATCATCTGTTTCTGCCCTAAGAACCCTTTGCGAGCCGCCTTTAGGCGGCGAGCTAGTTCAATTATCAAAAAGTGTATAGATGTGAGTCAAAAAATAACTTAATTTCATTTATTGGTATTATTAGACTGACTACTTTGCCACCAAAATTTGATGACTAAATCGCTTTTCTCCAATTTGAATTTGTAAATCATAGAGCCCTGATTTCAAGTACTTTTTGTGGATATCGAAGAAGTATTTACCTTTCTCTAACTGCTCTGCACTTTGTTGATCTACAATCTTTCCTTCGCCATCTATCAAATTGACATTCACAGCATCGGGTTGCTCGATTACGATGATGACATCAATCGTTCTCTTTTCGACAAAGACTTGCGTTGGTTCATTATAAGTCATGCCTCTAGTAGTAGTCACTTCATTACTTTTTTTAGGGTTTCCACTCGAAATAGTCTCTTCAATGTACGCTGTGGATGCGTCTTCTGCGAAGGTGTTATAAACCGTCTCTTTTTCTTCCTTTTTGATGGATAAAGTCAGCGTTGTTGCATCTGAAAGTGTTACTTGCATGCTTAGTGGAAAGTCTTGGTCTTCCATGAGTCCCGAAATGTACAGCACGGCGGATTGCCCTGCGCGACTGCTTAAGTCTGCTTCGTAGGAATAGAGCGTCTTGCCCGTATAAATGGAGCGTAAATCCACTTGAAATGGCTCATTTGGAATGGCAAAGTAGGGCGTGATTTCTCCTGCCCCGACATTACTAAATTTTCGTTCTCCATTGATGAAAACATCCACAGGAGACAAATCAAAAACGCCATGTGCAAAGCTGATGAAGAGCCCTTGCTCCGTGCCATTTTTGGGTACGCGGTCGCGTAACTGCATCAGCGTATTGCCTTCCAATTCGTCGTGATTGATGAAGAGTAAATAGGGTAATTCATCATCCAGCTTAAAATCGAATTGTTCCATAATTTCTGCAGCAGAACTGCTATTGGCAGGTGCTAGTCCAATTCGGAAAGATTCTTCTTTCGGAAAAGCTAAAAAAGGGGTAGCTGTCCTGAAATTGAGGTTTCTTACGATTAATTTTTCATTCAAATAAAGATCGAATGCAGCTGCGGGTACATTTTGAATCAGTTGAATACTGACTCGTTCTTCTTTGATCGTAAATGCGTTTTCAAATAATTTATTCTCACCAGCTAGTGAGTATACAACTGCATTATAATCAATGGAATCGAAGGAAATTATAGAATCAGTGCAATAAGGATACAATGCATTACCTTTAGCATAATGCACGAGACAGGTGGCTGTGCAACACAGCAACACCAATAACCGATGTGTGAATTTCATGTTTGCGTAGTCTTTTAGAGCTTGTTTGAAATTTGGTAATTGATCTGCGAATTACTCTTTTTTTGCTACTCGGCGTTAGAAAAACGTTCATTTATCTAGATAAAATCACCTTTTTCTGCCTTGATTAGCAAAAAGATAACTTATTCTCGCCTCAAAGACCAAAACCCAAATAAGCTCTTAGCTTTTCAATATATTTTCTTTACCACATCGTCAAAATAGCGTTTTCATATAGCGAACAATGACTTTGTATGTGGATTTCTATTAGCGTAACCTTATTATACTGTGTGTCTAAGCAAATTGTTGCTTTTCATTCGAAGAATACGGTTTTCTTTCCAAACTTAACCATAAGTTAACCTCATAAATTCGATAGTTTTGAGCGCAAATTCCTGTATTTGTAAGGAGATTTCTATATTTAGCCTGTGAAAAAAAGAGCGGAGTTTGAGATATTTCACACAGAGGGCGCGGAGCACGCAGATACTGGAAATACAATGTTCTTGCATTTTTATGTGTAATCACAATCCCATTCCGAGGAAGAGCAGCTTACCTCAAATCAACAAATCAACAGATAAACGAATCAACAACAAACAACAATGGATATTACACTCATCGTCATGTGGTTAGGATTTGCGCTTGCCGCTTATTCCGTAGTAGGGAATGATGTCATTCAGACCCTTGGTACCTTCCTAACCTCCAATGAAAAACGCTTGCCTTGGTGGGTACTTTGGCTCTTTGCGGCGACGATTTTGCTCGCTGCTTTGGCGAATGGCTACATGAATAGTGATATTGATTATGGTCGTTTGGACAAATTCACGATGCCTTCGGAGTATCCTTGGTATTATTTGTTGCCGCCTATCGTGCTACTTTTGATTACCCGAAGTGGTATTCCTGTAAGTACGACTTTTATGATACTGACGCTCTTTTCCTTGAGTGCAATTCCGAATGATTTACCTTCTATGCTTTCTAGTACTTTTGATTCTGGAACAAAACTTGGAGGCATGATCCAAAAATCGGTAATGGGATACATTATTGCTTTTTCTTCTGCTGCGGTAATTTATGTGGCTATTTCGAGATTGACGGAGAAGCGATTCGTAGATAATCCATTGAATAAACAGCAAGCACAAATTTGGACAGTGGTGCAATGGTTCACCACAGGTTTTCTTTGGTTTCAGTGGTTGACGCAAGATTTGGCGAACATCTATATTTATCTGCGCGACGGAGAAGGACTTTCTATTACTGGCTTTATTGCTTCGGTTGCCATTTTACTGGGACTTTTGGCTTATATATTCTACACCAAAGGTGGCGCGGTACAAAAAGTCGTACGTGAAAAAACCAACACTGCGGATATTCGTGCGGCTACTTTTATTGACTTGATTTACGGCATCATTCTCTATATTTTCAAATACAATTATCTAGGACTATTTGAGGGTAAACTACCAATGAGTACAACTTGGGTTTTCATTGGTTTGTTGGCGGGTCGAGAATTGGGCATTCGCTTGAATTGGGAAGGAAAATTGACAAGTCAAACGACCAAAATGATTTTTTCTGATCTAGGAAAAGTCTTCTTTGGATTGATAGTAAGTGTGGTATTGGTGTTCATTATTAAATTGTTAGCAGGATAGTTTGAAAAAAGATTTTTTACGAATTTTGGAAACGAAATCTCATATTTTCAATTTGTGTCCAC
>JBCDFY010000218.1:0-12434 GCA_039176995.1 Bacteroidota bacterium
TAGAATTTCAAGATAAAATCCTTACTAGACGGAAAATACAATCATCAGGAAAAGGAGTGAAAGGGAAAATACAAATGCGATATATTTTTTATGTCCTTTTTCTCTTTTCCAAATTGCTGATACGCTGTTGATTAACCCTAAAAAGGTTAAAATTAATATCGCAAGAAGTACAAGAGCAAATCCATCGTTATCGGGCAGCGACCATTTCTGACTTCTAACAATTATCGTAATTATAATTTGGAGAGCTGATAGAGAAAGCGATAGTATACTATACGTTAATGCTCTATCGCTATTCTTGGTATTCTTCTTCTTGTCATAATCCAAAATCTCCATTCTGATTAAAATTTAGAGTGTAGTAATCACTCATACATTCTCATCCTTTTTACCAAGCAGTTCAATTTATAAAAATCCAAACAAAGCAAATTAGGACAAGCAGCGTACAAATTTCGCTTTATCCAAGGCTTAACAATTGGATAGAAACTTAAAAAGACTTTAGATAATCGGTACTTTCTTAGTTTCAAAAAAGCACCAAGCAATCGAGTTTCAACAGGCTTGCCTTGCAAATGCAATTGAGCTAAATTTTCAATTGCCCGATTAGTCTTTTCAAGGAAAATCTCCGTTGTTTCTAATCCAATATGCTCCAATGGATTGTCTAAGTGCAGAATCGAAATTTGTCGCGCTTCCAATTCAAGTCCAAAGAGCGTGTCTTCATGTCCGTACTGTTTGAGGCTTTCGTCGAACTGGATTTGCTGAAAAATGGATTTTGGAACAACGAAATTATTGGTCATGAAGCTGTGATAAGGTTTTTGATTTCTTGCTGTTGCGCTGGATTCTTCTCTTTGCCTTCCAAATTTCCAGTGCAATATCCATTCTTTATTTTCAGGTTTTGAGGCTTGATACACTCGACCGCCGTAGAGTAGTTTTTGGGGATTCAAATATGTAATGTATTGTTTGATATAGTCTGCATTCACTATTTTAGAATCACAATCTAAGAACAATAAATATTCAAATTGCGCTTTTTGTGCCAATAAATTACGAATGCGCGAACGTCCTACGTTTTGTTCTAAATATTGATATTTAATACTGCTATTTCGGCTTTTTACAGACTGGTTGAGTAAGCGAAATGAAGCCTCTGAAGCATCGTCTAAGCAGATGATTTCAAAGGGAAATCCAAGCGCTTTGCATTGTTGATGTAAATCTTGAATTAACGCTCGACAGTCAAAATTGTAGATGGGAAGTAGTATGGAAAGCCCTGTATTTTGAGTTAAATTCATGCTAATATGTAAAATTAAGCAAGGCTGTTAAGTAATTGATAATCAGGATTTTGATAAGGAATCTGAATTCTCAATTTTAAATTAATTTATTTTTGTTAAGATTTCCTTAACAAAAAAATAACGATTCCTCATCGCACACAACTCTCTCGAACTCCTTCTATTACCGAAAAGGGATGTCATCCGAATTAAGATCATTGGTCGCTCCTTTGATCTAGCCCGTTTAGGCATTTTTGCCTATGCGGGATTACTATTTATCAAAAGAACAAAAATAATTGAGGTTTATGAATTTATTGAAGAAATTTCCAGCATTTCTATTCGCATCGATTCTAGCATTTGGTTTTGTGGCGTGCGAAAGTGATGATGTAGATGATATGGTGACAGCGGATAAAGATAAGACGTTGACAGAGTACATCAGCGGAGATTCTGATTTTAGTACGTTGAGTAGTGCTTTAGAAAGAACAGGATTGGATGCAGTATTGAATGACGAAGATGCAGACTTTACTTTGTTTGCACCAAACAATGCAGCATTCACGAGATTAGGTGTTGATTTAGCAACATTGTCCGATGATGATTTAAAAGATATTTTAATGTATCACGTCATCATGGATGACCAGATAAGAGGAAATGATCTAGTATTTGAAAATCGTTATTATGAGTCTGCTTCTACAGCAGGTGTAAATGGAACAAACTTATCTATAATGTTGGATCGCGAAGACGACCAACTTATGGTGAATGGTATTGTTGCAGTTTCTAGTACACCTAACGATTTCAAAAATGGTGTAATCTATGAATTGAATGATGTATTATCCTTGCCAACTGTGGCGGACATTGCGATTAACGACGAAAATTTGAGTAGCTTAGAAACTGCTTTGACAGATGCTACTGGTGACTTAGTTAACCTGCTTTCAGGTACAACAGTGTACACTGTATTTGCACCAATCAATGATGCATTTGAAGATGACGAAGAGACTTTAGCTACTTTGAATGCAGAGCAATTAGCTAACATTTTGTCTTACCACGTTGTGGCAGGTAATGTAGTGTCTGATGACTTAGAAGACGACCAAGTTGTAGCTACGTTGACTGGTGAAGAGATTACTATTGATATTGACCTAGGTATCGTGAGAATTCAAGATGCAGAAGGAAACAAAACTTTGGTAAACATAAGAGATATTCAAACTACCAATGGTGTAGTACATATCATTGATGATATTTTGATGCCAAGCGAATTTTAATAAGAGCTGACATCTAATAAAAGAGCAGTATTCAGAAGTGAATATTGCTTTTTTTATTTGTAATCAATTGATTTTCAATTGGTTAATTCTTTACATCAAAAGTATAAACATACTCTCCCGTATAATCTTCATAAATTCCTTTCAATTCGATTTCGCCTTCTGAACGCTCAATTTCCACGATTACTTCTTCCGCATTACTAACTGCCACATCATTTACTTTCAAAATAATGAAGCCAATATCCATGTTGCGTTCTTCGATGATACTACCTTTATAAATACTTAGAACTTTTACACCATTCTCAATGCCCAAACGCTTTCGCTCATTGGATAGCAAGGCACGCAGCTCGAAACCAACATCCTTCAAAATATTTCTATTCGGGCGATAATCTGCTAATTCAGGAGTTAAATTTCTATTTTTCAAAGTTACTTTGGCGCGTTCTTTTTTCCCTTTTCTCATGTACTCCACATCAATCGCGTCGCCAGGTCGAAAACGACCAACTTGCTCTTGCAACTCAGGCACTGTACGCGTTACCACACCATTTACACTAACAATCACATCTCCTTTTCTAATACCTGATTGTGCCGCGCCGCCATCTTTGGTAAGACTCTTAATGTAAACCCCCTCCACATTTGGCAGACCTAAACGCTTCGCCAATTTATTATCCACTTCTTCAATACTGATGCCTAATACACCACGCTGTACTTCGCCGTACAGTTCCAAGTCTTGAATGACTTTGCTTGTCAAGTTAGAAGGCACTGCAAAGGAATAACCCTCATAATGGCCGGAGCGCGTCATAATGGCAGTATTGATGCCGACTAATTCTCCACGAATATTGACCAACGCACCACCACTATTGCCTGGATTTACCATGGCATCTGTTTGAATGAAGGATTCAATACTGTATAAATCGTTCTTTAAAATTTCAATATTTCTGCCTTTTGCACTTACAATTCCAGCCGTCACTGTAGACTCTAAGTCGAAAGGATTTCCAACTGCCAACACCCATTCTCCAACCCTCACCGAATCTGAATTTCCAAACATCAAATACGGTAAATCCTTTTCCTCAATTTTCAACAGTGCCAAGTCTGTGGAAGGATCCGTTCCTATCTTTCTAGCTTCGTATTCGCGACGGTCGTGCAGCGTAATCTGTATTTTTTCACCATTTTCTACTACGTGATTATTGGTTACAATATAGCCATTTGAAGAGATAATGACGCCCGAACCTGTGGATGCCCCATAATCAGAATTCGACCAAAAATCGAAGGTCCCGCCTGCCTCGGCGCGAATGTTGACGACCGCAGAAGTGACTAGCTCAGAAGTGCTAATAAAATCCTTTGGTGCAGTTAATGGAATAGCACTAGTAGCTAAATTGGAATCTTTTCCATCGTAGCGGACGTACTTTACAGGAGAGGGTTCTTTGATAATGACTTCTCGTGGCGTCTCAAAAAGACGATAGAAAAATATCGCTAAAATGGCACTTAGCAAAGACGAAATGAGGACAAGGCCAGTTTGCTTCATAATTTCAGATTGTCACAAGTTCAAGGTACAAAATAGCGATTTACAGTAATAGTTTTTAATGGGTTATATTATTTGTGTGGGAAAAATTGCACTTATTCTACAATACAATGGTGCAATTAATTCATTTCTTTGCTTTTGCAAATCAATCGGGCATCGAACCCGATTGATTTGATCAGGGTTTACAAAGGATAGAAAATAGCTAAATAGCCATTTTCTATCCTTTGTAAACCCTGATGGAATGGGATGGACTCGATGTCCATCCCATTCCAAGACAAGTCGCTTTTAGGAAATGTTTTCACGTTCGAGAAAAATATTGACATAGTAAACGTATAAAGCTCAGAAATAGCTTACCAAGAAGGGAAAAAAGCGTCCTCAAAATGACGGATATCGTAAGAAAATTCATTTTTTAACACAATTCCAATCACATCAAATCGAATTTCCCAATCGTGTCCAATTTGCTCCATGTAAACGTGAGCAGCATCCACTAGAAATTGTTCTTTCTTCTCCGTGACAAAGGTTTCGGGTTCACCATAGAAAGTATAGCTCCGCGTTTTCACTTCAAAAAACACCAAAATCTCTCCATCCATGGCAATAATATCTACTTCTGCTCTACTGAATCTCCAATTTCGCTCTAGGATACAATAGCCTTTTTCTACTATAAAATCTACGGCAATTTGTTCTCCTTGTTCCCCAATTTCGTTGTGTTTTGCCATAGGTGATAAGAGATTGATTGAGTAGTTTAATAGTTGAGTATGAAACGTGAATCCCTAACAGAAGTTGGCACAACAAATTACACTCTTACAGAAAATTAGAAGTAACAAAACCCTGATTTTTGCTTTTTTCAACTTCTGGCGGCATCGAGTCTATCCCATTCTGAAATGAGTCGCTTTAGATAAACATCATCAAATATTTGTTCAATCTGTCATGCATACTCACCAAACTCCAATTCATAGCGACCAATTGCTCAATATACATCAATATTGTTGGAATAATGTTTATACTTGCAACCAAAGATTTGGTTAGACGTTGTTTAAACTGGAAAAGCTATTACCTTTTATAGATACATTCAACAACTAAGCACAACCAAGCAAAAACTAATACCTTGACTTTCAGAGATTTAAAAATAGACGAGCAGCTCTTAGATGGACTAGATTCGATGGGCTTTGAAGCTGCCACCCCGATACAAGAAAAAGCCATTCCCACCATACTATCAGGCAGAGATTTAATTGCTTGCGCACAAACTGGAACTGGAAAAACAGCCGCTTTTTTACTACCCATTTTGCATAAGTTGATTCAAAAGCCACAGGATAGTGTCAGTACCTTGATTTTAGTGCCGACGCGCGAATTGGCGATGCAGATCGATGAACAATTGGAGGCTTTCGCTTACTTCACCAATTTGAGTTCCTTACCGATTTACGGCGGACAAGGCAAAGATGCCTTTGAGATGGAGAAGAAAGCGTTGACCAATGGTGCAGATATTATAGTTGCAACGCCTGGGCGTTTGATTGCGCATTTGAATCTGGGTTATGTAAAATTTGGAGAAATTCAGCACTTTATTTTAGATGAAGCGGATCGAATGCTGGATATGGGTTTTGTGAAAGATATTCGCAAAATTGATAGCTATCTGCCAGAAAAGAAGCAGATTCTGATGTTCTCTGCGACCATGGCGCACGAGATCAAAAAATTTGCGAAATCGCTTCTTCACAATCCTGAATTCATTAGTATCGCAGTATCCAAACCTGCCGAAAATATCTTGCAAGCGGTTTATAAAGTGGAGCAAGAGCGAAAATTAGCACTGCTGAATTATGTGATGAATCCTTCGCGTAGCAAGGAAGGTTTAATCTTGATTTTTTCTTCTACTAAGTCTGGTGTAAAAGACATCAAGAGCAGTTTGAGAATGCAAGGTTTGGATATAGAGGCGATGCACTCCGACTTGACGCAAGAAGATCGAAAAATTGTCCTTCGCAAATTTGAAAGTGGTCAAATTCCGATTTTAGTAGCAACCGATATTCTTTCCAGAGGTATTGATGTGGATGGCATTCGTTTGGTCATCAACTACGATATGCCAGGCGATCCAGAAGATTATATTCATCGAATTGGTAGAACAGCACGCGCAGAAGCTACGGGAACTGCCATTTCTTTCATCACTCGAAAAGAGCAGTATCGCTTGAAAAAAGTGGAAAAATTGATGGGACAGAAAGTTCATGTTCTAGCATTGCCAAAAGCGGTTGCAGAATCTGCTCCTGCGCCATCCAAAAATAGAAGATCAGGTGGTGGACGAGGAAGAGGTGCTTCGAGAGGTAGAGCGAGTTCTCATAAGTCGAGATAATGGATGTGTAATAACGAATTTTGAACACATGATCTTTGAAGCACATCCCAATTGCTAGATTTTGTTATTCGTTATTAGGACTATTCAGAAAAATAACTTAACACCTTTTTTGATGAAACACATAGGCACATAGAGAACATAGAATGTAGTTTTTCTGCGAAAAGCTATGTGTTCTATTGTGCCTATGTGTTGAATAATCAAGTCTATTTTGTTAAAAATAATGCATCTAGAATTTTTCTGAACACTCTTAATTCGTTACAGTACATTCACTTCAGGTGTAATCGTAATCCCGAATTTACTCTTCACCGAAGCTGCAATTTCTTTTGCTAACAGGAAGACTTCTTCACCCGTTGCACCGCCATAGTTCACAAGTACTAATGCTTGCTTCTCATATGCGCCCGTGTTGCCAATCCTTTTACCTTTCCAACCACATTGTTCGATTAGCCAACCAGCGGGAACTTTCACTTTGCCGTTGGGCAATGAATAGTGAACGATTTCAGGAAATCGCTGCTGCAAATCTTCAAATTGAGCAAGTGGAATTTCTGGATTCTTGAAAAAACTACCTGAATTTCCGAGCACTTTTGGGTCAGGGAGTTTACTTTGCCGAATTTCGATGACGGCATCGCTGATGTCTTTGATGCTTGGTGAGTTAATATTCTTATCGTCCAAAACTTGAGCAATTGCACCGTAAGAAGTATTGAGTTGATGCTGCTGCTTGCTCAATCTAAAATAGACTTTAGTAATGCAAAATTTACCTTTCAAATCTCGCTTGAAAACACTATCTCGATAACCAAATTGACAAGCCGTTTTATCAAAGGTATACACCTTTCCAGTGCTTAATTCCACTGCTTCCAATCGTTCAAAAACATCTTTCAATTCCACACCATAGGCTCCAATATTTTGGATAGGAGCAGCACCAACTGTTCCAGGGATCAGCGATAGATTTTCGACTCCGCCCAAATCATTTTCGACACACATCAACACAAATTCATGCCAGTTTTCCCCACCTCCAACTGCAACAATTGAATGATCTTTTTCTTCTGCAACAATCTCAAATCCTTTGATCTGATTATGAACGACTAAACGGTCTAAGTCTTTGGTTAACAGCATATTACTCCCACCACCTAAAATCATTATTTTTTCACTGTCATTGTTTTTTAGCAATATTTGCTGCAATTCTTCTACAGAATGAATGGCAACAAATGAAGCTGCTACTACATCTATACCAAAAGTATTATATTCTTTAAGAGAGAAATTTTGTTTTAGAAGCATCTAAGTATCAATTAAGAAGTAAAATTGACATTAACAGAACCGCAAACAAAAAAAATTAAGGTTGATTTTTTGTTTGCTCACGAGGGATTTTTAAGGGTGAAAAGCATCAAAAAATCTCTAATTTTTGATGCTTTTCACCCTTAAGAACCCCTGAACAGAAAGTTTTTCTTATCAGAAAAAAGACTTTCTGCTAATTTGGGATACTAAATCTACATTCAAATATCAATTTTATTTTTTGAACGTTACTAAATTGAACTTACGCAAAGATGTAACATTCATCAACAATTCGGTACAAAAATTGCGATGTTCTTAGCCAAACCACCCTCTGCCGTCTCTTTATACTTAGCGTTCATATCTTGCGCCGTTTCCCACATCGTTTTGACGATCACATCTAAATTAACAACCGCAGTGGAAGGATCGCTATCCATTGCTAGATTCGCAGCAGTGATCGCCTTCATCGCGCCCATCGTATTGCGTTCTATACAAGGAATTTGAACTAAGCCACCAATGGGATCGCAAGTCAAACCCAAATGATGTTCCATGGCAATTTCCGCTGCCATCATTACTTGGTCAGGCGTCGCGCCCTGCACCTGTGCGAGTCCTGCCGCTGCCATTGCAGAAGAAACACCAATTTCTGCTTGACAACCGCCCATCGCAGCGGAGATCGTTGCACCTTTCTTGAAAATGCAGCCAATTTCACCCGAAACGAGCAAAAATTCAATCAAATCTTTCTCTCCTCTGTATTCTCCGAAGCAATAATGATAAAGTAAAACCGCTGGAATAACGCCCGCTGCACCATTGGTTGGAGAAGTAACGACACGCCCAAAAGAGGCATTTTCCTCATTCACGGCGAGGGCGAAACAGCAAACCCATTTATTGATGTTGTTGAAATCCTTTCCCGTTTTTTGAATGGCGGTTATCCACGCCTCGGGCGTATCATAAGTCGCCCCACCAAGTAACTTTTGGTTAATTTTTGCAGCTCTACGATTGACATTTAGACCGCCAGGTAAAATACCTGTTTTGTTGCAACCCCGATAGACACATTCTAACATGGTGCGAAAAATCTTTAATAGTCTTGGTCGAATTTCCAATTCTGGATGAAAGCGTAATTCGTTTTGATAGACAATTTTTGGAATGGGCAGTTTGGTGGCTTCGATGTGCTGAATTAAATCCGCGCCTTTGTTTACAGGATAGGGGAGTTGTCGATCAACAATGCCTGTATCTTCCTTTCCTTCTTTTACAATGAAGCCGCCACCAATAGAGTAATAAGTTTCTTGAAAAGCACCATTTTTGAGATGCGCCGTAAAAGTCAAAGCATTGGGATGGAAAGGCAGCGTTTCGCTTTTAAAAAGAATGTTTTGATTGGGCGAGAAAGAAATATTTTGTGTGGAAGTAGAAAGCGTTTTTTGTTCTTTCAACTGCTGCAAATAAAAGTTAATTTGCTCGGTATCAATCGTTTCGGGATCGAAATTCATCAAACCAAGTATGACTGCAATATCTGTTCCGTGTCCAATACCTGTTTTGGATAAAGAACCAAACAACTCCACTTCGATGCCTGTCACTTCTTTTTCAACAAGACTATTGATGAATGCTCTAGCGGCTTTCCAAGGTCCAAGGGTATGCGAACTCGACGGGCCAACGCCAATTTTGTAAATGTCGAAGACACTTAGTTGTTCCATTTTTTCAGCAATTAATTCGGTAATTATTTGGTAATAGAGTAGCCTGAAAACTGCGACTCTGCGTTCTCTGCAAACTCTGCGTGAAGAATAATCAAACTACTCTATGGACTTTCTAATGCGTCAAAGATAATTGCTTTCGGCAGTAATAAAATCAAAAATTAAAACCCAAATGGAATCCGGGTTCTCCTAAAAAGTATTTTGGCCATCTGTCGTTCACTTCTTTAAAGGAGGCAGGCATCTCCGTCTGAAAAGGGCGATGCGTAATAGCGATGTTGGGTTCTATGAAAAAGCGGTTGTTCCACAATTTGATTTGGTAGCCTAGCCGATAAGTGTTGAAAATCTGGAAGCCAGTATCTATTTTTTCTCCTTCCGTATTCACGAAAGATTGCCAAGCATTCATAACGTGTACGGCAGAATACAAGCCTTTCCACCAAAAATGTTGATAAGCAAGTGCGAATCCCTTTTCTCTGATGAAGCCAGGAAAATTCTCACCAGGTGCTTCAAAAGAAGATCCGTATGGAATACCTAGTGGACAAGCATATTTCCATGTTTTCAGCTCGATTGAAATGGCATCTTTTGGGGTTAACCGATAGCCAAAATTGAGTTGTGCAAAATCGGGTGTATTCACTTGTGCAAAATTTCCCACGAATACGAAGAGAGACGTGCCTACAAAGCATTTTCGGTCAAGCGTATCTTGTTGTTGTGCTTTTATTGGTGAAATTCCAATTAGGAAAATGACACTGGAAATAACTAGAATTATATTTTTCATATGCGCTCATTTTTTTGATGAATGATAGCGCAAAATTACGGGCAGCAGTAGGCTGAAATCGTTACCTTAAGTTAATAAACGGGAGAGAGGAGATTTTTTTGAGTTAGATACCTATTCCAGCTAATTAAATTGTAAAATCATGGAGATTTTCAAAATCTCCATGATTTAGCATCCCAAATTTTGAGAACAAAGTATAGGAAAGAAAACTATTTTTTCTTCTTCGCCAACCTCTTCCGCAAACGACTCAAGGACTGCGGTGTAATTCCCAAAAAACTTGCCAATTGATGTTGAGGTACGCGCTGCATTAGGCCTGGACGTTTTTCTATTAGATTAAGATACCGTTGCTCCGGAGAAGAAGTTTTGAATTCGTCGAAATTGAGCTGTTGCTTCGCTATCAATTCTTCAGAAAGTAATCTGCAAAGCCGCTCAAATTTGGGAAATTGCTCAAAAATTGCTGCCTCCATCGCAGGATTATAAGCGATGATAATGGAATCTTCTACACAAGCAATATGATATTCAGAAGGTTTCAGAGTGAGTACACAATGTGGTGTAATGCCTTCCATTTCGGTATAAAAAGCAGTTGTTTTTTCTTCTCCATCAATGAGGTAAAAGGTTCTAATACAGCCTTTTAGTACAAAATATCCATAAGAAGAATGCTCCCCCTCTCTAAGCAAGAGCGTTCCCTTTTTTGCTGTCCGAAAAATGTCCAATTCTATAATGGCGGCTTTCTCCTCTTTCGATAAGTGGATGTATTTAGAAATGAAGTCAAATAAAATATCTTCCATTGGCGGATTTGAATGAGTTTTGTCAAACGAAAATCTTTGATACGTAAACAATATAGCAAATCGAAGTGACCATCCATTATAATGTGCTTTTGTGCTAATTCTCAGGTTCTCTTCTGATAACTATCTTATTGAATAGTTGTTTTCTTGATCGTATAAAGGCGTGTACGAAGTATTGAGTATAAGGTATTAGGTAGCCAAAATCTAGCTATTGAAGTATGAAATTTAGGGATTTTGGTTAGAGATTAGTCCTAAAATCTGTGTTTTAGTACAAAATATCTAGTCTTAATACCTAATTCCTGATACTTCATACAAGCCTAAATCGTACGGGCAAAACAGAAGGTTATAAATAAAGCGAACAGCAAATATTGAGATATAGGTTGTAAGTTTGTGTTCTGTTTTAACCAGATAGACATCTAATTTTTCATAGAAATCACCTAGTTTTATTATTCATTCTTGATAAGGGTACACAAATTGAAAATATGGTGATTTCGTTTCCAAAATCGCAGAAAGTTTTTTTTCAAAGGTGAAAAAACTTTCTGCTAGAGGTTTTCCAGGGCGAAAAGCATCAAAAATTGACGATTTTTGATGCTTTTCGCCCTTCAGAACCTCTAGTCGCGTTCAAAAAATCTTTTCCATACAGACTTTACGAAAAGAGGATTTTTTGAACGCGACTTCACGGATTTCCAAAAATGTGTACCCTTCTAAGATTCATTTTTGTTCTAATCATAGATGAATATTGATTCATCTACTCATTTAAACATTCTTTCATTCACTCATTGAATATGTTCAAATATACCAAACATACACTGAAAAAGTTAGAATCGCTATTGGAAGATATTGGCTATATCGTTCGCTACGAAAAGGGAAGTTTTCAAAGTGGCTATTGTCTCGTTCGAGATCGAAAAATTGCGATTGTCAACAAGTTTTTTGATACCGAAGCAAGAATTAATTCGCTGCTGGAAGTAGTAAGTGATGTAGAAATCAACGAAGATTTGTTAAGTGAAAAATCAGCGAAATTTTATAAAGTATTAGAAAAACGAGAGGAAGATAAAGAGGCATGACATTCAAACATTCTCTCATTCAAACATTGAACCGTGGGTTTAACAAAAACAGAACAGTTCACCGAAGAACAGAACAACTTAGCTGCCATGACGAAGGCTTTGGCTCATCCCGCACGCATTGCCATTCTACAATATTTGCTTTCTACTGGTGCTTGCATTACGAAAGACATCGTCGATGAATTACCATTGGCACAACCGACCATTTCTCAGCACTTGAAAGAACTAAAAAAAGCAGGTTTGGTGAAAGGAACAATTGAAGGGACGAGCATTTGCTATTGCATAGATGAAGTTGAATGGAGGAAAGTGCAAACTCAAATCAACGAGTTCTTCAATACTGTTGGCAGAAAGTGTTGTTAGTAGAGATAATGAAATAGACAGTATATTTGTCTCAAGGGTTTTGCTATAGAGTTTTGAATCATTGTATTTGGCTGACCTTATGAATTTTAGTGGAAAAAGTGCCAAAAAGGCGTTAAAAACAAAATACTGTATGAGCCAAAACGAGTTATTGATAAAA
>JBCDFY010000219.1:0-12428 GCA_039176995.1 Bacteroidota bacterium
ACTTCATAGAATGCTGCAAAATTCAAAAGCGTATTGACACTTGGAAATCCATTGCCAGATTTCCATTTGCTTATCGCAGTGGATCCTATTTCTAAAATACTTGCTAATTCTTTTTGACTAATTTTCTTCGATTTAATCAAAAAGTCAACGTTTTTTGGGAAAAAGGATTCTCTTAGAAAATTTTTAGTGAATTTATTTGACTTATTCACTTTAATTTATTTTTATTTGCAACAAAATAACTTGAATGCAAGTATAGACTCAAAATACAAATTATTGATTAATCGAAATCATTAAAGATTAAAAGGTTTTAATAAAAAACGTTAGTCAATAACTAAGGGTTGCGAAAATCATGTATAAAACCTCGGATCAAAACCATAAGAGTAGCTTTTCATATACATGCCTTTGTTGGGTGAGATCTCTCCGATCTCGCCCTTTTTTATTGGTCGGTCTGACACAGATGCCGAACCTAATTAATTCCGCCTTTTTGAAGTATTTTTATATTCGCCGTCTGTCGCAATTCGAGGAAATTTTACTGAAATAAGGTATTTATCTACCACATAGTCACAATAGTTAGTTTCACATAGATCATAGTAGTTGTTTCCCTTTTTTGGAGCAAAAACTGAGCTTTCAAGCAACTTCTGTAACCAAACACGATCGTTCTATACTTGAAGCAGTCCTAGAAACTATGTGGACTTTGTGAGAATGCTATATGAGTTATGTAGTAAACAATTACGAAATAAGCACACAAGCAAGGATCAAATCAGCCAATACTTTGATTACTTGAAGACGCAATTTCGATCTTAGCTGTTTCGCTAGCGAGAAGGAAATAACTTAATTACTTTTACATGATGTAAGTTTGACAAGAATTGTGTAAAATACTGTTTGCAAATTTTTGCCCTTCTAGCTTTTGAACTACTTTTGCGGCGGTTTTGAAAGTGTAACCAATAATATTTTACATCTATTGAATTTTAATCAATCAACAGTATTATGTCTGACGAAATAAAAAATTCCGGTAAGAAGGGACGTGCCTTCATGTGGTTCTTGGTTTATTTTACCATGTTTATTATTTTATTGATCTACATTTATCAATACAATGGAAGATTCCTACCAAACTAGGCATACATTTCTCCAATTTCCCGATTATACTTCTCTAGCACCAGTTCACGCTTGGCTTTCATAGTAGGCGTGAACAGCCCATTTTCCACCGTCCATTCCTCGAATAGTAAATGATAGTTACGAATCTGCTGATGTCGTAGCAGTTCTTCATTAAATGTAGTGATGATCTCTGCGAAACGTTTTTCTATTTTTGGATTGATAACCATATACTGCGGTGCCGTCCAATGCACTTTATTTTCTTCGCACCAGCGTTCCAGCACCGTAAAATTCGGTACAATCAGCGCAGTCACATAGGGTTTTTGAAATCCAACTACCAAACACTGCTCGATGAATGGAGAGGATTTGAGCAAATTCTCAATTTGCTGCGGCGCAATGTATTTTCCGTGCGAAGTTTTGAAAATATCTTTCTTACGATCGGTGATTTGTAAAAACCGTTTATGTACAATTTTCCCAACATCACCAGTCCTCAACCAACCCTCTTCATCTAGTACTTTTGCGGTTTCTTCTGGCTTTTTATAGTAACCCAACATCACATTTGGCCCTTTCACTAAAATTTCTCCTTCCTCCGTTTCTTCTCCTTCTTCTTTATCAATTTTTAAGTCCAAACTTGGTAATGGAATGCCTACTGTTCCCGTGCGCCAACCACCAGGCTCGAAGCGATTGAAGGAAATGATTGGAGAAGTTTCTGTTAAACCATAGCCTTCTTTGATGTTAAAACCCGCGGCGGTGAAAAGGCGATTCAATCTAGGCTGCAAAGCCGCTGCACCGACAATAACGCCTTCAATTCTTCCGCCTGTCAAGCGTTGCCATCTGCGAAAAGCAATCAAATACGCCAGTTGTAACTTCCACCAATAAAGAAAAGAGATTTTTCGATTGGGATATTGTTCTCCAACTTTCACCGCCCATAAGTACATTTTTCGTAAAAGCTGTGGTAATGTATTGGCGCGCTCTTGAATGCCGTCGTACATTTTTTCAATCAATCGCGGAACGGCAGTCAAATAATGTGGCCGAATTTCACGCAAATTGTCTTGTATCAAATCCAAGCGTTGAGCATAGTAGAGTGAAGCTCCAACGGCGATGTAGGTGTAAGTTGCCATACGTTCAAAGATATGACTTAAAGGCAAAAAACTCAGTACCACTTTATCGCAATTGAGCGGAATAAGCGCAATGGTGGACTTGATGTTACTAACAATATTCTTGTGGGAAAGCATGACGCCTTTAGGTTCACCCGTTGTACCAGAAGTATAAATTATTGTTGCTAAGTCGTCTTCGTGGATAGCTGCTTTAAAAGCCTGAATTTCAGCTAGATATTTGGCAGTTGGCATGGTCGTCAGTGCTGTCCAATGTGGCAAATCGGGTTGCTCTTCAATCGTATAAATACCTTTTAGACTTAACACATTGCTTTGCACTTCTTCTACTTTTGTATACAGTTCTCGATCTTGAACAATGCAATATTTTATTTCTGCATCTTGGAGAATATAGAGCAGTTCCTTTCGCCCCAAAGTCGCGTGAAGCGGCACACAAATAACGCCAATTTGCTGCATGCCCATATCCAAGAAATTCCACTCTGGACTGCCTTGCTGCGTCATAATCGCAATCTTATCTCCTCGCACCAATCCCAGTTGTAATAGTCCCGCGCTAACGCGTTCAATTTGCTCTAAACATTCTGTAGTCGTATAGCTCTTCCACTTAAGTCCACGCTTGCTGGCCAGCGCGACTTTATTCGGATACTTTGCCTGCTGATAATAGAAGAGGTCGAACAAGCGGTGGAAGTCCATTTGTGTTTGTATTCGTTTCGTTTTGATTGACGTAGCTTTTATCACATAGTTCATGTAAAGATTTTACATGGAACATATAGCGCTATTTGTGTTTCCTGAGAACTGTTGCGTACTTATGGAAATACTCATTTGACATTCGTGATAAATAATTACGATTGACTAATCTACAAACTAATGTCGGATGTGCAAAATTTTTCCCATCCATATGTTTTCGTGCAAAGCCAAATGCCGTACTGCCCAGATCAGTAACTCGTCTCATCCATCTTCACTTTTCCCCAAAAAGCACGATAGACAAAAGCCGTATAAGTAACTGCCAAAGGTGCACCAATAGCTACCATGATGAGCATAATACCTAACGATTTTTCGGAGGCAGCAGCATTGTAAACATCAATACTGTTCTTAGTTTCGTTGGTCGCAAAAATGAGGGTTGGATACAATTCTATGGCAACAGTAATAAGCAAGAAAGAGAAAGTGAGGGCTGAGAATAGAAAAGCCCTTCTAAATCGCTGCTTCGTTACCAATCTTGGTACATTAGCGATGCTTAGGACAGCTAGGAGAGGAACAAGGAACAAAATGGGCTGCGAAAGAAATTTGTCCGATAGGTTAGGATAGGTAGTTAGTGCGTATGCACTTACTGCTAGGAATAAAACGACAAAAATTCCAATTGCTACTTTTACTAATCGCTCTACTTTATCGAATAATTTACCTTCTGTTTTGATATACAAATAAATACCTCCGTGCATCGTCATTAAAGCAAGTGTAGTTAGTCCTGTAAGGATTGCAAACGGATTTAAGAATGACAACCAATTCCCAGTAAATTCATAATTTTCATTTAATGGCATTCCTTGCAAGACATTTCCTAGTACCACGCCTAGCAAAAATCCTAACATAATACTAGAAAAACTATAAGATGTGTCCCACATCCTACGCCACCATTTCATCTCTTCTTTGCTCCGAAACTCAATGGAAATGGCGCGCAAAATGATGAACAGTAAAAATAGCATGAATGGAATGTACATCGCAGAAAGCAGGGAAGCATACAGCACAGGAAAACCTGCAAAAAGCGTCCCGCCACCAATGACTAGCCATACTTCATTGCCATCCCAAACTGGACCAACCGCATTCAAAGCAATACGCCGACTTTGGTCTTTTTTGAAAAATAAATGCATTGCACCTGCTCCTAAATCAAAGCCATCCAAAATGGCATAACCTGAGAAAACTGCACCGACGACTAAAAACCAAAGGGTTGGATAATCTATACCTAAGAAAGTTGCCATTTTATTTTAATTTTTGGTGAGTACATCCGTAATTTCTTTTTGCATCGGTCTGCTCTCTTTCAATTGCAAATCATCTGGCCCATGCTTGATTTTTTTATTCAACAGATAAATGAACAAACCAAAAAGTAGGACATAGATAATCGTAAACATAATTAAGGAGAAAAGCACTTGATTGGCAGTCACGGTTGCAGAAAGCGCATCGGAGGTTCGTAGCAAGCCGTAAACCACCCATGGTTGTCTTCCCATTTCAGCAGCAAACCAACCAAATTGATTGGCGAGTTGCGGTAAAATGACTGCAAAAACGAAGACGCTCAATAACCATTTTCGCTCAAATAACTTGCCTCGCCACCATTGAAAAGAAGCGAAGAGGGTTAATCCAATTAATGCCATTCCAATGGCAACCATCAAATGATAAAATTGGAAAACCGCATTCACTGCGCTAGGCTGTTCATCCTCTGGAAAAGCATCTAAACCTTTGATGGGTGCTTCAAAATCGAAGTGCGTCATAAAACTCAAACCACCTGGAATCCCAACGCCTGTTACTTTCTTTTCTTCTTTATCCACCCAGCCAAACAAATACAAATCACCAGGCGCAAGTGTATCAAAATGTCCTTCCATCGCAGCTAGTTTTGCAGGTTGATGTTCTGCCACAATTTCTGCGGAGCGATGACCTAAAAACAACTGAAACAGAGAGAAAAAGGTCGCAACGGCTAGGGCAATTTTGAAACCCTTTTTAGATAATTCGATATGACGATTTTTCAATAAATAGTACGCATGAACGCTCAATACCAAAAACGCACCTGCTAGAAATGCGCCTACCCAAACGTGCAAAACTCGATCAACACTAGAAGGATTGAAAACCATTGCCCAAAAATCAACAATTTCCGCTCGTGCGTTCATTCCCTCACCGACAACATGATAGCCCGTAGGTGTTTGCTGCCAACTATTGGCGACCACTATCCAGACCGCAGAAAACATAGAACCTAGAAAGACACCAATCGTAGAAATGAAGTGTACTTTGGGCGAAACCCTATTCCAGCCAAAGAGTAAAATGCCTAAAAACCCACTTTCTAGGGCAAAGGCGAATAAACCTTCTGCAGCCAAAGCACTTCCAAATATATCGCCCACGTAGCGCGAATAAGTTGCCCAATTCGTACCAAATTCAAACTCCATAACGATGCCTGTTGCTACGCCAATTCCGAAAGTCAGGGCAAAGATTTTAATCCAAAAACGAGTCAATTGTTCGTACATTTTGTTTTTAGTCTTCAGATACATTCCTTCAAAGAAGACCAATAGTAAGCCCAAACCAATGCTCAAAGGCGGATAGATGTAATGGAAAGAAATGGTAAAAGCGAACTGTATTCGAGAGAGGATTTCGACGTCCATAGTGATAGGATTTAGTTCATATACAAAACTACTTAAATCCTACGAATAGTTGCAAACGGAAGATTATTTGGACTGAATATAAATGAAAAATGAACGCTATTGATTGATAAACAAAATGCATTTAGAAAGCAATAGCTCTAGAGTCTAAAAGTTTCTTGTAAAGCTATTTCTTAATCGGCAAGTATGCTACTGCTTTCATCTCTATCAACAAATTCGGATGCGGCAATTGATGTACCGCAACAGTGGTTCGCGTTGGTCCAGTTTCATGGTTGAAGAAAGTGCCATAAACTTCATTATAGCCTTTGAAATCTTTCATATCCACGAGGAAAGTAGTGATATCAATGATATGGGATACATTTGCATCGACACTTTGCAAAAGTTCACCAATATTTTCGATGACGGCTTTGGTTTGCGCTCGAATATCTAACTGCCAATTGCCATTTTCGTCCTGCGCTGCACCAACGTGCGTATTATCAGGGCGGCGACTGCTTGTGCCAGAAACGTAAATGAAATCCCCGACGCGCTTGACGTGTGGATAGTTGCCAAGGGGTTGGGCTTTGTGCTGTAGGACTTTGTTGGACATGAGGACTGTTGATTTGTTGAACTGTTGATGTGTTGATTTGAGGGTGCCATTTCCTATGGAATGTCGTCAACTTAGTGTAGTTTGCGAAGTCTGCCGCATAGATTTGAGTAAGGAAAGACTTTGTAAACTTAGCTTTACAAAATTCTGCCTCCCACTGGCTTAACCACAAATTTCGCAAAGCAGAGCTTAAGTTGACGACATTTCATTTCCTATGACGCTCTCATCTGGCTTAGAATTGACGGCTTCATAGAAAATGAAACCGTCAAGACAGAATCTAACTGCCACTTATCACTAACTCATTGCCTTCTCAAAAAAAGCCTGCAAAGGCAGCTGCTCAAAATTATCGTTCTCGCACAAATCCAATAGAATTTGATCTTGTTTTCTACCTCGCTTCATCGCTTCTTGATAAGATAATTTTGGTTGGAAAGTAACTAAAGAATACTTCGAATAGTAATCCTCAAATTGCTGCTCCAGTTGCATTTCGATTTTTCGTTTTCGCATAAACGCCACATCATCCACGTGATCGCGCATTTCGTAGAAATTGTCAATAGCTAAAGCTGCAATAGCGTCGGCGTTCTCTTTTCTGGCGTCTTGAAAAGCTTTGAAAAGCGTTTCCCAATTCTCACCATATTTTTCCAGTAATTCATTGAAAACGCGCACATCTTCTAGCGAAGCATTCATGCCTTGACCATAGAAGGGAACAATTGCATGAGCAGCGTCTCCCATAATGAGGGTTTTGCCGTAGGCTTGCCAAGGATAGCACTTGGTTGTACCTAGAGTTCCTACTGGATTCTCGAAGTATTCTTCGTATAGATGAGGAATATAAGGCAGCAGTGTTGGATAATATTGCTCGAAGAATGCTTTTACTTTCTCCTTGGTATTCAAGGTATTGAAGCCTGCTTCTCCTTCGTAAGGATGAAACATGGTCAAGGTGAAACTGCCATCCAAATTGGGTAGTGCGATAATCATAAAGCTGCCGTTTGGCCAGATGTGCAAGGCTTCTTTTTCGAGTTGCCAACTGCCGTTTTCAGCAGGTAGAATGGATAATTCCTTGTAGCCATGGCGCAAAAAATCTTGCGAGTAATTAAACAATAGCTTCGTGGTTTGCCCCATCATGCTGCGTCGAACCACCGACCCCGCGCCGTCCGTTCCAATCACAATTGCACCTTGATCTTCACAAAATTCTCCATCCAATTCGTATTCAATTCGAGCTTCTTCTAAATCCACTTTGATAACTTTGGTATCAAATTTTAGTTTTACATTCTCAAAGCGATCTGCTTCCTTAATCAATGCCAAATTCAAGCCAGGACGCGAAACGGAATTGATGTAATCTTCTGCTCGACCGCTGTATTTGGATAAGAATTTTTCGCCGCCTAAAGGGTGTATCATACGCCCTCGCATCGGAATACATTCTTTCAAAATCGCTTCTTTGATGCCAGCTTTTTCTAGCGACAACAAACCTCTTGCAGAAAGTGCTAAATTAATGGAACGTCCTGCATCTTCTACGCCTTTCCGCATATCCGAACGACGTTCATAAACGACGACTTGGAAGCCTTTTTGGGCTAGGCGAATGGCGAGAAGGCTGCCGCAGAGGCCTGCGCCGACTATTATTATTTTGTTGTTTTTATTCATTAAGCATTTTTGTTAGAAACTCATTGAATGACTTTGCAAACAAATTTTCAATCGAATTCAAAAATATCTCACCATTCTTGAGATTGATATAAAATTGTCCATCAAGATCATTGGAAAAGAACTTTAAAAGCCCTTTTTCTATATCTTTATTTTCTTTATTCTGATAATAAATTCCTAAATAAGGAATATCCTCAGAACCGTAAACAGAATAGATTTCATCTCCATAAATTTCAGCGTACCCAATCTCTTTCAAAAAGATGCGATACTCATTTGGTATTACAATATTGAGTTTTTCCTCTAGTTTTAAAAGTTCATCTTCTGAAGTTCCTGTTCCAAGATTGTCAATGGAGTGAATTTTCAGTAATCCAAGTGCTTGAGTTTTCACTTTCTATCATTTAAAAGGACTGAAGGTTGGTAATTATTTAATCTAATTCCTTTCATAATTCCATACAATAGCTAGGATTCGTTATTTTTTACGACGATAGCTTCGATTTCTTTCAACACATTTTCCATATCTATTGCTTCACTTTCTGTCACTCCGCTGGGAGTGTGCTTATGGTGTGGGAAAGTCGATAAGTTAGGATAGTGCTTTGCGTTGTCGTATCTAAAAATTAGAGTTTTCGAGTGATTCATGTAATGGTAGCGATATTTGATTTTGCTTTTTTGTCCCATTTCTTTCACTTCTGCAAAGTCTAGTTGGCTATTGTCTGCAAAAACAATTTCTCCACTTATGAATCCTTTTTCATCACTATATGTTTTTTCTTCTGTAGAACAATCAACTATAATGTGGTCAAAAAGATAGATCGTTTCTTTCAATTGTTTAAAGTACTCTAATATCATACTAATTGCTCTAACTTCTGCTTACTATTGAGTTGCATTTCATAGATACCTGACCATAAAATAAAATCCTTAGTATCCTCTAATTTTCCGTTTTCAAATTGCTCAAAAAATACAGCAGAAGGCATACTATATTGTTGCTCGTATTGCTCTAAATCTTTCTGTATGCGAGCGATTTCCCGTTGAATTTTTTTCTTATGAAAATCTATAAAATGAGCAAAAAGCAAATCCTTGCTCCCAAAAAACTGAACGAGTTTATCCATTTTTTGAGCAAGATTATTTTCGACTGAAATAGTTATGTCTTTCATCGCTATCTTATTTGTTATCAATACAATGTGGAATGATTTTTGGTTCATTGTCCATTCCTCAAACCACCTCCTTCAAAACCTCATAAAACCGATACACCTCCTCAAAAGAATTATACATCGCCGTGGGTGCAACTCTAATCACATCAGGTTCTCGCCAATCCGCAATGACGCCTTTTTCCGTAATTTGATCAAATAGTTTTTTGTCTGCATTTTTTACTTGAATGGAGAGTTGCGAACCACGTTGATTAGAGTCGGCGGGCGTAACGATATTAATGACATCTTCTCCTAGAGATTTAACCAAAAATTCCAAGTAGCCCGTCAACGAAATAGACTTTTCGCGTAGTTTGTTTATCCCAATTTCGTCAAATATCTTTAGGGAAGACCAAACGGCGACCATCGACAAAATCGGTGGATTACTCAATTGCCAAGCCTCGACACCTGGAATGGGTTCGAAGGCATCGCGCATTTTGAAACGCGTAGCTTTGTTATGTCCCCACCAACCTTCGAAGCGTGGTAAATCTTTATTGTACGCATGACGTTCATGCACAAAAACACCGCCCAAACTGCCTGGACCAGCATTCAAGTATTTATAATTGCACCAAACGGCGAAGTCACAGCCTGAATCATGTAAATTGAGTGGCACATTCCCCGCTCCGTGCGCACAGTCGAATCCCACTTGACAGCCTTTGGCGTGTGCATGACTCGAAATGCTTTTCATGTCAAAAAACTGCCCAGTATAGTAATTGGTATTTCCTATCAGGACGAGCGCAATTTCTTCGCCTTGTTCTTCAATGGTTTGTAAAATATCTTCTTCACGCAAGCACACCTCCCCTACCCTTGCTTTGAGTTCAATCAAGCATTCTTTTGGGTCAAGTCCATGAAATTTGATTTGTGATTCTACCGCGTATTTATCCGAAGGAAAAGCATCCGCTTCAATGACAATCTTGTTGCGCTTGCCTTTTGGCTGATAAAAAGAGACCATCATCAAGTGCAAATTGACGGTCAAGGTGTTCATCACGACGACTTCTATCGTTTTTGCGCCGACGACTTTTGCCATTGCTTCCGTCAAAAATTCGTGGTAGGGTAACCAGGGATTTTTAGCATGAAAATGTCCTTCCACGCCTAGGTTTTGCCAGTCGAGGAGTTCCTGTTGAAGAGCGGTGGCAGTGGATTTGGGTTGTAAGCCAAGAGAATTACCACAGAGGTAGATGTAGGGTTTACCGTTTTTCTGCATTGGTAAATGAAATTTTGATCGGTATGGGCGTAATTCATCTTTTTGGTCTAATTCTTGAGCAAAGTTGAGGTCATTTTTATATGTGGGAAGTGGCTTCATTTCACTGTGATTTTAGAGTTTAAAGAACGGGGATTTTTTAGAGATAATTGAAGAATTAGGTTGATATTTTTTGCTTATCTTTGGTGTAATGGCAGAGTGAGTTCTGTTTATATTTGAACCACTAAGGCACTTAGATCAGTAAGAGTTCATTCGCTGGTATGAGGCATTCTTGACGCAAATTATTCTTAAGACTGAAAACCATCTAAATGTACCAACTGATAAAGAGCGAGTTCAACCTGAGAGATAGTAAAAGCTGGCTTAGATTTCTAGCCTATATCGTTTTAGAAATTCTTCTAGTTTTAATCGGGATATTATTGGCGGTTAGAATTGATGCCTTGCTAGAAGAGCGGAGAAATAATGAGATTAGGTGCGAATATCTTGAGGAATTAATTTTCGTGATGGAAGAAGATATTGAGGATATGGAAGGAAATATTAGTGCCTTCGAAGAATGGAATCCTAAAATTCTTGAGGTTGCCTTGGGCATTAGAGATGGAAATCTTGAGAAGATAGATTCTTTGTATGAAAAGCTAGGAACGGTCGGAAATTATATCAATTTTGGACAGGGTAGTTCTAGTAAAATTGAGGAGTTGAAGTATAGCTCTATTAATCTAATCAGAGATCGAGAATTGAAGACCAAGATTCTGAAATATCAAAATGTTGATGTTTCTTTTCTTCGAGATCGAGAAAGACGATATGATAAAGTAGGAGACGATTTGAGAACTTATTACACCAAGAATTTTATAGGTTTCAATTATCAAGACGCTATTCCCAATGACATTGAAAACCTCAAAAAAGATACAGAATATTTCTCTTTAGTTAAACAAAGATATGAGTGGAATCAGTGGTTTCGATTTTATTATGACCATCTATTAGCAACGCAAAAAGAGATAAAGAATGATTTGGAAAAAATGAAGTCTGAAAATTGCAAATGAATGGATAGAATGGAAGGCTACGCCGCTGCTTAAATCCCTTTTATCCTATTCACCACTTCGCTCGAATCCTCCCCACACAACCACCGTAATACATTATCGTACCAAATTTCTTGATGTTGTTTTGGTGTGATGATGTTTTCTTCTATTGCCAAATCCAAAATTTTTCCAGGATAGGAAGACTGTGCTTCGCTTTCCATTTCGCCGAGTGGATAAGGGTCGTCTAAGCCTAGAATGATTTGGTCTGTGCCTTTCTGACGACGCACCATCAAATCTAAAGAGAACGTATCATGTACCAAAGTATCGAAGTAAATATTTGGATGTCCAATGGCTTTACGAGGACGAATTTGCCCTTCAAATAAATCAGGTCTACCATCGAAGCCTTGTGTTCTTCGTCCAATATTTAAATGATTCAATTGTCCACCATGCGCGAAGCAAACTCGAATGTTTGGATACTTTTCGTACAAGCCGTCCAGCGTATAAAAATGATAAGCGTCTGCACATTGTGCCAGCATCCAAATCAAGTGGAATCGCCATGACTTATTTTGCAATTGAATAAATTTTTCGCCGTCGTACGGATGAACTTCTATGGCTAATTTATATTGATCTGCCAGCTCAAAAATCGGTGCAGTTTCCTTGTCAAAAATACCTCTCCAAGTACCAATAGAATCCATATAATGCGTTGGTAAACAGAGGACTTGTAAACCCAATTTTTCCACGCAACGCTCAATTTCCCAACATGCACCATCTATAAACCCTGCATGCACAACGAATCCACAGGTGAACTTCGTCGGATGATCTTCTTGTACTTTTGCATTGAAATCATTCTGAAAGCGCAAGGCATATTTCATATCGTGTATCCGCAAACCATTGCCGTACAATTGCGACAAATTCAGTACTACCGCATGATCTATCCGATTGCGTTCCATCCATTCCAACTTTTCATTCAAGAAGAAACTAGAATCCGTCACTGGACGACGCCAACCTTTCTGCAACATGTGCTGCCGATCTTCATCTATCCAAAAGATTTCCTTTTCTTTCAAATACGATGGAATTTGTTCGGGGTAAGGGAGGAGGTGGGAATGACCGTTTATCCTCATGGTAATTGTTAATTATTAATTGTTAATTATTAAGAGTATGTTTAAAAATTAAATTTTGTGAGTCAATCTAATCGATAAAGAATAGTTTGCGTATTCTGCCATAAGATCCAAGCCTCCGAACTTTGTGTGGTTTTCTCATGATCTTTGTC
>JBCDFY010000220.1:0-12408 GCA_039176995.1 Bacteroidota bacterium
GTCAAATCTATTTGTGATCCTAAGAAAACGAATATTCAGAAAATTGTTAAATTCTACAGCGTTTTCTTTTTCCTTTGAAATCTCTATTTGTACCGATAAATGATTCTACCACGCGTCAAGTCGTAAGGAGACATTTCCACAGAAACTTTATCGCCAGGTAAGATGCGGATATAATTCATTCTCATTTTGCCTGAAATGGTTGCTGTTATTAGGTGATCGTTCTCTAATCTAACCCGAAACATTGCGTTAGAAAGCGCTTCCTCAATAGTACCATCCTGCTTAATAAGATTTTTTTTCTTAGCCATATCCGAAAATTGGAGTGCAAAAGTATAAATAATTATTGAATAATTCTGATTTATTTTCAGAAACCTTGACTTTAACAGCCTTTTTCTAAAGAAAGTTGCCTAACAAAAGTAGAAATGTATTGATTTCCTGCCAAACCATCCTAAAATTCGTGAAAGTACGCTACTTTTGTAGGCTGTTTCTGGTTTTATGATGATAGTCATGCTCTTGTTTAAATACATATGTAGAATATGACTAAGTGGCGACCAGTATTATTTAATAGACTAAACGTACAATGAGTAACGATGACAATCCTCTCCCGAGTTTCGATTTCTTGAAGGGCGAAATGCTATTGGTGGATAAACCAAAGGAGTGGACTTCTTTTGATGTGGTCAACAAATTACGTTCAACAATTAGAAAAAAATTAGGGATCAAGAAAATTAAAGTTGGACACGCTGGCACACTCGACCCAATGGCAACGGGTTTATTGATTATCTGCACTGGAAAATTCACCAAACGACTTTCTGAATATCAGGGTATGCCGAAAGAATATACTGGTACTTTTCAGTTGGGAGCAACGACGCCTTCTTACGATGCCGAAACTCAAGTGGATGCACAATTTCCTATCGAGCATATTACTCCTGAGCTCTTAGAGCAAGCAAGGCAACAATTCGTAGGAAATTTGGAACAAAAACCGCCCATGTTCTCTGCCATTAAAGTAGATGGGCAACCTCTGTATAAAAAAGCACGCAAAGGAGAAATAGTAGAAGTAAAATCACGCCCTGTCAAAATTTATGACTTCGAACTTACTGATATTGACATACCTAATGTTCGCTTTAAAGTAAAATGTAGTAAAGGAACTTACATTCGTTCTTTGGCCTACGATTTTGGAAAGGCAGTTGAGAGTGGTGCTTATTTAACGGATTTGCAACGAACGAAAATTGGAGATTATCGGGTAGAAGATGCTTGGAGTTTGGATCAGCTAACAGAGAAGATCAAGAAAAAATTAGCGGTTTAGCATAGGAAGAATATAAAATAGAAACTTTTGTTTAACTCTTTTCTTCCGATGACAAGTAACCTCTATCTAACCTTTTATAAAGTATAATAAAATAGCGTTGTGTAGAAGTTTTCTTTTTTACACAAATGACCGAAAATCTACTTGCTCTAACATCCGATCTAAATCAATATTTTCTTCGATCAATTCAATGGCGCGTTTCACCTTCCAAGGCGTAGCACGATTGATTTTGACTTCAATATTGCTATATTTCAAGACCACCCCAAAAGTATCCAAAGAAGTGCGAATCAGAGGAATACGATGCTTCTTGATATACTCCAAAGATTTGATTTCTAGCTCCCCTTGGCCCGTTGCCACGATACCCGAAAGTGGAGATTCTTCTGTTCCCATTATTTTGCTGACTTCTTCAATTTTTAAAATCGCATTATCTACCATTCGGGAGCTGACTACTAGCAGCAAGTCATTTGATTGCTTTAATCTTTCCTTATCTAGTACAGAACCTGCAATAATATCTTCGACTTTATTTTCATTCAAACGGTCACCATTGTAGATTACAATTCCATTGATAGCATTGCAAACCGTTTTCATCAAGGGATAGGCTAGACTCTTATCGTAAGGCAGGACACCTAAGAGAGGAATATCTCGGCGAGATAAATATTTGCTGACATAGTAGGAGACTTTCTCTATCTTATCTGGACGAACTTTATTGACGATCACTCCTAAAAGTGGGACTTCCAATTGCTCAAACTTGGCCATACACATACTTAGCATGTCAATGGTACTACCGATACCTCCTTCTACAATCATCACTACACCTGCATTGACCATTTTGGCAACATCAGCATTGGAAAGTCCAACTACACTTCCTACGCCAGGGTGTCCCGTTCCTTCATAAATCACCAACTCACTGCGTTCCTCAATGAGCTGAGTAGCTGTCCGAATCTGTTCTGGATAGGCAAAATCATCTGGGTTTTCGATATATGCAGAAGTCGCTCCTTTGCCTAAGATTACGGGACTGTGCACATTAGCTTCCAATTGGAAACTCATCACATCCGAAAATAATAGCGCATCTTTATCTACCTGTATGCTGTTAAAATCTACGGATTGCTGTCCAACGGGTTTACAATAACCAACTTTGATACCTCGATTTTTGCAAGCTGTGACTAAACCTAAAGTTGAGGTGGTCTTTCCAACGTGTTGCCGAGCGGCAGCTACATAAATACTCCTAACACTCATAAGCCTTCTGAACTATTAAAACAATGGGTATTTTCGTGAGGAGAAAGAATCTAAATTTTTCTACCTCACAAACTAGCTCGCCAAAGTTAGGAGAAATTAGAAGAGTTTTAAATTTGAACGGCTTTTCTTTTGTACGCAATTAAGCACGCGTGTAGTTTTCATATCCCATGGCTTCCAAACGCTCATACTTTTTGGCGACGCTTTCCGCTAACGATTTTTTATATTCAATCATTCTTTTTTGTGCTGCTTCATCTGCTGTACCAATGATTTGAGCTGCTAATAAACCTGCATTTTTTGCTGCATTTAGAGCAACCGTAGCAACTGGAACACCATTGGGCATCTGTAGAATGGAAAGCATGGAATCCCAACCATCAATGGAGTTAGAAGATTTAATGGGGACACCAATGACGGGCAGCGGAGAAAGCGAAGCGACCATACCTGGCAAATGTGCTGCTCCACCTGCACCTGCGATGATGACTTTTACACCACGCAGGTGTGCTTCTTTTGCAAAATTGAACATTCGATCGGGTGTGCGATGCGCAGAAACGACGGTTAATTCAAATTCAATTTCTAATTCCTTTAAAATATCTGCTGCTTGACGCATGATGGGTAAATCGGAATCAGAGCCCATGATGATGCTAACTTGGGAGGACATATTTTTCTAGTTGAACCACTAAGACACTTAGAAAAGTAAGACTGAGTACAGTGTAATCTAAGTTTCTTTAAGTTTTGAGAAGCGAGAAAAGCTCTAGCTTTTCGAGCTTCAAAAAAACACTCGTCGCCGTCTTCGACGGCGGCGGAAAGGGTGTTGACGAAGAAAAACAGTTTTTTCAAAACCACTTTTCTTCCTCAAACTCCTCTGGTTAAAAATTGCATAAAACTTAGTTTACAGTGTACTGATTAGTGGAAAGTTAATCATGTCAGCAAAAGAAGAAAAAATTTTGCTCAAGAATCCTGTTTTCTTGGAAAAACTTCCGAATCTCTTGTTGTGCTTCTGAATTGGCGACAGCAACAATAACTTGTGGATTTTTTATGCTTGTCAGTTTTTGTACATTTTCTAACTCTATTCCATGAATTAGATGTCCCCACTTACTTTTTCGGTTGCACATCCATCGAAAAGGAATGGTTTGTTTTGCCAACAATTTAGCAATTGCTTTTCCTTTTTTTCCTGCTCCCCAAAGCACAAGTGTTTTATCTTTTTGCTGGTCTAATCCTAAAAAATAGTCAACTTTCAAATCCAAAAAACGATTGTCCGCATAGGTTGGGTCGTTGCGAGAAGTGCGAGTGCTATGGTCGCGCCAGTGATGTAGAATTTTTGGAACACCAACGACTTTTAGCTTTTGCGCATACCAACGAAAGCATAAGTCATAGTCTTCGGGATATTGATTCGATTCAAATGCGCCACAAGCCTGTAAATCAGTGCGATACATCATCCAAGAAGGCGAAGGAATAACACATTCTTTGTAGATTTCTTCAAAATTTCGTTCTGCTAGAGTCAACTCATTTAGCCAAGTAGCATACTTTCGATAGCCTTCTCCAAGTGCTTGTTCTGCAAAATATTCTACCAAATTTGTTGCTAAATGTCCTTTACCTTTTTCCAATAATGCAGCTTTTAAATATTTCAATTTATCCACTGCCATTCGATCATCTGCGTCCATACGCGTGATGAGTTCACTTTTACTTTTTTCAAAGGCTAATCGCAAAGCAGGAATAATGCCTTTTTTGTTATTTTGGAATGTTTTGATGCGCTTATCTTTTGCTGCGTATTCTTGTAATATTTGCCAACTTTCATCGGTGGAAAAGTCATTAACGGCAAGCAATTCCCAGTTGATTTCAGATTGGGTCTGGATAGAGTTGAGGCATTCTGTGAGATATGGAGCAACATTATAAACAGGAAGGAGTATCGAAATTAGCATGGACTATGAATTTATATCCAGTCAAATCTACACTTTCTCAAGCACTTTTATAAGAATACTAATTTGAGCTTTTGGTAATTGATGATATTTGAGATTCCCTGATTTGCTTAAATGACCAATTCTTCTAACTTTGTAAAATGGAAAGATTTTTCAATACAGCTGGGCCAATTTCCACTGACCTGAATTATTATATAGACACTAGAGAGCGCTGGGATTTTGAAGAAATTTTGACCTTCATTCAACGCCAAAGATATTTTGTATTGCACGCTCCTCGCCAAACAGGAAAAACTAGCGCACTGCTGGCTTTGATGCATCAGCTTAATAAAGGTGAACAATATGAAGCAGTTTACGCAAATATAGAGACCGCTCAAGCGGCAAGAGGAAAAGTAGAAGAAGGTATAAAAGCGGTATGTGTCTCTATCGCAAGAAGACACGAAATGTATATCAAGAATCAGCTACTCTCTGATAATTGGAGTAGAGTATTCGAAGAACAAGGGGCAAATTCTGCTGTGGAGGGCTTACTAACCTTTTGGGCAAGCAACACTGAAAAGCCTGTCGTCCTATTCCTAGACGAAGTAGATGCTTTAGTTGGAGACACCTTGATTTCCTTACTTTGTCAATTGCGTTCGGGCTACGATAGTCGACCTTCTAATTTTCCAATTTCTATAGTGCTGTGTGGTGTTCGCGATGTCCGAGATTATCGTATTCATTCTTCCAGTACGAAGGAAATCATCACAGGTGGTAGCGCATTCAATGTCAAAGCAGAGTCTTTGCGATTAGAAAATTTCTCTAAAGCACAAATCCAACAACTGTACGAGCAACATACTGCTGCCACAGGACAGGTTTTTAAAGAAGAAATTTGGGATTTGGCTTGGTTTTATACCCACGGTCAGCCTTGGTTGGTCAATGCCCTTGCCTATGAAGTGACCTATAATATGAAGGAAAATCGAGATAGGAGTCGTCGTATCACCATTGAGTCATTTCAAGAAGCTAAAGAAAGATTGATTCTTCGTAGAGATACCCATTTAGATCAGTTAGTGGATAAACTAAAAGAGCAAAGGGTGAAAAATGTAATAGAACCTTTGCTGGAAGGAAAAGAGCAAGTGGAATTTATTCGAGAAGATGATTTACAATATGTGATTGATTTGGGCTTAGTGCGACGAGGAACGAGTAAAACCTATGAAATTAGTAATGCGATTTACAAAGAGGTAATTCCAAGAGAGTTGACTTATACGACTCAATATACTATGCGACAAGATCAAGCCTGGTACATTAATGAAGATGGTTCTTTGAATATGGAAAAATTGCTTGTGGCGTTCCAAGATTTTTTCCAAAAAAACTCTGAACATTGGATTCAAATGTCTGATTATCAAGAAGCTGGTCCACAGTTGCTCTTGCAAGCTTTTTTGCAAAGAATTGTAAATGGAGGTGGACGAATCGAACGAGAATATGGTTTTGGAAGAGGAAGAACCGATCTTTTTATTGAGTTTTTCTATCCGCAAGAGCAACCAACTGCTAAGCAAGAAATCGTACTAGAACTCAAAATTTTGTACAGCAACTTGGAACAAACGCTTCAAGATGGCATACAACAAACTAAATCCTATATGGATAAATGCGGCACAGACATTGGTCATCTACTAATTTTTGATCGAAGAGCAGGTAAGACTTGGGAAGACAAGATATGGAGGAAAGAGGCAGATGGGATTCAGATTTGGGGTTGTTAAGAAAATAAAAGCCTTGTAACATACTAATTACAAGGCTTTTAAATCTCTAGATAATGATTTACACGTTCCGATCCAAAGCATTCAAATCCTCAAACGCTTGTTTCAAACGCGTTTGGAAACTTCCTTCCGCCGCTCTCAACCATTTTCTTGGATCGTAATTTTTCTTATTTGGCTTATCTGCGCCCTCTGGATTACCAATCTGCGCCTGCATATAATCGCGCTTGCCCTCGTAGTAATTTTTTACACCATCCCAGAATGCCCACTGCAAATCAGTATCAATATTCATTTTCACTGCGCCGTACTCAATGGCTTCTCGGATTTCTTCTCTAGAAGAACCTGAGCCACCGTGGAACACGAAATTGATTGGATTATGCTCCGTTTTGAACTTCTTTTGAACGTATTCCTGAGAATTTTTCAAGATAATCGGCTTCAATTCTACATTACCTGGCTTATAAACGCCATGTACATTTCCAAAAGCTGCTGCTACTGTAAAGCGAGGACTTACTTTCATCAATTCTTCGTAGGCGTAGCTCACTTCTTCTGGCTGCGTGTAGAGCTTAGAGCTATCTACATCCGTATTATCCACACCATCTTCTTCACCACCTGTCACGCCCAATTCGATCTCTAAAGTCATGCCCATTTTATCCATGCGCTTCAAGTACTCTACGCAAGTTTCGATGTTCTCCTCAATGGATTCTTCTGATAAATCCAACATATGTGAACTATACAACGGCTTACCAAATTGCTCAAAATGACGCTCACTGGCATCCAGCAATCCATCTACCCAAGACAATAGTTTCTTCGCGCAGTGGTCAGTATGCAAGATGACGGTGACGCCATAGGCTTCTGCCACAGCATGAACGTGTTGCGCACCCGAAACACCTCCTAAAACTGCTGCTTTCTGACCATCATTGGACAATCCTTTTCCTGCAAAGAAAGAGGCACCACCATTAGAGAATTGGACAATGACTGGCGAGTTGACTTCGCGTGCCGTTTCTAGTACTGCATTGACACTATTTGTGCCGACAACGTTTACAGCAGGTAAGGCGAAGTCTTTTTCATTCGCATAATTGAGGAGTTCTGTTACTTCATCGCCATGCAGAATGCCTGGACGAAAACGTGTTTTAGATGTTGACATAAATGGTAGTTTTAGGAATAAAAAAAGAGGGATAAAGTCACTTCATCCCTCATTCTTCATCCTTGATTTATATAATTCCTTTCTCGGTTAGGTAGCGCTCTGCATCTAAGGCTGCCATGCAACCTGTTCCAGCCGCTGTCACTGCTTGACGATAAACATTATCTTGTGCATCGCCGCTGGCAAAAACACCTTCTACATTAGTATGCGTAGATTTGGGTTTGGTCACGATATAACCCGTTGAATCCATGTCCAACCAATCTTTGAATACATCGGTATTTGGCTTGTGACCAATCGCTACAAAGAATCCTTTCACAGGAATGGTACTTTCTTCTTTTGTTTTGTTATTGATGACTCGAACGCCTTCTACTTCTTGCTCACCAAGTACCTCCAAGGTCTCTGTATTCCAATGAATTTCAATGTTTTCGGTCTTCCTCACGCGCTCCTGCATAATTTTAGAGGCGCGCATTTCATCTCTACGCACGAGCATATGCACTTTTGGGCTCAATTTGGACAGATACAAGGCTTCTTCCGCCGCTGTGTCACCTGCTCCAACCACTGCCAATTCCATTCCTTTGAAGAAAAATCCGTCGCAAACCGCACAGGCAGAAACGCCACGATTCGCTAATCTTTGCTCAGACTCTAAGCCTAACCACTTGGCACTTGCACCCGTAGAGATGATGATACTATCGGCGTGCAATTCCGTACCATCTTCCGCCCAAACTTTATGCACATCACCAGAGAAATCCACTTTTTCAATCAAGGCATAGCGAATATCTGTTCCAAATCGCTCGGCTTGCTTTCTGAAATCCTCCATCATTTGAGGTCCCATGATGCCTTCTGGATAACCTGGATAGTTTTCTACATCGGTGGTCGTAATCAATTGCCCCCCAATTTGTTGTCCAGTATATAAAACAGGAGACAAGTTGGCTCTAGCAGCATAAACTGCTGCGGTATAACCTGCTGGTCCTGAACCTATGATTAAACATTTTACTGCTTCAGCTTGCTTCGACATATCTTATCTTTAGTTTGAGTTCGAGAACTAATTTACCTTTTATCCGCGATAGCTATCGGGATTTCACCTTTTGTTTTTTGATCGCGCAAAAGTATGAAATTTTTATCCTGTATAGAACACCTTATTGCTAGAAAAGGATTTATCGGGAATTTGACAAATCCATACTACGAAGAGATATTCATTTGCCTGTATTGACTAGAACCCAGTCAATTAGTAATTCTTCGAAGATCAACTCTCTGCGTGCTCTGCGAACTCTGCGTGATATATTTTTTTGAATACTTTCTTTCTCACGACTCCAACACTGCATGACTCATTCCCATACTCGAAAATCCACCATCGTGATACAAATTTTGCATCGTGACACTACGCGTAAAATCAGAGAACATCATCAAGCAAAAATCGGCGCAAGATTCTACGGAGGCATTGCCTATTGGTGACATTTTATCCGCGTAATTGAAAAATTCTTGGAAACTACCGACGCCTTTTCCTGCAGTCGTCATGGTTGGCGATTGAGAAACGGTATTCACGCGTACGCCATTTTTGATACCAAAATGATAGCCAAAACTACGCGCGAAAGACTCTAACAGTGCTTTGGACTCTGCCATTTCGCTATAATCAGGGAAAATACGCTGTGCAGCAATGTAGCTCAATCCAAGGATAGAACCTTGATCTGCCATTGCGTCCATATTGTAGAGCGTTTGCATCATTTTGTGAAAGGAAATCGCAGAAATATCAAAAGTCTTCTGCATCCAATCGTATTTTAAATCAGTATATTCTCTTTTCTTACGGACATTTAAGGACATTCCAATGGCGTGTAAAACAAAGTCTAATTTGCCGCCCATGTTTTCCATTGACTTTGTAAACAAATTCTGCCAATCTTCCATACTTGTTGCATCTGCTGGAATCGCTTCCGCATTGCATTTTTCTGCTAACTTTTGAATATGTCCAAATCGAAAAGCGACGGGTGCGTTAGTCAAGGTAATGGTCGCACCTTCTTCTACACAACGTTCTGCGATTTTCCATGCGATAGAATGTTCATCTAATGCTCCTGAGATTACCCCTCTTTTTCCTGCTAGTAAATTGTTTGCCATAATTTTCTGTTGATTCTATTTTTATTGACTGATCGTCTCGTTCTGTGACCGAGATGCCATATGCTCATGTAGCATTGATGAGCGTATTATATCGCGGTTGCAAACCGCGACAATCGTTTCTATTTTATTTCTAATAGCTCCCTCGCATTCTGCAAAGCCGATTCCGAAGGTGGATTGCTACTCAACATCACTGCGATGGCTCGGATTCTTTCGTCTGGTGTTAGTGGTTTTACGTGCGTCACCGTGCGCTCCTCTTTCACTTTTTTGTAGACGAAATAGTGTGTATTAGCTTTGGAGGCAACTTGTGGAGAATGCGTGATAGAAACCACTTGATGCTCGTCCGAAAGTCGACGCAAAATCTCGCCCATTTTCAGTGCAACGTGACCTGAAATACCCGTATCAATTTCATCAAAAATCAAAGTGGGAAGTGGTATGGCGCTGGCAACCAAGGACTTAGTGGCTAAAGCCAAACGCGATTGTTCACCACCCGAAGCAACAGAACGAATCGGCTGCATTTTGCTTCCTTTGTTAGCAGCAAAGAGATATTCCACCGCATCCAAACCTGTAGAAAGTAAGTCTTCGGAACTACTGAACTCAATTTTCATTTGCGCGTGTTCCATAGATAAATCATGTAACATTTGCTCGACATTGTTTTGGAACTTTGGTGCAATTTGATGCCTTCTTTCTGAAAGAATTTTGGCTTGTTGAGTGAGTTGTTTTGCTTGATTGGCTATAGAATTTTCTAAGTCAGCAATCGCGGTTTCTAGCTCCGAAAAAGAAGTATATTTCCCTTGTAATTCCTCTTGCAAAATCACCAATTCTTCCACACTTTGCACCTGATGTTTTTTCTGCAAACGATAGATCATATCCAATCGCTCGTTCACTTCTTGCAGGCGTTCACCATCGTATTCGGTGTCTTCGGCAATTTGTTCAAATTCGCCTGTGAGGTCTTGTAATTCTAGCAAAATACTATCAAAACGCGAGCGCAGTTGCTCAATTTTAGGGTCAAATTCACTGACATTGGAAATGCTGACCGACAATTCTTGCAACTGATTCAAAACTGATTGGTCGGCTTCAGATAAATGCTGATAAACGGCATTCATATTGCGTTTGATGTCTTCGGCGTGCGTCAGTTTATCGGCTTCGGTTTCCAGTTTTTCCTGCTCTCCATTTTCCAACGCAGCTTTCTCCAATTCTTCCAATTGAAAATTCAAAAAATCGCTTTCTTGCACGGCGCGTTGCTGCTCTTCTTGGAGTTTTTTGAGTTCTCTTTTGTTGCTTTGATATTGGCGATAGAGCACTTGATAATCTTCTAAAAAGGCTTTGTTATCGGCAAGTGCATCTAGCATTTGTAGCTGAAAATCAGTGGTGTGCAGTTCTTGAGTATCAAATTGTTGGTGGAGATCAATTAAGCTACCACTCAATGCTTGTAGGACTTTCAAATTGGTGGGCGTATCGTTTACGAAGGCGCGCGACTTACCAGAAGGCGTCAACTCTCTACGAATCAATAGTTCGTCTTCATAATCCAAATCATATTCCTCAAAAAGCTCTTTCAGTTTATATTTAGACACATCAAACGCACCTTCAATTACGCATTTTCGAGTATCATCATAGAGCGATTTGGTATCCATTCGTCGTCCCATAAGCAAACCCAACGCACCCAACAAAATAGACTTACCCGCACCCGTTTCTCCCGTGATAATGGTCAATCCTTCCGAAAATTGTAGCTCCAATTCTTCTATAATGGCATAATTTTTGATCTTTAGCCACTTTATCATAGATTGTAAGTTATTTGCTATGGACTATGAATACTTAATGGTTGGAAGAAGTATCTACTTTGCTAGTAGCCAACGATTAAGAATCCATAATCAAATGAGGGCGCAAAGGTAAGGAGAGTTTTGTTATTGGAGAAAAATATTTCAACCTTGGAACAACTCAATAATCGGTGGACTCCAATAATGCAGCGTGAAAAAATAAGTCGCCAATACTAATAAACCCGTCGAAACCGATAAGATAAGCGTTGCTCCAATTTTGAGCGGAACAGATTGCAAGACTTGCTGTTTTCGGATAAAGATTTCTGCGATAATTAAATTTGGGATATAAAAGGCGAAATCCATCACATAATCAAATGGACCGTAGAAATCAGCAATACCGACGCCATCCATCAGAAAAATCCAAAGCCCATAAGCCATTCGATAAAGCCAAGAGCCAATGGCAAGTGCAAACAATCGAATTGCCCAAACGCGGTGTTGTTCAAATTGTTTTTTCATCGCAAATCGCCAAGTTTGAATAGCTGCGAGAAACATCAAAATACCATAAAGTGCGAAACCAATATTCATCACAGTTCCACCAATTGTCCCTTTCTGGAATATAAAAACCAAGCCGCCAACTGCTGCCAGAAGACATGCTACCACATATATTCTTCCTACCCAACGATGAAAAACGGGAAAATGTACACGAATCTTTTCAAGCAATTGAATACAGCCTAAAATTAAAATGATTCCACCCATTACAAAATGTAAACCAATCCCAGCATTTGCTGCTTTCTCTTCAGGATCGTGTAGATTAGGTAAGCCCATATTCCATTCTTCTAAGTTGCCTTCATACCAAGAAACGCCGTAGAATGCTAAAATATATAAGCCAAAAATGAGTGTACTCGTCCAAACCGTTACCACTAGTGCAATACAAAGTGCTTTAACTATTTTATTGAGAGAAGAAGATTCGCTCGAAATGCTTGTGATAGACATATGTTTTCTTTCGAGTAAATATAGCTGTAAAAGAAGGATACTGTGAAGAAAAAGTAGAAGGGAAAATCTGAAATCAAAAGCCCTAAAATAAAAAAACCTACACCAAAAAAAGGTAGGTGTAGGACGAATTAAAACATACTATGAGAAAACTTTAATACGAAGATAAAGCGTCCCAATGAGATAAAAATACTAGATTAGGAAACGGTAGTTATTTTATAGGAAGTGGTCAAAAAGTGCTAAAATTGTA
>JBCDFY010000221.1:0-12355 GCA_039176995.1 Bacteroidota bacterium
GCGCGAAAGAAAAAAGTGTAAAGGAGTGAAAAAAGGAGATAGTTCTTACATCGCCTGAATCACATCATACTGCGTCAAAATATGAAACGCGCCCGTTCGATCTTGCGCAATGACGGCTGGAATTTTCTTATCAAAATACTTTCCTAACTGTCGGAAAGATAGATCAGATTCTACCGTCGGAAAAGGCGCATCCATAATTTGCTGAACCGCTTTATCTGGATGTTGCATTGGATTTTCTAAAATGAAAGAAAGTACTTTGCTTTCCGTCACTGCGCCAACAATTGTTCCGTTATCCATCACAGGCATTTGAGAGATTTCATTTTCACGCATAATGTCGAAGACTTGGCGCACTTTTTCAGTCTGCTGCACAGAAAGAAATGTTTTGTCCTTCTTCATTGAAATCACATCTTTCACTTTCAGCTCGTCTTCAATGAACCCTCTCTCGCGCATCCAATCGTCATTGAAGATTTTACCCACATAACGACTGCCATGATCGTGGAAAATGACGACTACAACATCGTCTTTCGTAAAGTTTTCTTGCAATTGCAGCACACCTTGCATTGCTGAACCACAGGAATACCCCACCAAAATTCCTTCCTCTCTCGCCAAACGACGCGTCATAATCGCGCCATCCTTATCCGATACTTTTTCAAAAGCATCAATCAAACTGAAATCTACATTTTTAGGCAAAATATCTTCACCGATGCCTTCGGTGATGTAGGGATAGATCTCCTTCTCATCAAATTCGCCAGTTTCGTGATACTTTTTGAAGACTGAACCATAAGTATCAATGCCCCAAATCTTAATATCAGGATTTTGCTCTTTCAAGTATTTCGCCGTTCCCGAAATTGTTCCGCCTGTTCCAACACCTACGACCAAATGCGTAATTTTGCCTTCTGTCTGCTCCCAAATTTCAGGGCCAGTAGATTCGTAATGTGCCTTTCGATTGGAGAGATTATCGTACTGATTGCACCAAAAAGAATTAGGAATCTCTTTGCTTAGTTTTTCCGCTACGGAATAGTAAGACTTTGGGTCGTCTGCTTCCACGTTCGTTGGGCAAACAATCACTTCTGCGCCAACAGCTTTCAGTAAATCAATTTTTTCCTTCGATTGCTTATCGGTTGTCGTGAAAATACATTTGTAACCTTTCACAGCCGCAGCAATTGCCAAACCCATTCCTGTATTTCCAGAAGTACACTCAATGATCGTTCCACCTGTTTTAATATCGCCGCGTTCTTCCGCATCTTCTAGCATCTTCAAGGCCATCCGATCTTTGATGGAGTTACCTGGATTGAAGGTTTCTACTTTTGCCAAAACTGTAGCGGATAAATCTGCTGCAATTTTGTTGATTTTCACGAGCGGCGTATTGCCAATGGCTTTAAGAATATTTTGATAGTACATATTTCTTCTTGATGTATATTTTCAGATGCGAGACAAGTGAAACCACTAAGACACTAAGAGAAGTAAGTTTTAAATTTGTTATTCTAAAGTATCTGTTTTCACATCTGTTAGCTTGATTTTATTTGAAAAATGATAGTTGTTGTGCTTTTACCTATGTTTTGGGAATTTAACGATTTTTGAAGGATTAAAATGTTTAAATTCCATTACCGATAAGCATTTGAATTTATCATAGTTATGCTCGATGAGTTTATTTTTATGGATTTTTGCGGCAACAGTATTTTGATATTCTAGCTTCATAGTATCATTATGCACAAACCATTCGTTTACCCCATCATAACCAATCAATTGCAAAGTAGATAGATAATAAGTAGAATCTTCATAAAGAAGCAATTGATAATCAACCATAGTCCCTTTTGCATACCCCGCTAAGACTGCTTTCTTGGTAATCGTATTAGCTTTCTTCAAATAGAAGGAGATACTTCCAATAAAAAGAACAGCAATCCAAAATAGTATTACTAATAGTATAAAAAAATTTCGTCTCATTTGCTGTCATAACTTGCTTACATCTCTTATTGCCTTAGTGGTTCAAAACCCTACTTCACAAACCGAATATCCGCAAAAAACTGACCATCTATAATGCCCAGTGCTTTACCAATGGTTGGTGTGTAGGCAAGTATAACATCTCTACCTTTATTTTGGTGCTGCAAAGAAATAGGAATTCTACCAATTACTTGTGCATAAATCGTTCTTTTCGTCATTGGATTCGTAATTCGTAAGTAAGAATTCATCCTTGCGTAGCGATGAAAAACGACAAAACCCGTCTTCAATTTTCCAGCAGTTTGCTTGACGGCCAGACCTTTGTGTTCCCATTCTTGTTGCGTATTAATTTGCTCAAAATAAGCATTTCGGTACGGCATATTTGGACTTAGTAATGGATTAGCATAAGTACTACCACCTTCTTCATCCGTTGCCGATTTGGGGATACCTTCAATACTAATCCAACCGATGTGTAGTCGCTGTCCGACTTTCAAATTTTGGCTCGTCAAATCATTGCGGCGCATCAGTTCTTCAGCAGCTATTTTGTAGTAAATCTTCGTCAAACGATAAAAAGTTTCCCCTGCGCTCACCACATGATAAAGCGGAACATACGTTCTCGCATTGTAATCACTCGTCTTGTAGCGCAAGATCGCTCGATTGGGAATTGGGACGACAATTTCTTGGTTTTCTTTGATGTCGGTATCCTTTAATTTAGGATTGAAAAAGCGCAATTCTTGTTCCGAAAGATCATAGAAATCCATTAGTTCCGTTAGCGATTGTCCAATTTGGAAAGGATGATGATAAGTCTTGATGCCTGCTGGATTAATTTGAATGAAAACCGTATCATAAATACTCAAATAATTTTGGGTATGAGCTTGCCCTCCAAATGCAAAAAGGAAAGCAATTGTTAGTATCAATCTGGAGTGTAACTTCATGGGTATAATCAGTTTAGATGATGAGTTTTGGATCGTCTTGGTGTGTCACCAAGATGCAGTATGCTAAATAAAAGGAATGTGATGAGCGTACTGTATCGCGGTTACAAACCGCGACAATCCTAATTTTGATAATTAATTAGCGTAATTTTGTAGTTCAAACTACCACGCAAAAATATGAAAGTTCTAGCTATCATTCCAGCTCGCTATCAATCTACTCGTTTTCCTGGCAAACCTTTGGTCGAGATTCAAGGAAAAAGTATGATTCAGCGCGTTTATGAGCAAGCAATGAAAGCAAATTTGGTCAATCAAGTGGTAGTCGCCACGGATGATGAACGCATTTTTAAGCACATCCAAGAGTTGAATTATACAGTAGAAATGACACGTTCCGACCATCAAAGTGGTACTGATCGCTGTGCGGAAGTAGCGAAAAAATACACTGATTATCAAATCATTGTGAATGTACAAGGTGACGAACCTTTTATTGCACCTAAGCAAATTGATGCAGTCATTCGTCCTTTACTGGAACAAAAAGCACAAATTAGCACTTTAGCAAAATCTATTTCTGATTTAGCAATCTTGGAAAACCCTAACGTCGTCAAAGTTGTACGAAATGCAATGGGAAATGCACTTTACTTTAGTCGCTCTCCGATTCCATTTCTTAGAAATTTGCCTAGAACAGCATGGCTCAATCAGCAACTACATTTTAAACATTTGGGCATTTATGGTTTTCAGCGCGAGACTTTGTTAAAAATTACTCAATTGCCTATTTCCATACTTGAACGGGCAGAATCTTTGGAGCAATTGCGGTGGTTGGAAAATGGGTTTTCGATTGCGGTGGAGTTGACGGATTTGGAGAGTGTTGGAATAGATACGCCAGAAGATTTGGAGAAAATTGTTCGTCTACAACTTTGAATTTTTGTAATTTGTTGATTAGAAAAGATAACACATGGAAAGAGTCAATTTTTCAAGCTGTACGCTACTCTATTTAGAGGAAACATTCTCGCTAGAATCTCCTTTTAATCTCGAAGTCTTAGACAATTGGTTGAATATGCCAATGGAGATCAGCAAAGTAGAAAAGCAGCAGCTTCTTGGATTTAGAGAACTACTGGAACTGAACGTCTTGCATTGGAACGAACAAGAATTAAGTCTCAATTTCATAGGTCCACTCTTCGCCATGGTTCGCTATACCAATCCTAAGTTTAATTTTTTTGCTCAAAGAAGTCTGCGTGCTACTATTGATGATATCGAACTTTTTGGCAAAACTGATGGAATGATCGCTTCTGGCTATCGTTCTCCAAAATTACCTTATTTCGCATTCCATGAGTTTAAGAAAGAGGCAGATTCAACAGGTGATCCTGCTGGACAAAACCTAGCTGCAATGTTGGCTGGACAGGCTCTTAATGATCGAAAAACGCCCATTTACGGTTGTTTTGTCAATGGACAGAATTGGTATTTCATGGCATTGGAAGAAAAGAAATACGCGATTAGCAAAGCCTATTTTTCTGCTACTGAAAAAGGCATTTTCGATATTTTTCGCATTTTGAAAGGTTTGAAGCAAATTGTGTTTGACTTCACAAAATAGTCAGATGGTTTATGAAGAAAGCAAATACGACATATGAAATTTATAACACTCCTTTTTCTCGGTCTTTTCTGTATCAACTCCTTCGCACAAACCAACAACTTGCCTCTACTCTTCGAAGCTGATTTCAGCAAAAACAGCAGCATCAACGGCTTTGAATGTACCGATTTTTCAGCTTGGCGCATCAATATCGAAGCAGAAACTTTGGAATTATTTGGCGAAAGTCAGTATCAACCGCGCGTGCGCTCTCCCAGAAATATCGCCATTTTGCGCGACTACAAAGTCGGCGATTTTGTGCTAGAACTAGATCTGAAGCAAACTGGAAGAGAATACGGACATCGAGATATGTGTCTCTTTTTTGGCATGAAAGACGCCTCCAATTTCTATTACGTTCATTTAGCAAGCAAAGCAGACGATCATGCACATAGCATTTTTTTGGTGAATGACGAACCTAGAAAAAGCATTGCCCAAAAACGAACGGACGGCATTGTTTGGGGAGACGATTGGCATCATGTAAAGATCATTCGGACGCTTGAAGATGGAACAGTTGAAGTCTATTTTGATGATATGAAAACGCCAATCATGCAAGCAAAAGATCAACATTTTGACTTCGGATACATTGGCTTTGGCTCGTTCGATGATACGGGTATGATTGACAATATTAAGCTATATGGGACAGCAAAAGGGCAACAATTAGGATTTTTTAAATCAAAATAAAAACTTTTTTTTGTTATGTAATCAACTGATTTACAGTGTTAAAGACGTCATTTTGGGAGCTATGAGTAATTAATTCCATTTTGAAAGTCAAAATAAAAAATAGATATTTGCTATTGCCGAGTAAGAAAATTTAATTGCCATAAAATAGCATACAGTGACATTCTATGAGATTACTGTGCGCTTATAAGTATTAAGTCGTTCATGGAAACTAGATTAGCTATCAATCAGGAGAAGCTGACGGAATCTTCTGAAATTTTGCGTGCGTTAGCACATCCGCTACGCATGAAAATCCTAGAATTTATTGATCAAAATGATGAGATCAACGTCAACAAAATCTACAACACCCTTCGATTAGAACAATCCATTACTTCCCAACATCTTAGAATTTTGCGTCTGGCGGGCTTAGTTGAAACTGAGCGCAATGGTAAATACATTTATTATAGCATTAACTATGATCGTATTTACAATGCCTCTATTGCCATCAATAATTTTGAAGCACGCAATAAAGAACTGGGAATTGGAGAGGAAGAAGAATAGAATTAGCAGCAGTTGATCTTGTTGACTGCTTACTTACTCCTCTTTTTGTGCTGTCTCTTCTTCAGGCAGCCCAAATTTGCGTTTATAAAAATACAAGCCAGCTCCATAAGCCCAACCTGTTTTTCCTTCTGCACTTTTTATCTTTATCCAAGGTTCATTGGTGATGATACCATCACCCCAATCTACTTCTTTTTTCTTCTCTGTCACTTCATTCAAGAAAATCACTTCTTCAAACAAATCAAACTCCTTGAGCACGCGACTCGCTACATGAGGTTCTGCTCGAAATTTTAGCTTATCAATCGTCACATAAAGAACGGATTCCCCATTCGCTAAAGTTGGACGCCCCTCTGCTGGTGTTGCCACTTCTGGTTCAGGCGGCGGTGGCACGGCGAAGTTTTCTCGAATCATCGTATCTACTGCGGCGGTATCTTGTGCAATTTGTTGATATTCCTCTCTCGTGGACTCGCATTTAGGCAATACCATCAAGAAGAAACTGATGATGAATACACCAATGATGAGTACCTCAATATTAGGAAGCACTCTTTTTTTCTTTTTTGTCATGGACACTCTTATTTTTGCTGCAAAGTTACAGATTCCATTGAAACATCAAATGACAAGCTATCAAACAAGCTCGAACGGCGAAGCCTTCAAACCATTTCAAACCAAATAACATAAACTTTTCCACCTTGAATGATTTACTCTATAAAATTGCGATTACAAAAATACCAATGGTAGGTGCAGTGACTGCCAAAAACCTCATTAGCTATTGTGGAGGCGTGCGGGCTGTATTCGAAGCTAAAAAAAGGGAATTATTGCGTGTGCCAGGCATTGGCGAACAGACCGCCAGTAGTATTGTACAACAAGACGTGTTGAAAACAGCGGAAAAAGAAATCGAATTCATGGAGCAACATGATATTCAATCTTTTTTTTATTTAGACGATGATTATCCAAGTCGTTTGAAATACTACAACGATGCGCCCGCGATACTCTACTATCGCGGAACGACGGATTTGAATGTGCAACGAATGGTGGCTATTGTCGGCACTCGCAAACCAAGTATTCATGGCGTAGCCATTTGCGAAGAACTGGTAGAAAACCTGAAAGCCTACGGCGTAACGATCATCAGCGGACTGGCTTATGGTATAGATGTGACGGCACATCGAAAGTGTTTGGAACAACGAACAGACACTATTGGAGTGATGGGGAGTGGACTCGGATTTATCTATCCTGCGCAACATCGACAAGTAGCGGAGCGCATGGTAGAACAAGGAGGTTTGCTGACAGAATATACACACAATCTCGGGCCAGATCGGGAGCATTTTCCCGCTCGAAATCGAATCATTGTCGGAATGTGCGATGCTCTAATCGTTGTGGAAACTGCCATGAAAGGCGGTTCTATGATTAGTGCGAGAAAAGCAATAGATTACAACAAAGAAGTGTTTGCTGTGCCAGGCAGATTGCGCGATAATCTATCAAGCGGTTGCAATCATTTAATTCGCACTGGTCAATCACATTTGCTACAAAATGCTTCGGATATTGCAGAAGCCCTCAATTGGGATGTTCAAAGTCAAAACCAGCAACGCTCGCTCTTTGTGGAACTGACTTCTCAAGAGCAATCCATCGTAGATGCCTTGAAAGGAAAGGAACATCTGGGCTTGGATAGTTTGAGCTATGCAACTAAAATGGCGACCAGTCAACTGGCAGGAATTTTATTGGATTTAGAATTCAGAGGAGTGATTCGATCATTGCCTGGAAAGCGATATGTTTTAATGAAAGGATAATTGAAATTTTGGAGAATACACATTTTTTAAGATTCGTGAAGTCGCGTTCAAAAAATCTTTAAAGGATGATTTTTTGAACGCTCCAAGGGGTTCTTTAAAGGACAAACCTCTAGCAGAAAGTTTTTCGCCATCAAAAAAAACTTTCTGTGATTTTTGGAAACGAAATCTCATAGTTTTAATTTATGTTGCCCCACTGAAAATTAAATCAATCAAAAATGGTACAGAAACAAGACGACGGTAAGCATGGAAAATATTTTATCTTGGAAGAGGATACAGAAGTGGCTTCCATGACATTCACTTGGGCAGGTACTCAAAGACTCATCATAGATCATACGGAAGTGGATGTCAGCCAAAAAGGAAAAGGATTGGGTTTAAAATTACTACAAGCAGTAGTAAAAGATGCTAGAGCGAAGGGCGTAAAGATTCTTCCACTTTGCCCTTTTGCGAATGCGATGATGCGGAAGCATCCTGAATTGCAGGATGTGTTGAATTAAAAGCGTTACTGTTTTCGCTTCTTCGGCACCCAAGCCCAAACCATTTCACAAATAATCGGCTCATCGCCCGTTTCATCGGTCACTTTCACAGGAACGACCACTTCACCTTTTTCTTCTCGTAAAATGAGTTGACGTTGTGCTACATTGAGCGTAGCAACTGCTTGCATCTTACCTTGCGAACGCTTCACAAATTTACTTTCAATGGATTTAATCAAAGGCAAACGATCATCTGGAACATTCATCCCGACAACCATACCCGTTGCGGTTTCTGCCAGTAGAATCATCGCTGCAGCATGAATTTGTCCAATGTGATTCTGAACTTTCGTTTTATTTTTTAAAGAAATAATGACTTTCTCTTTTGTCATCAAGTCAAAACTACAACCTGTTGTACCAACCAACTTTACTACTTTTCCAACAGCAAAGGACAATATCCAAGTTGGATAGCCCTTGAAGCGATGTACAATTTTTTCTAAACGATTCATACTTAATAATTTGGGTAGTGGGTCAAACCCATTGATTTATCAGCTTAGACTTACCAAGTTTACAAAACTTGGCAAGTCTTAATCCACTGATTTAACCCACCATCATAATTTGACAGCCCCAGTCTATGGATTACAATTTTCCAATCCATCTTTCACTTCTTTCATATTCAATTCTTCGACCTCGCCATTCCATTCGTGAAGCATATAATTGATGATATTTGCAATTTCGGCTTCGCTCAATTTTGGAAAACCTGGCATCGCTTCTGTGTAGGTTAAACCATTCACAACTATCGTATCTACTAATCCGTGGCGAACAATGCAAGGCAATAGTAAGCGATTTTGAGCAATGTAATCCGCCTGCACCAAAGTTGGAATATTTTTCCCCAAACCTGTTCCATCATCCATGTGGCAATTGGAACAATAGTTTTGGTAAAGATAATAGCCTTGCTGATAAGGATTATCCTGACAAGTCGCAAAGAGAAAAAGAACACAAAAAATAACAGAAATCGTTCGAAGCATAGTTCTCTTTTTAATCAAAAACACTTTGATTCGGCAAAGGATTGGAATACCTTTGTCTGCATTCAAAAAAGCGTCAGCAACTAGCTGATGATAAAAATAGATCAATGGGAAATGTGGAAAAAAGTTCGGTGGTTGTACAAAAAGAGCAGGAATTGTTGCAATTGCAGAAGAAGCGAAAAAAACTGCTCACTCAACTCAAGAGAAATCAGACTACCTTAGAAAAACTCAAGACGGGCATTACTAAAATGCAGCGGCAAGTTGCAGGGCGTGTCCCAGATTTAGTGATGGAAATACAACGCTGCAAAGATCGTCTAGTTGAATTGTTTCGTAAGGCAAAGACTTCTAAAAAAATTGCAGAGGAAGAAAAAGAAGGATTGGATGAATTTATTGAAGTATTCGACGAGCAAAACCCTTTTGAGATGCTTTTTGGAATGAGTATGGAAGATTTTGAGGCGCAAAGGGAACAAGCGGGACACAACACAGATGAATTTGATCGGCAAAAAGCGTTTGAATTTTTTAAAGAATTTGAAACACCTGCCAAAGAAGAAGACCAAAGAGAAATCCGAAAAGCCTTCATTCGACTTGCCAATCGTTTTCATCCTGATAAAGCAAAATCAAATAAAGAAAAAGAGCAATTCCACGAATTGATGCAGCAAATCAACTCCGCGTATCAACGCCATGATCTAGCGACGTTGATTCGTTTGGAAGAACAATACAGCGACAAAAAAACGCTGATGGAACAAGGCGTGAAAGAAGAAGGGGCAATTATTGACATCTTGGATATTGAAATTGATCGAATCAGTCGAGAAGTGCAGTTGCTTGATAATCAATTAAATAGAGCTAAGGAAGAACTAAAAAGTGTTCGAGCTTCTGATGTGGGTAAAGCCTACAAAATGGAACAAGACGCCATGAAATACGGTGAAGCCAGTTCTGAAGAAATGATTGAAAGCCTAGAACAGCAAAAGGAAGAATTGGAAGAAGTTGAAAAAGCCATGCAAGTTTATCTCAAAACGGGTGAAATGCCTGAATTGATCAGAGAACTCTTTTTCCTAGATGAAGAATACGAAGAATTTGATGAGGCTAACTACTTCATGGATGATGGTGGATTTTTGAGTGTGGAAGATTTACTAGGTGCTTTTGAGGACTTGATGGATGACTACGAGGAAGAAGAACCACCACAGAAAAGGAAAACAGGAAAGCGATGAGTATTCCTTTTATTCCATAACTTTTTAGAAACAAAAACTTATCATTAGAAACAAAAAATTTTATATTCGTTGCATAAAATCTATTTTCAAACAAAACGAAACACTATGCCAACGAATATTTATATGTTTTTCATAGCAGGTTTGATCCCATTAATCATCGGATTTGTCTATTACAATAAAAGCGTCCTTGGTGGAATTTGACAACGTGAAAATGGACTGACTGAAGAAGATTTGCAGACGGGAAATATGGCACTCCTCTTCGGATTATGCTACGTTCTTTCCGTAGTTGCTGCTTTCTTTTTGCAGAGCTTGGTTATTCATCAAGGAGCAATTGTTTCTCTCCTATTTCCTGAATCCTTAGAAGCTGGAAGTGACGCGCAACAGCTCGCCAATGATATCATGACCAAATACAGCGACCGTCATCGCAGCTTTACGCACGGTATGGCGCACGGTTCTTTCGTTGTCATCTTCTTCATTCTTCCAATCATTGCCATTAATGCCTTATTCGAGAGAAGAAGCTGGAAATACATCTTCATTCATGCGGGCTATTGGTGGATTAGTTTGATGTTGATGGGTGGTTTGTTGTGCCAAACTTTGGAATATGCGCCTTTGAGTTAGGAAACAGCTGAACAAAAGAACTCATGATGAGAAAGGTGATCTAATTAAATAGATTGCCTTTCTGCTTTTTAGTTAAGAATAGAACTATACAGCAAACGGGATAAAAGAGTGCACTAAAAAGTTTGGAAATTGAGGGTAACATACTTTGGGTTAGAATTGGTTTGATTCATGGTGCTAATAATGGCATTTTTAAAGGCATCAAAAGTGTCATAATATTTAGCATAGAGACACTTTTTTTTGACGAATTTCCAAAGCCGCTCAATGATATTTATTATTGGGCGAATAAGGCGGTAAAAATATAAGATGAATATTGAACTGCCATGCCACAACATATTTAACGAATTGACAATACTGATAACGGGCATTATCTAAAACGATATAAATAGGTTTCATATCGGCATAATAAATTCTAAGTTGGTGCAGAAGATCAGCAATAACGTTGGCATTAATCCTACCTTGATTAGAGATAAAATAAACCTCTTTAGTCAAGGCATTGACTCCAAAAACATTCAGTCTTTTTCTACCCGCAGGAGCTTTAATAAACACCCGTTCAAAGCACCATAAAAAGTATAAAAAAGGGGCTAAAACAAAGTGTGCTGCATCCATGAATGACACATGGGCAAGCCCTTGTTCTGCTAGGTCTAATGCAGGCTGTAGCTTATTTTCTAGCCATAATTCTTGTCGCTCTGGGTCTGCTTTGGCAGGTATATGTCCTGTCTTGACAAATTTCATCCCCAATTGCTTCTTAATGAAGGTGTGAATTTGACTCGGTGAACGCTCAATACCAGTTAATTCTTTGATGCGCTGAGCAGCCTCTTTTACACTTATTGGTGGATGCTCTTCAAATCGTGTCTTCAATAACGTTGAATGCTGGGCTAACTCACTTTTATTCGTACCATAATTCACCTGTTTTAATGTCTCCATGCCGCCTGTTTGATAGCAACTCAAATCTGTCGAAACCGTATTGCGATGTCTTCCTAAAATCTTGCCTGCTTCTGTCTTGGAATAACCCAATACACCACTCAAATATAGGCTTTGCAAGCGTTTTTGAACAAGTGGATCTGGATTTTGAAATCTTTCGTAATTTAACTCTGCAATTTCAGCCTCGCTGAGTTGTAGGATATGCATCTTATTTTAAAGTTTTGTCACTTCAAATTTATGCATATCCTTTTATCTTTCAAATGCACTTTTTTATCCCAAACGCAGTATAGAAATCTTGCTTAACTTTCATGTCGAAAGAAGAATTTAAGGAGTATGTCAATGCAGCTCTAGATAGAGTCAATGAAATTAGAGAATTGCTAAAATCATCTTTCCAATGACAAAGCACCACATCGTCCACGATTTAGTAGCTAGACTAACCAACAACGCTTCTTTTAAAACATTCTTTACGTTATATTTAATGGCAGACGACGGAACGCAGCGCAAGCAAATAGAGCGAAGTTTTTGGAAAGAAATAGAACAGCTTTCTGTAGATCAGCAAAGGCTAATGAATGCTGAATTCACGAGGACTTTTCTACAAATTCCATTTCTTTTGGAACAGCTAAAATCTA
>JBCDFY010000222.1:0-12297 GCA_039176995.1 Bacteroidota bacterium
AAGTCTTGATTTTTTTGTTTCTTTTTGTATCAAGACAAAAAGAAAAGGCTGATTTTTGTCAAAATGTCCAGTAGTCTAGTCTCAGAGCATGTTTGGATTTTTCCTGCCTGATAACCAGTATTTTACGAACTTGCCTGCATGAAAGATGAACGCCGTATTTCGATATGCAATTAATTTTTCACCTTGTCAGAACCGCAAACTACTGATTATCAGTTTGTAAAAATTCCCAATAAGCGCTTACCTCAAAGCGGCTAATTTCTCAAATTATTTATCACTTTGTACTTGACATTAGTAACTTAATCTCTACCTTTACCGTAAGTATTCGGACATAATAATTCTTGATTTATTATGTCCGAGTACTTAACAAGCAAATATTCAATTATTACACAGATTTGTATTTTTCTTACCCTTTCATTGTAGTCCATATTAAGTCTGGATATTGAGATAACTCACCGACAAACTGTTGTACCAAGTTTGTTTTAAAACCAAATGTTCATCGCTAAGCTTACTAGAAACGCAAAACATTAGGAATAAGCGATAAAATTTTACTAGCTTAGCAGACAATTATATCATTAGCAATACAACTCGACTTTAATCTATTGGTAGTCATACTGCAAACTAGATGAATTTGTGCAAATAGTCGAATTGTAAAATTGTTCAATTGTCGAATTGACAGGAATAATCAATTCAACATTTTTTCGATTCAGCAATTCTACAAAGTAATTAAAATGCACTTTTTCATTCTGAATGAAGTATATTAGCCAATATTACTACACATAAGTTCATAGTGTTTACTTTCACTGATAAGAACACATGAGCTTAAATTAATAGTGAAACCCAGAGGTCGAGTACAGTAATCCTTGATTTTTATATGGTGGCTATCACTTTATCTTCGTCGAAACCCACAAAGAAAAAGCTTTCCGTAGTCTTCAAAATAGAAGACTGGGAGCGTCTAAAACCTAAGTATGAAGAGTTACATCAACGCAAAATTCGTAGCAAAAACGAGCTAGAACAGTGGATACTAGATCGAAATGAGTTAGCGGCAAAAGTAGGAGAGGACTTTGCTTGGCGCTACATCAAACTCACCACGAACACGACCAGCAAAACGGCTGCAAAACGTTACGAATACTACATTCAGCACCTTTCTCCTAATATCTCTAAGTACGACTTCTTGCTCAATCAAAAACTGGTTGCTTGCCCATTTACGAGTCAATTAGATCCGCACTATCATATCTATATCAGAAGTATTCGCAATGAGCACCAATTGTTCAAAGAAGAAAACATAGCGCGCAATACAGAAGAACGACTAATCGCCAAAAAGTACGGCGTCCTTTTAGCCGATGTGAGTGTAGCCATTGACGGCAAAAAATATACTATACAGCAGACCAATCCACTATTGGAGCAGCACGATAGGACAAAGCGTGAACAGGTTTACCGAAAGACATCAGCAGCTTTACGCGCTAAAAAAGAAGGATTCGAGCAGATTTTTAACGAACTCGTTAAAAAACGGCACGAGATTGCGCTGGAGGCTGGTTTTGAGGACTTTCGAGCGTACAAATTCAAGCAATTAGGACGTTTTGATTACAGCATTGAAGATTGTGTTGCCTTTCAAGCATCCATCAAACAAGAAATTGTTCCTTTGCTCACAGAGGTGTACGAAAGGAAGAAAAAAAGATTGAAACTCGAAACCCTAAAGCCTTGGGATTTAGCCGCTTACGGAGAAGATCACGTTCCATTACGTCCGTTCAAAAACGAAGCGGAACTAGTCGAAAAAGCTACGCAATGTCTACGAGCAGTTGACCCTTACTTTGGTGATTGTATCACTAAGATGCGGGACAAAAACCACTTAGATTTAGAAGCTAGAGCGGGTAAAAGACCAGGCGGTTATAATATGCCACTCTTGGTAACGGGCGTTCCTTTCATTTTCATGAATGCTGCACGTTCAGTGTTAGATATGCGTACCTTTATGCACGAAAGTGGTCACGCTGTTCATGCTTTTTTAACTAATGATCTAGCACTTGTCACTGCTAAGCAGCCACCCTCAGAAATCGCAGAATTTGCGGCGATGTCTATGGAATTGCTCACGATGGACAAATGGCATTACTTCTTCGATTGTGCCGATGATCTAAAAAGAGCCCAGATTTGGCTGCTAGAAAATATTCTTCAACTACTACCGTGGATTGCGACCATAGATGCTTTCCAGCATTGGATATACACGCATCCTGCGCACACGCCAGAAGATAGAAGATTGAAATGGCTGGCGCTGCTAGAGGAGTTTGGTAGCCCTGCCATGGATCGCTCCGATTTGGAGGAACAAATGTCTTACCTTTGGCATCGTCAGCTTCATCTCTTCGAAGTGCCCTTTTATTATATCGAATATGGTATGGCGCAACTGGGCGCGATTGCACTGTGGAAAAACTATAAAGAAAACGGACAAGCTACGGTGGAAGCTTACACGCGTGCTCTGAAGCTGGGTTACAGCAAGTCTATTACCGAGGTTTATGCCGAAGCAGGTATTAAATTTGATTTTTCGCCTTCCTACGTCAAAGAATTAGCACAGTTTTTAAAGGAAGAAATTAGGCAATTATTGGAAAGTTAAGCAACAAAAAAAGCTACTTTTGTTTTTGGTATTCTACTTCATCCTAACTCGAATGCAAAAACATAGGGAATAATGCTCATTCTTGGGATCGTACTACTGCTCATTTTATCTGCTATCTTTTCTGGTACAGAAATCGCTTTCGTTTCTGCCAGCAAATTACAGGTAGAGCTCAAAAAAAATAAAGGTGGAAAAAGAGGGGAAGTATTTGCTCACTTTTTTGATCGACCTGGGCGTTTTTTAAGTACGATGCTGGTTGGTAACAACATCGCATTGGTCACGTTTTCCCTCCTATGTGAAGTGCTGTTACAAAAACAACTGCCTATCGAGAGCAAGTTGGCAGAACTGCTCATCTATACCTTGATTACGACGGTAGTCGTTCTCATTTTTGGTGAATTTTTGCCCAAAACTATCTTCCGTCTATTTGCTAACCAAATTCTGTACGCACTTACTTATCCACTCCGCGTCATTCAAATTTTATTGATCCCTATTTCTTGGATCATGGTACAATTGTCCAATCAGCTTATCAAATTGTTCATCAGTAATCCAAAGGAAGAAGTAGAGGAAGTCGTTACCCGTCTGGATTTAGAGAATTTCATCAAATCTACTACTGCTTCTGACGAAGAAGAAGAGATCGACACACAACTCTTCGAAAATGCGCTGCACCTACGCGATGTCCGCGTCAAAGAATGTATGATTCCTAGAAATGAAATCGAGTATATAGATGTCACGGCGAGCATCGAAGCACTAGAAGAAAAGATCAAGGACACGCAATTGTCAAGAATTGTAGTAACCCAAAACAATGATATTGATGATGTGTTGGGTTATGTGCATCACCAAAAGCTATTATTTGCTCCCCAGCATATTCTGCCCGTTGTCGTCACCGAAATGCCTATCGTTCCAGAAACCATGCAGGCGCAAGATTTAATGAATCAGTTCATCAAAAAGCGAATCAGTTTGGCTTGTGTGGTGGATGAATACGGCGGAACGGCAGGTATCGTCGCCTTGGAAGATATCTTAGAAGAGTTGTTTGGGGAAATAGAGGATGAACACGACATTGCTAGTAACGACTACATCGAAACGCAGATCAGTGAACGGGAATTTTTGCTTTCTGGACGCTTAGAAATTGACTATTTGAATGATAAATACGATGTAATTAATTTTCCAGAAGGCGATTTTCATACCTTGTCTGGCTACATCGTGATGACGCGAGAAATGATACCAGAAGAGGGCGAAGCCTTTGAATTGGATGGCTATCATTTTATTTTGGAGAGCGTAAGTAATACAAAAATTGAAAGCGTTCGAGTGATTGTACCAAAAGTGGAGGAGTAGCTGCCGCTATTGTTGTATACAAGTACAAGTTTTGAGGTCAAATTTGATCTAGCATGAACTGTTTTACCTTTGCCAATTATTAGCATCTACTCAAATTTGCTCGCTTAATCTATGTTAAAAATAGCTTATTCGCCAATCTACAAATACGAATTACCCGAAGGACATCGCTTTCCAATGATTAAGTATGAATTGATTCCAGAGCAATTGCTATATGAAGGGACAGTGACTGCCGACCAATTTTTCCACCCGGATGCTTTAGATGAAAGTATCATTACCAGAACCCATTTGCCCAGCTATTGGAAAAAGCTCAAACATTTGGAGTTGAGTCGAAAAGAGGCACGAGCCATTGGTTTTCCCATTTCTGAAAGACTGGTACAAAGAGGACGACACATTGCACAAGGAACAATAGATTGTGCAAAATACGCCCTTCAATACGGCATTGCGATGAATGTAGCGGGGGGAACGCACCATTCTTTCACTTACAAAGGCGAGGGTTTCTGCTTACTCAATGACATAGCTATTGCTGCTAATTATTTACTTGACCAACAGCTAGCTCGCCGTATTTTAGTAGTTGATTTGGATGTGCATCAGGGTAATGGCACGGCAGAGATTTTTCGGACGGAAGAACGTGTTTTCACCTTTAGTATGCACGGTGCGAACAACTATCCACTGCGCAAAGAGCAGTCGGATTTGGACATTGGTTTAGCGGACAAAACTGTCGATGCGCCCTATTTGAAACAACTAAAAGATACCTTGCCCAAACTATTGGATTTACATCGCGCCGATTTTGTCTTCTACCTAGCTGGTGTGGATGTGTTAGAAAGCGATAAACTAGGGCGGCTTTCGCTGAGTTTGCAGGGCTGCAAAGCAAGAGATGAATACGTATTGCGTACTTGTCGAGACCGTCAATTACCCGTTGCCGTGAGCATGGGTGGTGGCTATTCGGTGCGCATCGCAGATATTGTGGAAGCACACGCTAATACGTTTAGAGTGGCGCAGGATATATTGGGTTAATATCTCAAGCATACTGGGCGAGCGCGTAAAGTATTATTCACTGCTTACCCCAAAAGATGCTTCCAAACCAAGCCAATCCGTATATTGTTCCTTATTTGGAAGAACAGATGTTCCCTGCTCAAATGAAGAGAATATGATTAGAATACCTTATGGCATTAGTAATTTTGAGACACTTATCAGTGATGGATCCATTTACATAGACAGAACAAATTATATTGAAACGCTAGAAAGTCTCAGTTGGCGTTATCTATTCTTTCTGCGCCCACGCAAGTTTGGAAAGAGCCTATTTCTATCTTTATTAGATCATTATTACAACATTAATCATAAGGATCAATTTGATTTGCTGTTTGGGCAGTATTACATCGGCAAAAATCCTACGCCACTTGCGAATCAGTACTTAATCTTGCAGTTTGACTTTTCTCAAATTGATACGTCTTCTTTTGAAAATACCTTTAATGGTTTTTTGAATAATGTCAAAATGGGTGCTTCTATTTTCTATGGTAGTTATCCACAGTTTTTCAGTGAAGAAGACATCAAACGAGTAAAGACCTATGATTTTCCCGCAAAAATCATTCAAGACGTACTCGAACAAATGGAAACTAGAATCCCTAACCAAAAAATCTACTTGCTCATAGATGAATACGACCACTTTGCTAATGAAATTTTGTCCTTCCGTTACAACGATTTTATGGACATGGTTGGAAAAAATGGCTTTGTTCGCAAGTTCTACGAAGCCATTAAGGTGGGCACCTTCAAAGGTGTCATTGATCGTTTGTTTGTGACAGGAGTTTCGCCAATTACCTTGGATAGCTTGACGAGCGGATTCAATATTGCAACCAATATCAGCCTAGAAGAACCCTTCAATGAAATGACAGGTTTTTCAGAAGCAGAAGTCTTGGAAATTCTGAAAGGGATAGAAGTTCCTGAGTCTGATCTAAATCGAGTGATGCAAGATATGCGTGCTTGGTACAATAGTTATAAGTTCAGTTTGGATGCAGAACGATCTGTCTATAATTCTAATATGATTCTCTATTTCGCTTCTAATTATGGTCTAAGAAAAAAATATCCGCAGGAACTGCTAGATCCAAATATTGCTAGTGATTACAACAAAATTCGCCGCTCCTTTAGAATCAGAGGGCAAGAAAAAGAGAATTTGGTGCACCTCAATCAACTGGTGACCACGGGAGAATTACAATCACAATTGGTGCGACAATATGACCTTGCCAAGCGATTCAATCCAAGTGATTTTATCAGTTTATTATACTACCAAGGCATCACAACGATTTGGGAAACTGACTTTGACATTGTCACCTTCAAAATGCCCAATTATGTGATCAAACAATTGTACTATCAGTATTTCCATCAAGTAGTTTTGGAACAAACAGGCTTGAATGACGCCCAAATAGATGTTAGTGCAAAAGTGAGAACGTTAGCTAAACACAACGATATTCAGCCGCTTGTGGCATACACAGAATCCCTCCTTCAAGAACTCTCCGTTCGCGACACGATTCGCTTCGATGAAAAGCACATCAAAACCATATTTACCTCTGCTTTTTTCACTTCGGGTATCTACACCATCCACAATGAATGGGAAGTGAAAGTCCCCATCCAACAAGGCAAAACGGGCAAAGGATTTGTGGATTTATTTTTGCAAAGAAGACAACCGTATGCCACCAAATATCAGTTTGTTATTGAGTTCAAGTACATCAAACAAAAGGAGCAATCCAAATTAGAAGCAGTCAAAGCAGCAGCAGTCGAACAGCTTCAGACTTATCTGCAACATGACGATTATCTAAAAAAATTGGATGATTTGAAGGCTTATGTGGTGGTGTTTGTGGGTGTGAAGGGAGAGGTAGTGGAGTTGGAAACGACTTAGTACCTCATTCCAAACCAAGGCAATCCGTATATTGTTCCTTATCTGAAAGAGCAGATGTTCCCTGCTCAAATCAAGAGAATATGATCAGAGTACCTTATGGCATTAGTAATTTTGAAACGCTTATCAGTGATGGTTCTATTTATATAGACAGGACTAACTACATTGAAACGCTAGAGCATCTTAGTTGGCGTTATCTGTTCTTTCTGCGCCCACGCAAGTTTGGAAAGAGCCTATTTCTATCTTTACTAGATCATTATTACAACATTAATCATAAGCATCAATTTGATTTGCTGTTTGGTCAGTATTACATCGGTCAAAATCCTACACCACTCGCTAATCAGTACTTAATCTTACAGTTTGACTTTTCTCAAATTGATACGTCTTCTTTTGAAAATACCTTTAATGGCTTTTTGAATAATGTCAAAATGGGTGCTTCCATTTTTTATGGAAGCTATCCACAGTTTTTTAGTGAAGAAGACATTAAAAGGGTAGAGACCTATGATTTTCCTGCAAAAGTCATTCAAGACGTACTAAAGCAAGTTGGAATTAAAATCCCTAACCAAAAAATCTATCTCCTCATAGACGAATATGACCACTTTGCCAATGAAATTCTGTCCTTCCGTTACAATGATTTTATGGACATGGTTGGAAAAAATGGCTTTGTTCGCAAGTTCTACGAAGCCATTAAGGTGGGGACATTTAAAGGAGTCATTGATCGTTTGTTTGTGACAGGAGTTTCTCCGATTACTTTGGATAGTTTGACGAGTGGATTCAATATTGCGACCAATATCAGCTTAGAAAAAACCTTCAATGAAATGACAGGTTTTTCAGAAGTAGAAGTCTTGGAAATTCTGAAAGGTGTAGAAGTTCCTGAGTCTGATCTAAATCGAGTGATGCAAGATATGCGTGCTTGGTACAATAGTTATAAGTTCAGTTTGGATGCAGAACGGTCGGTCTATAACTCTAATATGATTCTTTATTTTGCTTCTAATTATGGGCTGAATAAAAAATATCCACGCGAGCTGCTAGATCCAAATATTGCTAGTGATTACAACAAAATTCGACGCTCTTTTAAAATCAAAGGGCAGGAAAAAGAAAATTTGGTACACCTCAATCAATTGGTGACTACTGGAGAGTTGCGGGCACAATTGGTGCGGCAATATGATCTAGCCAAGCGATTCAATCACAGCGACTTTATTAGTTTATTATATTATCAAGGCATCACGACAATCGCTGGTGAGACCATCAGTCAAGTGATTTTCAAGATGCCGAATTATGTCATTAAGCAACTCTATTTTCAGTATTTTCATCAAATTCTTTTAGAAAAAAGTGGATTGGAAGATGCAAGGATTGATTTGATTGAAAAAGTGGAAGAATTAGCCCTTCATAATAATATTCAGCCACTAATAGCTTACGCAGAAAAACTCCTCCAAGAACTCTCCGTTCGAGACAGGATTCGCTTTGATGAAAAGCACATCAAAACCATATTTACCTCTGCTTTTTTCACTTCGGGTATCTACACCATCCACAATGAATGGGAAGTGAAAGTCCCCATCCAACAAGGCAAAACGGGCAAGGGATTTGTGGATTTATTTTTACAAAGAAGACAACCGTATGCCACCAAATATCAGTTTGTTATTGAGTTCAAGTACATCAAACAAAAGGAGCAATCCAAATTAGAAACAGTCAAAGCAGCAGCAGTCGAACAGCTTCAGACTTACCTGCAACATGACGATTATCTGAAAAAGTTGGATGATTTGAAGGCTTATGTGGTGGTGTTTGTGGGTGTGAAGGGAGAGATTGTGGAGTTGTAGCTTTGATTTAGGAAAAGCAAAGCCATTACATCAACATTCAAACGCTTTCACTCATTTTCTTCACCCTAAAAGAAAACAAGACAAAAGCAATACCGCCAAGTAGAATCAGCACACCTGCTATCATCAATCCACTGATTTCATCAGTAACTGCAGTCGCTAAAATGAGGACTGCACCAATGATATTGACGAAGCCTGCTACAAATCTAGATAGCAGAATATTCATATTGAGCTGATTGCCTGTATTGAGTGCTAGGAAACCAAAAAGGAGTTCAAGTAAACCAAACAAGAGCATAAAGTAGGTAATATACTTCAAAAAATCACCAAGATTTTGAGGGACAAGCGCGATGATGACTGCGAAGGTCATCATGCCAAATCCTTGCAATAAGTGGTATTGTCTTGCAATTCTATGCTGCTTATTGGCGGCTGAAAATAAGTAGGCAAATATGCCGCCCAAAAGAAAAAATACGGGTACAGCAATTTTGGCAATATCGACACCAATAGTTTCAGATGTGAGCATCGTAACACCTGCCAAAGCCATTAGCAAACCACTGAAAGTGAGATAGTTAATTTTATTCATCCTAGTTTTAGGTTTAAGTTGTATAATATTTGTTTTTTATCGAAATGCAAATTCTTCATCGTAAATGTTTTCAGCGTTCACACCTTTGGCTTTGAGTTGTTTCATCATGCTTGCTTTCAGGGCTTCAGTACCACAAATCAAATAGCTTTTATTTTTGTACTGCTCTACGCCTAGCTGATCTACGGTGAGGTGACCGGATTGAGCAGATGACCAAATGGTATATTGAAAGTTGGGTAGATTATTAGCGATGTCTTGAAGTTCGTCGGCATAGACGGCTTCCTCCTCTTTATTGACACACCAAAAGAGATGGACGTTATTCGGGTGAATGTCTTTTGCTAGGGCTAAAAATGGGGTGATACCGATGCCTCCTGCGATCCATATTTGATCAGATTCTTTGATGTAGCTTGAAGAAAAGTGTCCATAAGCACCTTCTACCAAAGCTGTGTCACCTACACTTAATTTGGTGTTCAAATCATTGGTATAATCGCCTAGTCCCTTGATGGTCAGTCGAAGATTATTGCTGTATGGATGACTACTAATCGTGAAAGGATGTTGCTCCTTTTTACTAATGCTTGGGAAATTGAAGAAGGCAAATTGTCCTGCCAAATAGTTCAATTCTTTCTTGACGGGCTTCAATACAATTTCGGTGATCTGATGTCCCAAATCTTTTACTTCAATGACTTTGTAGGCTAGTTTTTTATTGAAAATATTGAACAAAAAAGCCCTATACACCCAAGCTGCAACCCCAATAAAAGACATCCCAAAAACATAGATTCTAGTGATTGGTAACTCCTTAATCAAACTATTGACTATCAATCCATGCACGACTCCCATGACATAAAACACGCCCATCAACTTGTGAATATTGATCCATTTGTGATAAGGAATTTTTCTTTTAAAAACAGGCGCAGCAGACAGCATAACGCCAAGTAGAATAAGCACGAAAGTGTAAAATCCTAAGGGCTTACCTGGTGTGAAAGCCGTTAAATCTCTAGGAACAACAATGAAATGCGCGATCAATAAAAAAACAGCGATAACGCCCGACCGTCGATGAATGAGATACATTTTATCCAAGCCACCAAAGATGCGTTCTACCCATTTTGCACGAGTTGCCATTAAGAAATTAAAAGCAAAAACAGTGACTACCCATGAAGAAAATACTTCTCCTAAAATTCGATGGATATTAAACCAAGACTCATTGGTGAGTTCCCCAAAAAATAAGGTGTCGGACGAAATTTCCATAAAAGAACCTTCGTAGAAATACAAGTCTATCGCCCAAAAGAGAAAGTGAATAGCAATGATGATAGGAAAGTAGATTTCCTGTTTTAAAATACGCATAATTGATTGACCTTGTAAAGTGGATGGAATAGGGTGACTGTCCACCTAAGGGTAGGTAGATTATAATTTAGAGCGGTGCAAATTTTGTAGATTTCGTCGGTCGTATCTCAAAAACCTTTTAAGGTGGGTTTTTGAGATACTCCAAGGGGTTCTTAAGGGCGAGAAGCATTAAAAATCACAAATTTTTAATGCTTCTCGCCCTTAAAATCCCTCTAGCAAAAAGTTTTTCACCTTTGAAAAAAACTTTTTGCGGTTTTTAGAGACGAAATCTTCATTTTTTTTAAACGCTATTTGGAAGGTTCAAAAAAGAAAGTAAGTATCTTGTTCTGGAGCGGACGGAATGCAAAACACTTTTATAGTGTAGCCATACTAGCTGTATTTCCGTGGAAGGTAAGTCTAATGTTTTTGTTTGTTGAATCATAAGAAATAGATTTTGCTTACAAGTGCAAATCTATTGCTGTTGGATGTTTTTTATTTGTATAAATCGGTCGTTTTGTAATTCATATAGACGACTTGGTGGTTCGCCTGTATGCTTTTTAATTTCTCGAACAAAGTGAGCGCGATCAAAATAAAAACGTTCAGGAAAAAAGCGTCCTTCTCGAATTTGAATGTAGGATTGATAGGCTTTTTGGATATTTAAGTAGCGTTTTAGAGAAATGCCAAGATACTTGTTCAAGTAGCGATTAATCTGTCTATTCGTCCAAAATATTTGTTCGGAAACCTCTTTAGCAGTGAGCTCTCCACCTATTTTATCCAACAGTTGTGACAATCTTAATTTATTTCCTGTGATGCTTTTCGGCGATTTGATATTGAGTAATTCAGTTTGCCATTGCTCCACAATATCCTCAAAACTAGAAAGATCAAAGTTATTGAGATGGAGGTAAGACAAATTAAGCGGTCGCGTATCCTGTAAAATGGAAGCAATCTCTCTTTGTATAAGGTATTCAGGGGCTAAAATTTTCAAGCGACATCCAAAATTGATCGCATTGGGCGGCGTGATGAATTGGTTTTCCCTAATCCATAAACCCGTCATGAAATACTGTACGATTTGCCCATTTTGAACAACAAATACAATTTTGAAATAGCTATCAGGCACTATAGTTAATTGCTGTGGACGATCAGTTGTATTACGGTGCATCCAAAAGGAGTGGACTACATCTTTTAAAGCTTCAATTGGTTTTATTTCCTGATAAAGTTCAGTTTGTTTCATACTCCAAAAATGAATAATCTTGCAGAGATAAGCAAGTTTTGACTCATCAGAGATTTTATGGATAGAAAAAATACTTCAAACCAAGGCAATCCGTATATTGTTCCTTGTTTTAGAGAGCAGACTTTCCCTGTTCAAATGAAGAAAATATGATTAAGATACCTTATGGCATTAGTAATTTTGAGACGCTACGCAACAGAGGTCAATACTATGTTGATCGGACTAATTTCATCGAACAACTAGAAGCCTTCTATTCGAGCTATCTGTTCTTTTTGCGCCCCCGTAAATTTGGAAAGAGTCTATTTCTATCTTTATTAGATCATTATTACAACATTAATCATAAGCATCAATTTGATTTGCTGTTTGGGCAGTATTACATTGGCAAAAATCCTACACCACTCGCCAATCAGTACTTAATCTTGCAGTTTGACTTTTCTCAAATTGATACGTCTTCTTTTGAAAATACCTTTAATGGCTTTTTGAATAATGTCAAAATGGGTGCTTCCATTTTCTATGGTAGCTATCCACAGTTTTTCAGTGAAG
>JBCDFY010000223.1:0-12212 GCA_039176995.1 Bacteroidota bacterium
AAAGGCATGTATATGAAAAGCTATGATCTTTAGGTTTTCGTGGTAGGCTTTTCAAAAAAAAGAGAGGCGACAGAGAAAACAATTCTTGTAAAACTATTTTCCCTATCCAGACCCTCCAAATTCCAATAAAGGCATGTATATGAAAAGCTATGATCTTTAGGTTTTCGTGGTAGGCTTTTCAAAAAAAAGAGAGGCGACAGAGAAAATAATTCTTGTAAAATTATTTTCCCTATCTTGACCCTCCAAATTCCAATAAAGGCATGTATATGAAAAGCTATGATCTTTAGGTTTTTATCGTCATACGAACACCTATTCCATTACAAGCTCTGTGCCATAAAATCTGCTAATTTGTAATCGACTGGTTTATAGCTTTTTATTAGAAAAGACTGAATTATATTACTTTGTGTTTTTTCTCATTTTGATAAAGAATATTGTTTTGAGAAAATTATCATTTTGAGAAAATTAAATCTTGCCAATAAATTTTAATTCTTTTCACTTTTTGCCTGACTATATATTTTAATATTTGTCATTCCTAAAATTTCTCTCTTTATTTGCCTTATCATTCATACATGATAATCTTTCTATCATTTTAGGGTTTGCTTATTAAGCAAATTCTTATCTCTCATATCAGTCACACCTGTCCTCTAGTTTTAGTTATTTGTAATTTTCTTTCATCCATCTGAAGAGACTTACTTCATTATAATGCTCATTCATTGATGACAGAGGATTACATTTTTTCCATTTTTCATTCAAAAATTAAGATGAATACTTACCAATACTTAAAGTTTGTAGGTCTCGCGTTTCTATTGGCATTTTTTACCCAACTAAGCGCGCAAGACTGCGTCGGAGGTAGTGCAGGTGGATTCCCTTGCGATGACATTAATTTGAAAAGTCAACTGACGCTCTCGCAGTTAGGCGCAACGGGCGACGGCAATGACATTTGGGGCTGGACAGATCCTAGCACGCAGAAAGAATACGCTCTAATGGGATTGAATAACGGAACGGTTTTCGTAGATATCAGCGACCCGAGCAATCCTGTAAGGTTGGGGAACTTGCCTACTCATTCTTCCAACTCCCTTTGGAGAGACATCAAAGTCGTTGGTAGTTATGCTTATATCGTGAGTGAAGCCTCTAACCACGGAATGCAGGTTTTTGATTTGACGCGTTTGCGAAATGTTAATAATCCTCCTGTAACTTTCACGGAAGATGGGCATATGGATTTCGGTAGTGTGCGCACCGCTCATAATACTGTAGCGAATGAGGAAGCGGGCTTCGTTTATCTCGTGGGTACGAATTTCTACGGTAACGGCGGCATCAGTACAGTAGATATTTCTAATCCAACCAATCCTAGTGTCATTAGCAATTATGGCAGTGATAATTACACACACGATGCCATTTGTTTTCAATATCGTGGGATAGATGCAGAGCATATTGGAAAAGAAGTTTGTATTGGTTCTAACGAAAGTAAAGTCGTCATTTTAGATATGACCGATAAAGACAATATTGAGCGTCTTTCTAGCAGCACCTATCCAGGGCAAGACTATGTACATCAAGCATGGGTGACAGATGATCATCGTTATTTGTTAGTAAATGATGAGCAAGATGAAACGGGTTTTGGTCGCAATACCAGAACTTTTCTTTTCGATATTTCTGATTTGGATAGTCCCAATTACTTAGGCTTCCATGAACATCCAACGCGTTCCATAGATCATAATCTATATGTCAGAGGACGTTATGCTTTTCTGTCTAATTATACTGCTGGTCTTCGCATTATGGATATAGCAGATATTGCGAATGGTAATCTAAGTGAAGTCGCTGCTTTCGATTTATATCCTGAAAATGATAATGCTTCTTTTGAAGGAGGAACCTGGAGTAATTATCCTTATTTTAAAAGTGGGAATATTGTGGTGAGTACATTGGATAGAGGTCTATTTGTCGTAGAACCTAACTTTCCACATTATGCTTTCACTTTGAATTTTCCAACTACTATTGAAGTCTCCGCAGGACAAAGTAAGCAATTTGTAGTGGATTTTAATCAATACGCAGGTTTCTCTACGCCAATCAATTTGAACGTGTTGAATGTCCCCAGCGATTTGACTGTGAGCCTTAGCCAAAATACCATTTCTAACGATGGACAAATCACTATAACAGTAACTGCAGCAGCGAATGCAGGCGAGCAAAATTACAGCTTACTATTGGAAGGAACGGGCAGCAATGCGAGTCAGAGAGAGACAATCGCAATGGGTGTGAAAGTAGATGGAGATGGCGGTGGATGTACGCCAGGTGCGGCTTGCGACGATGGCGACGCTTGTACAACGAATGATTTATTGGATGCCAATTGTAATTGTGCAGGAACATTTACAGATGCAGACAATGATGGTGTTTGTGTAGGTGACGATCCAGATGATAACGATCAATGCGTGCCTAATGCGACCGACCCGAGCTGTAATCCAACGGGTGGTGGATGTACAACCATTGACAACAATGATTTTGAAGCAGGTTTAGGGATTTGGAATTTAGGAGGCAACGATGGCAGAAGAAATCGTAATGATGGTTCATTTGCCAACAGTGGAACATACTGCGTTCGTTTGAGGGATAATTCTGGTGCCGCTTCTTCTATGTTTACAGATAACATTAACGCGACTTCTTATGATCGACTGGAATTTTCTTTTTCTTATATCGTTACTTCTTTTGAAAGTAATGAAGATTTCTTCTTGGAACTTTCTACTAATGGTGGTTCTTCCTACTCAGCAGTAGAAAACTGGGTGTTAAGTACTGATTTTCAGAATGATGTGAGAGAAAATGTAACTGTTACCATCAATGGTAATTTCACAAGCTCTACGAGATTGCGTATTCGTTGCGATGCCAGTAACAATGGAGATCGTTTGTTCATAGATGATGTAGTGATCAAAGGTTGTAATGGAGTTGGCGGTGGATGTACGCCAGGTTCGGCTTGCGATGATGGCGATGCTTGCACGACGAATGACATTTTTGATGAGGATTGCAATTGCGCAGGAACATTTACAGATGCAGATAATGATGGCGTTTGTGTAGGTGACGATCCAGATGATAATGACCCATGTGTACCAAACAACAGTTCACCTGATTGTGGTGGAACTTGTACACCGGGTGCAACTTGTAATGATGGCGACGATTGTACGACGAATGACGTTTTTGATGCGGATTGTAATTGTGTTGGAACATTCACGGATGCGGATAATGACGGCGTTTGTGTAGGCGATGATCCTGATGACAATGATCAATGTGTACCTAATGCGACTTCTCCTGATTGTAATAGTGGCAGCACTTGTGAAGCACCAGTTGGTTTGAGGGCGACGGCAATTAGCAAGAAAAGAGCAACCTTGAATTGGAATTCAGTAAGTGGTGCGAATAGCTATGACGTGCAATACAGACAAGTTGGTACTTCAACTTGGACAGATCGCAATACGATTACTTTGAATATTCGCATCACAGGTTTACGCAACCGTAACGTTTATGAATGGAGAGTACGTGCAAACTGTGATGATGGTACAACCAGCGATTGGTCGGTCACTTGTGAATTCACTGCGGGTGATTCTTCCTCAGGTGATTGTGGAGCAGGATTGACTAACAATCCAACCATTGGAGCATTTGACTTTGCAGCTTATCCAAACCCAGCGAGCGACGAATTGAATATTCGATTGAATTTGCCAGAGGAAGGAACACTACGAATGATTGATGTGGTGGGAAGAACAGTTCTCGAAATAATAGTTACAAAAGGATATTCTTTGCAAAACATCAACATAAATGATCTGCCAAAAGGCATCTATTTCTTAGAGCTGAAAACGGCAGCGGATAGTCATATAGAGAAGGTGATTGTAGAGTAAGTCATTTTCAGTTAGCGAGAAGTCAGAAGTCAGACCATTTCATTGTCAGACCATCTTAGATTGTCAGACTCGAGGTGATCTGACTTCTGACAGTTCGCATAAAGCGGTCGAGCTGACTGCGAAGCAATCTGATTTTTATTATTCTAACTCCAACAACTCAAAATTCATTAATCTTCCAACTGGATAGCGATTATAGTTGCGTTCGGAATGCTCGGAGCGTTCGTAAATGAAGCGCAATTGAGCAATACCATCCTTCGCAAAATCTTTATCCTCCTTCTTCTTGGCTTCCAATTCTTCTTTTATTCCTGAATTAAATTCCAATATTTCTTTAGCACTTTCCTCAAAAAGATAAGGAGAAAAATACTCTTTACGCTCTAAGATGCCATCAAAAAAATTCCAAGCAAAAAAGGAATCTGGTGCGCGTGGTTCTAAGGTTTCCACGATGTAGCGATTGGCAGGTTGATTGGCGTAAATGACGTAATCGCCTTTGTAAAAAATAACGCTTTCCGTCTCACTTTCTAACTCTACTTTAGAGTGCAAATAATGCCCTTCATAAGGACCATCGGTCGTTTCGTAGTTTTTGATATAGTATACATCTACAGTTAGTTCGGTATCTTCACTCAAGCGTTCCATTCTAACGCCATTCCACTTCATTCGCTCAATCACTCGATACGCGGCTTGAGGGACAATGTAGGCAATTGGGCTGCGCACACTATCGGAAACATTGTAATAATTGTAGTAGCGAATGGATTTTTCGTAAGGCTCTTCGCGCTCATAGTACAGGCGTTCTTTGCCCGAAATTTCACTATCCTTGTATTTTGCTTCGTAGCCTTTGAAAACCAGCGGATCCCATTTTTTTAAGTTTAGTTCCCAATTAATTGGAAATTTAGTCGTATTCCGAAGACTTTGGTAGGCTTGCTTACGAACAGACTGAATATTTTTATAGTTGCGGCTCATGTATTTTATCATGCCGCGCATAAAGCTATAGGTACTTTGCACTCGATCCTCAAATGGTTTTAGCATATGCGTTTCTGGCATGAAGCCAAACGTATTGTGCAGTGCTGCGTATCCAGAAGAATAGCGCGGCAAGTCCAAAAAGCCAGCAATTCCTTTATCTGGCGTGTCTGCGGCATAGACATAAGGTGTCATTTCCCAATCCACTTCCTCCATGTAATCATAAAGGAACGGTAGCATTTTCTCGTTCATATACTCTGCCATTTGGGGTTCTAATTTATTATGCTGCGTAGCAATCAAACTGATGGTATATTGATAATCTGCTCCATTGGAAGTATGATTGTCTATTAGAACATCGGGCGACCAATCCGTAAAAATTTTGTTGAAAGACTGTGCATTTCGTGAATCACATTTGATGAAATCACGGTTTAAATCCAAATGTTGCGCATTACCTCGAAAGCCATAAGACAAAGGTCCATCTTGATTGACCCGAGTGGTACTATTTCGATTTAAACCGCCTCCAATATTGTAAAAAGGAATAACCACAACCGTAAGGTTTTTCAGTTGGGCTTTCAAAGTAGCATCCGTTAGAAAATCTCGAACTAGCATCATGGAAGCATCCACTCCACAAGCCTCTCCCGGGTGGATGGCATTGTTAATAAAAAGGATGGCCTTTCCATTAACCCGACTTCTTTCAGGAGTGAAATCTTGATCGGTTGTCAAAACCGCCAAATGTAACGGACGCCCAACATCCGTTTGACCCACTTCTATTAAGCGCAGCTCTTCAAAATCTGCTGCTAACTCTTCATAAAAAGCAATAGTCTCTTCATAAGTAGCAGTAACATTAGACTGCTGCTCAAAGGGCGTCAAGTAGTTTTCCTGAGCTACTACAATCAGTGAAAAACATACAAGTAGTATCAGTGTTGTAATTGTTTTCATCTCATAGCATTGTTAAAAAACAAATCTATCATCTCTACAACTGCAAATTTCTTAAAAAGATTATTGAACAAACTCAAACAAAAGAACGCAAATGTAATCGTAAAAAGGATAACATTTTAACTCAAAAAAATATAGTCGCACGGATGATTTCAACAAAATATCCTAAACCTGCCTTTTTTTATCGGAAAATTAACAAATTTTGATCTGAGCTACTTAGAAAAGGATTTCTATTTTCAGTAGGAGTGATACGGTATGTTATCTTGTAAATCTGTGTACGCACACGTTTACATAAGGATACACACTTACCAATAAAGAAACAAAAAAGCGAAGAACTTTCGATGAAATCCTTCGCTTATAGAATCAATGTTAGACAAATTTTATGGTTTTAGGGCTATGTGTTTTCATGGTTTTGTGTAACACAATGACTATAATACCATTTAATCCTATCAACCTTTCACTACTGCTGGCTCCATCAGCTCAAAGAATTGGTCGAGCTTAGGCATAATGATAATTTCTGTTCTTCTATTCAAGCTACGCCCTTCAGCCGAATCATTTTCTGTTTTGGGAATGTATTGTCCACGCCCAGAAGCAGTCAAACGCGCTGGATCAACGTAGTGATCTTCAGTCAAAACACGTACAATAGAAGTCGCACGTTTCACACTCAAATCCCAATTATCTTTTGTACAACTGTTGTTGATTGGCACGTCGTCAGTGTGCCCTTCTACTAAAATATTCAAGTCGCGGTGGTCGTTCATAATGCCCGCCAATTTTCCAAGCACATCATTGGCTTGCGAGGTCACCTTTGAGCTACCAGAGCTAAATAGTAATTTATCAGATAGAGAAACATACACTACCCCACCCTTCACTTCTACTTGCACATCTTCGTCATTCACGTTATCTAAAGATCGCTTGATGTTCATAACCAATGCCAAATTGATCGAATCTTTCGCTTGAATTTTGGTTGTCAAGTCTTCGATGAAGTCGTACTGTTGAGTGATGTTCTCCAATGACTTACGAATACTTGTCGCACCTTCCTTACTCACCAAAGAAATATCTTCCATTCGATCCAACAAGCTACCATTGGTTTCTTGCAAATGATCTACTTGCTTCTCTAATTGTTCGATTTGCTTATTGCGTGTGCTCAATTCGCTTTCTAGTTCTGCCACTTTGGTTTTCCCACAAGAGGTCAGCAGCAAAACAGAAAGAAATAGGGTATTTAAGATTGCTAATTTTCTCATACAATTATTTCGTGTTGTTTAATATTCGTAACAATCAAACTCGTTTGGTTTACCAGATACAAAATGACAAAACCTACCTTGTCCGCTATTACTTCATGATACAAATTAACAGACAAACTGTTAAAATCGCAGGTTGGAATTACTAGATTTCCAGTTTGAGCAAGTGAAAGGTCAATATGAATGGGTGAATTGAAGAATTGATAGATGATGAGAGTGCTATATGATTTCAGGGTTTTTGAATACACACAACCATAAAGCCATGAAAACATACAGTCCTATTAATACCCACCAATAATTCGTCCATTGTTGATCTCATCCGTCAAGTCTCTATACTCTTCTCTCGTGATGATCTTTTCTTTATATAGCCAAGTATAAACACTTTTTTGAACGTCTTCATCATCCAATTCGTCGTACTTCATGTACTTTCTACGCAAGTATTTTTTGCGATAGGTTTTCAAGTCTTTAATGAAGGTGTCCACTTCTTCCTGCTGATTTTCAAAGTAGAAAAACGAAATGTTTTGGTCTCCCTCCAATATTTTGATCTTGCGGAATTTGAATAGATTTTTTGCCCATACAAAAACTAAACCTGCTGCAATGATTACTAAAATGAATTGTAACCATTTCAAAGTAATATAAGGATGTAGCAGTACACCAATGAGGATTAAATTCAACAAAATAGAGAAAAAAATAGCGTACTCAAAGCGAGAAGGAACAAACTTTCGGACAATTTCATCGAAGCCCAAGTCTTCATATTCAATGTTATAGGCGATGTAATCATTAGAATTTTTACTTTCCAGTGCTAATCCTTTTTCTGTAATCTCGTATTTCTTGAAATTACCTCGGAAAGTTTGGCGAATGGTTTTTCCCATAAATTTTGGATCGTTTTTTGTTTGGAACTCGTAGGTTTAAATACCACAAGTTTTTGTTATTTTTAAATAGTAAAAAAGTAAGAAATGTAAGGTCGGTCTTTCTGTCTAACAATAGATACTTAATCATGTTACATCATGCATAAGTAAAAATAGAAGTCTCATAATTACAACTCCGTTTTTAGCTAGTGAGCATACACTCTTACTTACTCTTGTTGTATAAGTATTTTATTGAGTTTTACCTAATTCTGTCATTCCTATTAAACACTTTTATGACCAAAAATGGTTCAATAAATCTATACATTTGCGCAAACGGTCAATCCACCGAAATTATGAGCTAAAACAGGCAATTTAATGACAAAAGATAGAAGCAAATCCGCTGTACTTTTTGAAGAAGCTAAAAATTATTTCCCTGGAGGCGTCAACTCTCCAGTACGCGCCTTTAAGTCCGTTTCTGGTCCACCGCTTTTCATCAAAAAAGGACAAGATGCGAGAATAACAGATGAAGATGACAACACTTATATAGATTTCTGCTGTTCTTGGGGACCGCTCATCTTGGGACACAACAATGATAGAATTAGGACGCACGTAGTAGAAACTGTGGCGAATGGTACTTCTTTTGGTACACCCAACAAACTTGGAAATCAATTGGGTAAACTCATCTTGGACAATAACCGCTACATTGATAAAATGCGATTTGTGAGTTCAGGAACAGAGGCAGTAATGTCAGCAATTCGCTTGGCGAGAGGGGTGACAGGCAAAAGCAAAATTATCAAATTTGATGGTTGTTACCATGGTCATGTAGACTCACTTTTAGTAAAAGCAGGCTCAGGATTGGCTACTTTTGGGGTGAGTACTTCTGCAGGAATCCCCGAAGCATTTGCGAAGGAAACTATCGTATTGCCACTCAACAACCCTGAATTGCTAGACCAAACCCTACAAGAATACGCGCATGATATTGCTTGCATTATCGTTGAACCTGTTCCTGCGAACAATGGACTCTTATTGCAAGATCGCTCTTTCTTGATGTGTTTACGTCTTAAGTGCTATAAATACGGCGTTTTGCTTATTTTCGATGAAGTGATCTCGGGTTTTCGAGTAGGATTTGAAGGTGCAGCTGGTTATTACGATATTCAGCCTGATATTATCACATACGGTAAAATCATTGGTGGTGGAATGCCCGTTGGTGCATTCGGGGCGAGCAACGAAATTATGAGCAATGTAGCTCCCGAAGGAGCAGTCTACCAAGCAGGAACTTTGTCTGCCAATCCAGTAGCGATGGCAGCGGGTTATGCCGCAGCGGAGCAATTGCTAGAAGATGGCTTCTATGAGGGAATGGCGAAGAAAACGCAAATTTTCGTTGCTTCTATCCAAGAATATTGCGATCAAAAAGGCTATGAAGTAAGCATTCCAAATATCGGCTCAATCTTCTGGATCGCTTTTGACCGAAATCGCATTATTTCTGCTGATCAGATTGATGCAGCCAGTATGGAAAAATTCAAAGTGTTACATCATGAGTTGTTGCAAAACGGCGTATATCTTGGTCCTTCGGGTTATGAAGTTGGCTTCGTTTCAGCAGCGCATACCAAAGAAGATTTACAAGAAGCGGCAGAGAAGATTTGCGGGGCGATGGATGTGGTGTTTGCCTGATTTTATTCATGCACCAAATGCTTAGGAAAATCGTTTACCGTTTCACAACAAATTTGCTCCATGACTTGCTGTAATTGACGTTTTAAAATGGAAATGGTATGATGCCCGCCTCTTTTGCCGAGTGCGCCAACACCATACATAAACGAGCGTCCCATAAAGGTAAAACCTGCACCACTTGCTAGGGTACAAGCAACATCTGGACCTGTGCGAATGCCGCTGTCCATCATCACTTTGATTTGGTCGCCATATTTTTGAGCGAGCGTCGGTAGCACTTTGATGGTAGATTGTCCAACATCCAATTGTCGACCGCCATGATTAGAAACAATGATGCCATCCACGCCAAGCTGAATTGCTTTCTCCGCATCTTCCTCACTCGCTACACCTTTCAACACTAATTTCCCTTTCCAACGATCACGAATCGGCTTGATGCGTTCCTCATTCAATCTACCAGAAAAGGTCTCGTTCATGAATAAACCCAAATGCCGTAAACTCATGCCCCCAGGCATATAGCGTGTTAATGTTTTAAACTGAGGTTGACCATGAAATAGAGTACTCAACGCCCAGTTGGGATTGCCTAGAATTTGAATTATATTACGCAGCGTCATTTTGGGCGGAATTGCTAAACTATTTTTGATTTCTTTTGGGCGATAGCCAAAAGTGGGGACGTCAGAAAGAATGACTAGCACTGGACAACTCGCCGCCGCTGCTCGATCAATCAGATCATTGCGCAGCTCTTCGGCTTTCGGATGATACAATTGAAACCAAGCGCGTCCTTCGGTAATTTCACTAATCGTCTCGATACTCGCTGTCCCAACTGTACTTAATATATAAGGTATATTGTGTTCAAAAGCGGCTGTGGCAAGTATTTCAGAAGCGGCTGGCCAAATCAAGCCTTGCAAACCAATCGGCGCGATACCAAAAGGCGCATCATAAGTATATCCAAACAGTTCCGTTTTCAAAGAAACATTGCTGTAATTTTCCAAATAGTAGGGTTTTAACTCTATTTCTCTGATTTCGCTTGTATTTTTGCGCAAGTTGATTTCTTCATTGCAACCGCCATCTACATATTCGAAGGCAAATTTGGGTAAGCGTTTTTTGGCTTTCAATCGAAGGGAACGAATAGAAGGATAGTTTGGATTGTAAGAAAGTTCCATAGTCGTTCTGTTTTGTTGACGAAGCTAGTTGTTTTTTCTGAACCACATCCATACGGACGAGTAAGGGACAAAGAACACAAAAGAAAGTATTCTAAATCTTTGTGTCCTTTATTTTCTTTGTGGTTCAAAATTTGACTTTATATGCCACGCAAAATACTATTTATTAATCAAGCACATCCCGTTTTAGAAAAAAAGCTGACCGATTTAGGTTACGAATGTCATCTGCACTTCGACACTCCCAAAGAGGAAATTGAGCGTATGTTACTTGACTTTTTTGGTGTTGTAATGCGTAGCCGAATCAATGTAGATCAAAGTTTTATTGATGCAGGAACGAACTTAAAGTTCATTGCCAGAGAGGGCGTTGGTATTGAACATATTGATGTCGAATATGCAAAGAGCAAAGGTATTGAAGTCATCACTTCACCCGAAGGTAGTCAAGATACCGTGGCGGAACATGCAATGGCACATTTGCTCAATTTGTTGAACCACATCAATCGCGCGAACAATCAAGTTAAAGCAGGCGTATGGTCACGCGAAGAGAATCGAGCTATTGAGTTGAAAGGAAAAACTGTTGGCATCATTGGTTATGGCAATATGGGGCGTTCCTTCGCCAAGCGATTGAGTGGCTTTGATTGTAAAGTAATTGCTTATGATAAATATAAAACGGACTACGGCGATGAATATGCAGAAGCCGTTTCTCTATCGCAGCTCCAAGCGGAAAGTGACATCATCAGCTTGCACGTTTTTTACGAGCGGGAGAATCATCTATTTGTAAATGATGAATACTTGAGCGCTTTTCAAAAAAATATTTTCGTTATCAACACCGCGAGAGGTTTAGTTCTAGATACTGCGGCTCTAGTCAGGCATCTCAAAACGGGAAAGGTGCGTGGTGCAGCACTAGATGTTTTAGAGTATGAAGAGCAATCTTTTTCCCAACTCACTGCCGAGAATCTGCCGCCAGCATTCACTTATCTCACCGAAGCAGACAATGTCATTCTAGCACCACACATCGCAGGTTGGTCATCTGAGTCGAAAGAAGGACATGGTCGTGTGCTAGGAGGAAAAATTGAGCAGCAATTTGGGAGAGGAAATGTCTTATGAGTTAGGAATATGTCCAACATAGATTTAATGTACCTATTGTCCAATTTAGCTACGGATTACTTTTTGAAATCACTTATCTTCATTAGTAATTTAAAAAAGCTAGGCACTAATTTTCAATAAATTTTGTAAGGATAGTTGGAAATTAAAAATAAGGATTATACATTTGCAGTCCCTTAAGAGAAAGGGCCATTATTAGTCACTAAAACACCACTCGGGGTGTAGCGCAGTCCGGTTAGCGCACCTGCTTTGGGAGCAGGGGGTCGCAGGTTCGAATCCTGCCACCCCGACACTGATTATCAAGGAGTTATGAATTAATTTTCATAGCTCCTTTTTCATTTGCACGCAATTTGCACGCAGATTTAGGCTGAATATGGTCTTATTTGGTGCTATTTGAATTTTTGAAACTTTAACACTTTTTCTGGGAAAAGTTTTGATACAATCTTC
>JBCDFY010000224.1:0-12186 GCA_039176995.1 Bacteroidota bacterium
AAACTGAACATTATTAAATAGGAGCTCGGCTACTTCCTCTGGGGGGAGCTTCGGTTCATAAGTACATTTTAAAATATTCAGCGAAATAATCATTTTATGAATATAATTTCATTTGCACCTGTGATCTTTACTCTTTACCCGAAATCAAACAATGATTTTAGGGAGTAAGTACAAAGTTTTCTTTGATCTAAATTTTTAGATCAATATTAATTTTACGGCAAAAAATATGGTAAGGTTCTAATTGTTAGGTTCGATTTATCAACTTTCTTTAAATCCACTGTTGTCATAAATGAAGGTTATTCGTTTGTGCAAAAATATAAAAATTTCGTTAAACGAAAACTTGTTTCCGATTATCAAAAATAATTAATGCCAAACTATAATAGGATTAAAGCTGTTTTAGCAGAAAAGGGAAAGACCAGTAAATGGCTATCCGAGCAAATAGATCGAGATAAATCCACCGTTTCGCGTTGGTGTACAAATGATATGCAGCCTTCTTTGGAAATGCTTTTTAAGATTGCCGAGTTACTGGATATAGAAGCAAGAGAATTGTTGATGAAAAGAAAATAGGAAAGTAATACTCTAGTAGCCCAAGAAGATTTAAAGGTAACGGATTCGTTATCTTTAAACCTAAAATTCACATCTGATAAAACACGAGATAAGCATGCATAAATCCTGCATCTTTTTCCACTTCTAAATTGTTTTGTATCTCATAAAGCATTATACTTGTATTATGAGTAATAATTTTGAAAATGTACTGGAACAGGTTCAAATGCTCAATCGCTTTGAACAACTACAATTGATTTCTACCATTGCACAAGGCTTGACGAATGAAGAGCCAAAGGAGTTGCCTAGATATGTCATTCAGGAAAATCGTCGCCGCTTGGCAGACTACGATGCGGGAGTGACACAGGCTATTCCTTACAAAAAAGCGATGCGCTCCATTAGAGATCAAATCAAGAATAGAGTATGAGTGATCATTTACTATCAATCTGTTGTTTAGAAGTAGTAACAAATTGATGCAACTTACGCTTTAACAAGTCTTGAGGTAAATATTCTGTGATGTATTGCGCTACTTTGACGTTCGTTTTATCTAATTGTAATAATTCAATTTGTTCATGGTTTCCTTCTGCACAAAGAATCATGCCAATTGGTGGCTTTTCATTCTTCTCCATCTCATACTTTTCCAACCATCTCAGATAAAGCTCCATCTGTCCCTTGTAAGCAGCTTCAAATTTTCCAATTTTTAAGTCAATGGCAATAAGTCTTTTTAATTTACGATGGAAAAATAATAAGTCTAGTTTATAGTCTTTACCATCAATAATCATGCGCTTTTGGCGTTCTACGAACGTGAATCCATTTCCAAGTTCGAGCAGAAATAATTCAAGTTTATTCAGTATCGCCTCTTCCAAATCTTTTTCTAAAAACTTACCTTTCAAGCCCAAGAAATTTAGAATATATGGATTGCGGAATACTAAATCGGGACTCATTTGCCCTTGTTCCCGAAGTGCGGACAATTCTGCTCTAGCTAGTTCTTCTGGTTTTTGCGAGATTGCTGTTCGTTCGAATAACATGGAACGTATTTTATCCCTCAATACGCGCACTGTCCATCTTTCTAAGTGACACATTTGAGCATAAAACACTCTCTCCAAATCTGTTTTTAAAGGTATAATTTCTACAAAATGAGACCAGCTCAATTGTTGCGACAACGTCGCAACAATTTGGATATCTGGAAACTCCTTCTGGAATTTACACATTCTTACCAAAGCAGATTTAGAATATCCCTTTCCATATTCTGCTGTCAGAAGTTTAGATACAGAATTAATTGTAGTTTCTCCATAAGCAGCTCTCTTATGTTCTAGGATATTCTCATTGATTACTTTGCCTATATTCCAAAACATTAGGGTTAGACCGATATTAACGGCTTTACTGACATTGCTACGAGTCTCTTCAATAAGTTCTCGGATACTAGCATATAACTTTTGTTCGTCTTGAGTTAAATTAGTCATAGTCAACTTTATCACTAAATGTCGAAGTTATTCTGAATAGTTTTTTAGAAAGCTATTCAGTAAAGATAATCAATTCATCCTCTTTAAGCAACTCTACCCACAAGCTAAAGCCCTTTCAGGAAGCGCAGTCGGCATAGCAACCACCTTCCCTCTTTGCCGCAACTGTTCCAAAATCTTTATGTCCCCTTCCGACAGACATTCTCCATACAGCTTAGGGGCATATGCCATCAATTCTGATACACGCCGTCTATTTTCTTCTGACCAATCATACGGTAAATCAACATCAGCAGCAGGTTGAAGCACAAAGGCTTTTCGATTTCCTTCCCATTTCATACTAATATCCAACACATAGCCATGAACAATCGCATTGAAACTTTCGGCTACATTAACGTGAGCATTTTCATGTGCCAAGAGTTCATCAATGTCTTTAGCTTTCATACCTGTTAAAAATAATACAAAGCGATATTCAGCGAGCGTATCCACATGGATACGCCCCCTATTTAAAATTTTACTGATTTCCTGAAACTGAAAATATTCGTCTTCACCGTATTCGGTGATGGCAGGATAAGAAAGCTGATTTTGTAACTCTACTAGTTCATCATATTCTTCTTCCATTAGCAGATCATTCATCACCGCCTGAAAACGCTGAACTAATTTGTAGCACTTTTTATCCCACACTTCTTGCACACCAAAAGCCTAGAATAAATCCTTCAAAGTGAAAAGTCTCATTTCGCACTTTTCAACAACTTATCGTTGTATCTTTTTCGTGGATAAGTTGAAAGAAGTTCTAGCGATCAAAAACTACTTTTCATACGATCATAGCGTGTGGAGGTAAAAATGGTAAAAGCTACTGAAAAAGAAATCAGTACCTATATCGGTCAGAACTATTCCATGACCAAAAGAGAACGCCAACGCTTTCCTGCGGATCGTTTTCCCGTTCATTTCTTTGTTTGCTTTGATCGCACCGAAGAAGCTCTATCCAAAGCATTAAAGAACACCCTCAAATCCATGTTTAGCAGCCGAGTTCGCTATGCTAGAAAGAGCTACTACAATATCACCACGCTTGACTGCTATTTCAATCATCTAGCCGATCTAGAAACGCTAATAGATCAACCTTTACAAAGCGTTAGACTGGTTAATTATCAAACTGATGGAAGAGCAAAACTGCGCTACACTAAGCGTAAATTACTCAAAGAAGCACGAAGCATCTTAAAATCAAATGCTCCTGCATTAACCAAATCTTAATCCTTTCTGCCTTATAATATAAGGGCGATACCGTTGGGAGAAATGAGCATTGGTCAAAGAATATCCTAATCATAAAAACAAAAACAGCAAAAATTCCAATGAGTTATTGGATGCTGCTAATAATGCAGATGAAAAGCCCCCTCCTCTCTATGTCTTTTCCAAAGTACTCGGCAAATACGTCTTAGCGCACGAAGAAGAACAACTCATCAAAGAGCAAAAAGACAAAGCGGAACTCTGGGATAGCCTATTTTCCAAACTTTTAGACGATGCAATTAAACAAGCAAATGAACTGCTTGCCTATCATCAGGAACAAATCGCGTTCTATTTCAAAGCCATCGAAAATCATATTGCTCTTCTACAATTGCTTGCCGATCAACAAATGATCCTACAACAAGAAAAAACTAATTTTGAAGAAAACGGTCGTTTTGAGCTGGATGAAAATGGACAACTCAAAAACCAAGAAGCTGAACAACTGCTCCAAGAGTGGGAAGCTAAAACAGGAACAACTATTGATAGAAATAGCCCAGAAACTTATTACACCATTTTACAAATGCTGAATGAGATTGAGGAGCAGAAGGAAGCTACTTATCAGCAATTAGAGAGAGACGAAGCAGCTTATGAATATCATAAAGAGCAGCGCGATCAAGCAGAACAGATAGTCAAAGATTTGCAAAGTGACGATATCAATATCCAAAAAGCAGCAATCCAAAAACTAGGGGCATTGAATATTGATGAAAAAAGAGATGTGTCAATTAATCTAAACAATAATGATACAAACAATTCTACACCAAGTCCTTCTAAAAATAACGGGTTTGTCGAGGAAGATTTTGAAATGAGTGACTTTGAATTCGGTTTTCCTGATCTTCAAAGTAATTTCAAAACATCAGTGGAAGGGGAAGAAGGAAGTCCAGAAAATAAAATTGAAACTAACATCCAAACTCAAACGATTTTGAAGATACCATCAATCTAACTTAGAGAGAATATCCTCTTTGTAAACATCACGCATCAATTGATAAAAATGTAAGTTCGTCTTTGCACTAATAGTAGCTTCCTTAATTGATGCATAAGTATAGCCTTGAGACATAATAGCAATAGTGGGACTTTTGTCCTCTGGTAATAAGTCACTAATCACCAAACCAATCCGTTCATAACCACTTTGGATTAACCCCTTCATATTCTGTTCGGTTTGCTCAATCAAATCTTGATCCGCACCACGAAGCATTACAACAACGACATCTTTTTTAGAAGCTGAATGGGCTGCAACAAAAGCTTTTTGAGCGCGTTGCCCTCGGAAGTCGATTTTTTTAATCTGAATATCTTTTTGAGCAAAGGCAAGTTGAACCACAAAGCTCAATAGGCAGCAAAGTAAAATAGGTTGATATTTCATAGTAAAATGGATGAATGAATAAGACGAGCCAAAGGTAAGTATAAAAATAAATATCTCTTTATTAAGAGGGTGTTAAAAAAGAGTATGTATTTAAGGAGTAATTTAAAATTTACTGCCTTGCTTTCTTTGTAGATGGACAAATCAGAAACATACGAAGAAAAGCAAATCAAACAACTGGGGGAGCGGATTAAGATGTATCGCAAGCAAGCAGGATACAGCAGTTCGGAGAAATTCGCTTACGAAAAAGGCTTTAATCGCTCTCAATATGGTAAATATGAAGTAGGTGTAAATATGCGTTTTGATAGCCTACTAAAAGTACTTCAAGCTCTAGAAATCACCCCTGCTGAATTTTTTAGTGAAGGCTTTGAACTAGAAGACGATGAAGGTTAGCCTCCTATCTTTTTCATTTTTCACCAGAAAATAGCTCAATAAATATCAACATAATACCCAAAAGACGCTAAAGGCAGTTCCTCCTGGCGCAAGCAAGTGGTGTCCCCAACCTTCCGCGCTGCGCTTGTGCAGGCTGGGTGATCCCCCTCCACTTGCTCCTGCCTTCGCCCCTGTTCAGCCACGAGGCAGGGTTGCAAGCAAGCATGCAACCCAATTTCAATTTGAAGAAAGGAATACAAAATGTGTAGCACCGAAAAACAAAAAGAACGAGTGGAACGGATTATTAATCGAGAGATTTATGCCAATCAAAGTTCATTGGTCTTCGAAGTCTTACTAAATGAGCATGATTTATATGGAGAGATAGAAAACCAATATGACGAAAGTCTTTCCCGTATTGAAGAATATCTCATTCATGAAGCAGAAATCGAAGAGCAAAGCATAGCAGAACTAGATGAGCAAGAGCGCAGAGAACTGGCATATGAAAAAGGCTTCTCCCCTGAACCACATAAGATTTATGAATGGCATTTAATCTCCAATTGGTTAGCCAACAAACTCCGCCTATCCGATGAACCCATTCTAGATACCAATTATGGAACTTGGTGGGGCAGAACCTGCACAGGGCAAGCCATTTCGCTTGATGGCATCATTCAACAAATCGTCTCTACCCTAAAATAAGAAAGGAATACCCCATGACCAATTTACAACACGAACTTGCTCAATTCTACGGCAGCGAGAGCTTTTATCGCCATTCACTTTTCAGAAAATACATCTATACAGAGGGTGTCCAATACCTAGCAGAAAAAGGACAAGCTCATTGGTTGCTAGACTTCATCTTCGGGCAGCAGTATGAAGCCAAAGCATTGAAAAATGTTCCCTTCCAAGTTTGGGAAATTGAGGTAAAGGAAGATAAAAGTGCCCTCCTCCGAGTGGAAGATGGAAATAAAAACCAATTGACTCAATTTGAATTGGATTTCACCACTTTTCCTATTCCAAAATATAGCCTATGGTTGATAGAGCAAACACTTTTGCTACCCAATGAGTATTAAAAATTTTGGAGCAGGGCACAACCGCCCTGCTCCACTCTTCAAAAGGTTTAACAATGACTACCCCGAGAGAAAAACAAGAATTAATCCTGATTTGGCGAGGCATCAATATCCAAATTACTTATACTCCTCAATACTTTGAGAACATCGCCCACCTTGAAATTCAGAGTGAAAAGAACAAACGCCTTCCAATGACGGAAACAGGCTATCGTTCTCATTTTACCCAAGCGGCCGACATTGAAGTTTATGGTAGTCCAATTGAATTTGTACAAGCTTGGCTGGAAGATCGTGCCAATACTAAAGAATGGAAAAAATATGAAGCGGATCGAAAGCAATTAAAACTGTTTTGAAAATCAGAAGGGATAAATTAAATGACAAACACCAATCATCTCCATGAAACTTTTGAAAATGCTGTTTATACCCTTTGGATAACTGACATATGGTTAACTAAAAGTTCTTTTCAACTAGCAGGTGTGTTTTCCAATCAGGTCAAAGCAGTAGAATATGCTAAGACAGAGGCTTTACTTGCCGATGATGGACATGTAGTGATTTACAAAGGACGACTAGATCACTATGAAGCGAGTGAAGAAAAAGTATTTTCAACGGAATTTGATAAGGATAGAGCATTATTGTCCCCTACTCCCGAAAAATGAGATATGAGTACTAACAAAAAAAGTGGAGAGGCTTGCAGCGCAAGACCTCCCCACCGAACACTTGTCAGAAGTTGATGGCTTTTTAGTACAGACTTCTGCGCTTCTTGGATTTGTACTGATTGCGATATTCTAAGATTTCACCCCTAGAAAAGCGGCGTTCTTTCAAGTGTTGATAGACTGTGAAATGCTCTGTGTTTGCCAAAAGTCGAAAACTTTTATTACATAGACCAAGCAAACTAGCTGCTCTACCCGTCGAAATCAAATCGTCATCACCCATGATCGTTTGAAGTTCTAGAAACATCCGCTCTATCTCTTCTCTGATCATTTTTTGCATCATGGCTTTGTGCTGTTCAGGGGTGACATTGTGTAATATGATGTTATCTGTATTTGTATTCATGATTGTTGTTTTTTAGTCTTCTAAATAGTTCCTCAATCCACCTAATCCGAGCGTTTTCATATTTCCTATTCGTTTATGTGCCAAACGCTCCAAGAGCATTGGAAAACCATCATTGGGAAAGATGATCTCATACTTTGCGCTCTTGCCCAATTTAATCGGTACTTCCGCAGGTGTCATCAATTCTCTCGGTGTTTCGCTGACGATCACCTTCTTCCAAAAGCCGAATGCGCCTTTGCGTTTTTCATAGCGTCGGATGATGCGCGAACCAAGCGTTTTGCTGACGAACTCAGCCGTCTCATTATCGCCCATTCCTGCCCCGAAAGCTTGAACGGTACTGTTTCCAAGCATAGAAGTGTATGTCTTTGGATAATCCGCTTTGAGCTGCCCAAAAGTTTGGATGAAGCACCATAGCTTGATGCCATAGGAGCGAAGAATACCAAAGCCCTCAGAAATGACCTCTACTTTTCCGCCCAAGCGTGGAAATTCATCAATGATGACAAGCGTTGGAATCTTTGGCTTTTCCTCTTCTGATCTTAACTGCATTTGTCGAATTCCCATGCCCAATATCAGACGAACAAAGCGCATATTCTCTTTGATTTTATCATCAGGTAATACGATGCAAAGCGTTTCGATTAGATCAACTTCTTTTCCGTCCACCTTTGTTTTGCGAATACCAAAATTTTCAAATCGAAAATTCGAGTGTTGAAAAAAGTCACGCATGTTTTCATCCCCCAACCATTTCAAATGACGACTCATCGTAGATTGTAGCGAGCCACGTTCATTTGGACCTGGATCAATCAACAGCTTGGCACTAACAATTGGTGAACCACCACAGGCTTCATTCTTGCTCATGGCAAGCAGAACGTCTTTCTGAAAATCTAAATCCAATCGCCCCGTTTCAGGATTGATTCCACTCAATAAATCGTACACAAAAGGTAAGGTGTGAGACTCCTTTGGATAGGTGGAAACCACATGAATGATAAATCCTTCAAAGATATTTTTAGGATTTTCCTCAAAATGCTTGTTTGCCATATCCTCAGGCGTAAAGAGTGCATCAGAAATGGTCGATGCGATTTGTCGGGCATTGGATAAATCCTCTTTGATCTCCAAGAGTGGATTATATCGGAATTTTTCAAACCCGTATTTAGCATTCCACCCAAAAGGATCGGCTACATAGACTTGTCCATTAGGTAGATGCTTTTTAGTTTTGCCTGCACCCGATATATTGCAATGGTGGCGACGGTTGGCTGTCATTCGGCTAAGTTCACCTTTCGGGTCAAAACCAATGATAGAGCCTGCATACATCGAATACGTTAAATTTTGCACACTCACCGATTTACCCGAACCTGTCAAACCCATGGTGATATTATGACAGTCCTGCTTTTCGACCACATAGCGTCGGAATGGATCATCTTTGAACAAAGCACGACCTAAGAAAATACCATCGCTTGTCATTCCTTTTGGATTGAACCAATGCGTAAAGACGGTTTGTCTTAGCCTTCCTTTGAGTTTGGAAAAAGTACCTACAGAAGCCCACCTGGCACTACCGCCCTGCTCTTCTTCATACCACTGCCGATAAGTGGGACTTTCTTTAAACTTCTGCCACTGATACACCCAAAACGGCGGTACAAACGCCACCATCAAAGGCATGATCAATAGCCAAAAAAGCCCATCAAACGAGACATTCATCAAAAAGTCAGTATGATGCATCAATTCCACCCATTGAATGACCATGAGTGAACCGATAAACCAAGCTAAGCCCAGATAAGCCAAATAGCTGATGACACTTGCTCTTGTTTTCAAAATCATCTTAAAGCCATAGTAATAGCCAAAGACAATGGAGAGAAAGGCAGAAAAGAGGACAGAAGAACGGACACTGCCACTCATGACATCCATTTGAAAGGTGCTTGCACCCAAAATATATAGTACTCCCATAGCTGCCAAAAAAGAGGCAACGCAAATGAGAGAAAATCGGAGACCGAAATTCAGTTTCATTTTTTCAAAATTTGTGTGAGAAAATGTAAAAAAAGGATTTTGGGGTCGAAGGGATACAAAGGATATTCGTTCAAATATTTGGAGAGAAGGTGACCTCCGCTCCATAATTACCTAGATATTTGGCAAAAAATGCTCTAGTAAATTGAAAGAGTTCATCTGTCGCTTCGGTTGGTAGATAGATGATATAGACATCTATACCATTCAAAGAAGGCAGCGGACAAAGCATGTCCATTTTGGCGGCTAAAGTCTCATAATTATCCATGATGAGATGTGGTTTATTTCTGTAATGATAGAAACTAACCGACTTCGTATTCTGACAAAGATCAGAGAACAATATGATTGTTTTTTTAGAAGCATTTGAAGCCGCAAGCGTATTCAAATGTCCGCATAAATTTTCCATCAAAACGGTTTGATTCAAACCCTTTTTGACCTTTGCGATTTTTTCAATTTCTGAATATAAATCTGTTTTAAATCCATCAATCCCCTCCTCCCGTTTTTTATCCGTTCTAGCCAGAAAAGAACCACCCGCTTCTAGCTCTACTTCCTCTACATACTGTATAGAAGTACTTCCGATGGATGAAACCTTTACCTTCAAGCCTTGCGACTTCAAGTCCGTTTCTGATAGCTCCAATACCTCTTCCAATAAATAATCAGGCACTTTTTCCAAATCAACGGTATTCACTGCTCTAGGGTCAGTGATGTCAAATAAAATGACTGCTTCATTTGAGCCTACTTGACCACAACTTACCAAGCCCCAAAAAGCGATCAAAAGCACAATGAAATGCGTGTATTTGTAGTAACTTCCTGTGCTAGTCTGATTGCTCTGATGATATTGATTATTCATCTTACTAGCATCCTGCTCCCAGATCGCAACAGGAGGATGTCCTGCTTGTTTACGGCTCAGACTATTGGAGTTTCGGTACATCGCAATCCCTTCTAGGCGAATACCATCAATTCGATCAAGAATACTTTGCTGATAGGTTTTTGCCATAGAGAGTGCCATGTTTTCTTCATCTATAAGCTGCTTGAGTTCATCTAATTGTTCTTTGACCTCTTTTTCAGATTCTGCGCGTGCCTCAATGGTCAGTCTGCGCTGAACGACCTCCAATCGTCTTTTTTTGCGCTGCAATTTTTTGATACGCCGCTTGCTACTGAAATAAGCATTGTTCTTTGCTCTAGTATAGGAAGCGTAACAACCGAAGAAGAAGATTAAGACATTGAGGAATGCCATGATTAAAGAGCCATGCAACTGAGCGCGAAGAATGCTGACTATGGCACAAATGGCTAAACCAATTCCTACCGCTGCGATCCATTCTCCTGTATGCTTTTTGAAAAAAGCGTGTCCAGCAGCATGGGCACTGAAACCCAAAATCAAAGCGAAAAATCCACTTAGAACGAGTACAAAACCATTGGATAATTCTCCTAGATAAACCAAAGAACTTACGTTTAACGGATACTCTCCACAGGTGATTCCGAGCAACAATAAGATGTAAACAAAAGTGTAATCCGTGATCCCTTTCTTAGGCTGTATCTGATGATAAACCCTTTTGAGCAAGTCATTGATAATCGCTGTTTCTTCACGTATTTCTGTTGTTATAAGATCAATGAATTCCTGTATGGAGTATTGATTTCTGCGTCGCTTAAACACGCCTCCCAACTTTCGTTGTGCTTTTTTGACCCGTTGAGCGATATGATATTCGATCAGTTCCTCAACGGATTGCTCTTCTAAAGTGGCGATCATGGATTGCATATGCTTTTCCATTTCAATGACCTTGTAATTGATCTGAGCAATGATCTCATCCAATATCGACTTACAGCGAGCATTCCACTCCCGAATGGTCGGAGCTTCAAGAACATGAGGATTGGGAATATTCATGTTCCCTTCTTTCTCTCCAATCAAATGCATTCCATCTTTTGCTTTGGAGAGTTCCTGAATACGCTGCTCATCTTGCTTACGATTGGTCACTTCATCTATTGCTAGTTTCTTTTTGACCAGTTTGTGATCTCGAATGGCTCTAATGTCAGGTTCTTTTTTCTGTTGTCGTATGGCACGAAAGAGTAGCTTAAAGGGCGTAGCAAGCCCTCTAAGAAAAGGTTGTATTTTCTTGAACATAGTGAGTTGATTTAAGTGATTGTGAAAATCAGTATTCTGGCTGACAGAACGGGTTTAGATAGGTCTTCTACTAAATCCTTTAATTTGGTGCGCTTTTCGATAAGTTTCGGCTGCAAATTTGCTGTTAAAACCTACGATCCAGATTCTTGTTTTACCATCGTAATCATTTACGACTTCAAGTGGATGATTGCTGTATCTTTCCAAAAAATTGCTAACTGAATTTTCTTCTCGCACGGCAGCAACCTGTATAACGTATCCCTGCCCTACTCGCTTGTTACTTGGTGATCCTCTTTGGTTTATTTCTTCTCTTTCGATTACAGCCGCTTCAATATCCTTAACAGTGATTTCATCCAACAAATAATTGTCCTTATATGACCGATTCATTATTGAACCATGTATAGGTTTACTTATATAAGCTCTGCTATTTGGCGGCGGCGTTTCTATTTCATCTAGCGAACCTTTTCTCATTAGATATAGGAAAATCAATAGAATTGCCCCAAGAAACAATAGATTGAAGTTCAACCCAAAGTTTGGTCGCTCAATAACCGTTCCTCGCCAATTGTTTTGACTCATGGTGAGCATACCGAAGATGAAGGCAGTAAGGACTATAATGATAATAGTTTTGAGGTCTAACGAAAAGAAGAAAATCGATTCAGACATAATTATCAATTTTATTATTTAGGTCATATTAGAGCAATAATAGCCCATAAATGACGATGTCATTTTCCCAAATAAGATTATAAATTGTATGAAGTGAACTGACCTCTAGAGGTAATTTGATAACAAGGAAAACTTCCGCTTGCAAAGCAAAAATGCACATATATTTAGTCACATTGCAACTATATACGATTCAAATATTTAGAAGAAAAAATGCAGTCCATGGGAAAATGAAGTAAAACTTAGGAAAAATATGGGATTTTAACATTTACATTTAGGCTTTAAGAGTATTTTTATAAA